>CANCVE010000135.1 GCA_947381435.1 Chitinophagaceae bacterium
GCACTATCGGTAATATTTTCTTTAGTCAAACTAATTGGGCGAAGGTGTAGTTCTACCAGCTTTTGAACAAACCGCATCTTCTCGTTTAAAGGGAGTTTTAATTTGGTAAAAATCTTAGGCACCATCCGTGCGCCTACTACTTCATGCCCATGAAAGGTGAATCCATGTCCGGGTTCAAAGCGTTTAGTATTCGGTTTGGCAATATCATGCAATACAGCAGCCCATCTAAGCCACAAATCATTCGTGTTTGCCGAAATATTATCCACCACTTGGAGTGTATGGTAAAAGTTGTCTTTATGTCCTAGTCCATCCACATATTCAGCACCATGAAGCGCCATCATTTGAGGGAAAATGAGTTGCATCAGTCCGCTCTTGCTTAATAAATCCAACCCAATACTTGGTTTATTAGATAATAGGATCTTATTAAATTCCTCTGTAATCCTTTCCTGAGAGATAATCTTTATCCGTTCAGCATTATCTTTTATTGCTTGAAAAGTAACTGGTGTAATGGTAAAGTTTAGTTGCGATGCAAACCGGATGGCACGCATCATCCGCAATGGATCGTCGCTAAATGTTTGCAGTGGTGCAAGTGGAGTCTGTATTAGTCGATTCTCAATATCCACCATTCCATTAAATGGATCAATCAGGCTGCCATAGGTTCCTTCATTCAGGCTAATTGCCAAGGCATTGATGGTAAAGTCTCTTCTATTTTGATCGTCTTCTAGCGTGCCGGGTGCTACAATTGGGTTACGACTATTAAAATCATAACTCTCCTTTCTTGCGCCTACAAACTCAATTTCGAAGCCATCTTCCATCTTTATTTGTGCCGTTCCAAACGTTTTAAAGAAGGCAACCGAAGGCTTTGGATTAAAGCGTTTAGCTACCTGATGCGCTAATTCAATTCCATCGCCCAAACAAACGATGTCGGCATCTTTGGTGGGTCTTCCAATTATTTTATCTCTTACAAAGCCTCCTATCAAATACGCGTCCACGCCAATTTCCTTAGCAGCGGCAGCTATTTTCTTCAATATAAAAGACTCTTTATCTGTACAGTTAATATCCATTTTATTTAATTGAGAATTGACAATTTTTAATTAATAATTGTCAGTCTTATAATATTCTCTATCTCTGAGTACTTAAACTCAAACATTTTATTCAGTATTCAGTATTCCATCCGTAGTTCTCTTTGTATCTCTGTGTAAATAACTCTCCGGTAATTTTTGATTTGCATCAAATTTCAATTTTCAACTATCAATTTTCAATTGAGTTGAGTAGTTGTTCGTTTGTAATTTTATTAGCACAATCAAAGTGCCCTAATGGACAAGCTTTTTTACCGTGTAATCCACATGGGCGGCAAGATAAAGGTTGCAGAGTTTCTATCACAAAGCTTTTATCGCTTAATGGTCCATAACCAAAACCAACAATAGTAGAACAATATACCGCAGCCACGGGCGCATTAACACTAGAAGCAAAGTGCATTGGTGCCGAATCGTTTACATAGTTTAATAATGCTCCTTTTTGTAAGGCAGCAGACTGCAAAAATGAAAGTTTACCAGCCATACTCGTTACGGAAGGGTGTGTTTTATTGGCTATAATTTCTTCACATAATGCTTTGTCTGATGGCGCTCCTAACAAATAAATTGGATAAACGCTTGGTATCTCATTGATAAGACTAATCCATTTTTCCTTAGGGAATTGTTTAGTAAACCAAACCGATGCAGGGGCAATACAGATGTACGGCCTTGTTTTATATTCTTTTACAAAAGATTCATCTTCAATACTTGGGTACAATCTAGGTTTAGCAGGTATGTTATCTGTGATATGTTGAATTAGTAAGTGGTTGCGTTCTATTTCATGCAATACTTCCCCATTATTACCACTGAAATGATGCTTTATTCTTTGAGAGAATAGAAAACTTAAAGGGTTCTTATCAAAGCCAATAGTGGTTTTTGCACCAGAAAATACCGTCATCACACCGGTAGCCGCATACCGCTGTAGGTTTACCACTAAATCGTATTTATTGCTTCTAATCGTTTTTATTAATCGAAAAAGATTCTTGTATTTGTCTTCTTTTTTAATCCAGATAAGTACATTTTTAATAAACGGATGAAGGGAAAACAGCGATTCATTTCCTTTTCGAACTAAAAAGTCTATTTCTGCTTCAGGAAAACGTTGGTGTAACTTTTCTAAAATACCTGTTGCCAAAACAACATCGCCAATGAAAGCAGTTTGGATAATCAATATCTTTCGCATCGTGGCAAAGCTAATAGTCTGAAAGCAAAAAGTAGCGAGCTAAGTCGGTTGTATAAAATCAAGAATAAAACACTGGCATTTATTTAACTGTGTTATGCCCATTTGTGGGTATTTATACCTTGATATAAATCTTCTTCTTATCCAAAATATATACAATCATCCAGTAAAAAGCAATCATACATAAGGCATAAAGTAAAGATCCGATACGTAAATCGATAGAAACATTTTTACATATATGTAGGTAAAACCAATTGTAGGGAGTGGTAAATACTTTCTTGCCAGCTTCATCCAAGTGGTCAACCCATCGTACTAGGGCTAATACCCTCGGAAGAAATCCACTCAATACAAATATGAAAAGGGGATTCTTGCCAAATACATCGAAGAAACGGCTCCAAGCACCACGAGCTTCTTTAAACTCTATCTGGTAAATTAATATAGAAAGGGTGATTGTGGCGAGTCCTGTTGTGTAGACTGTATAACTGCCAGACCATGTTTTTTTGGTGATGGGATATACATAATCCCAACAATAGCCAGCGCATACCAATATGGTTCCTGCAACAAATAGGTTAGTAAGCATTTCGTAGGTTTTACCTTTAGATTGGATGTAATTGCCTATCAAATAACCAAACAATACTTGCACAATTGCAGCGGGTGTACTTGCCAATCCTTCAGGATCGAAGGGAACACCTTCGCCCTTGTACATGTGTGATATACCCAAGATTTTCATGTCGATGGCGGTGCCGAAATGTCCGTATAAACTGTATGGACTATTTGTATTGCCCAACAAAAGACAAATGATCCAGTAGAGTAGGAGGGTGATACAGCCAAAAAGATATGTGCCGCGAAGTTTGAGGAAATAAATAATGAGAGATGCGCTGCAATAACAGATGGCTATGCGTTGCAATACACCCATGATACGTACTAGTTGCCACGGTTTTGGAATGAGGTTTTCATTATCCCATTTTACAAAAGGACACCAATTGAGAAATAGACCGATACCGAATATGAGTAGCGTTCGTTTAATAACCTTTTTAAGCATTGGGGTAGTTCCTTCTTTTTCAAAGCGTGGCATTACAAACGCTAATGCGTTTCCCACGGCAAATAAAAAGAAAGGAAAAACAAGGTCGGTAGGTGTACAGCCATGCCAAGGTGCATGATCGAGCGGGGAAAAAATGTAATCCCAACTACCAGGATTGTTTACCAATATCATTAGTGACACCGTTGCCCCTCGAAACACATCTAAAGAATAATAACGTTGATTCATTTTGTGAAGATAAATAGTAAGCCATTATCAGTATTGAATAATTTATCAGAAGAAAAAATGTTTAAGAAGTTGTAAGTTATAAGTTTTAGGTAATAAGTCAAAATATATTGCACTAAGTTTCTCTTTCATAATTTATTCTATTAAAGGTCTACTTTTATTTTGACCTGACACAGTTTAAATTACATCGTCCCCATTTGCCATTCGAATGACCTCCTTATGCCATTCGAATGACCTTCTTATGCCATTCGAATGACCTTCTTGTGCCATTCGAATGACCTCCTTGAGCCATTCGAATGACCTCATTATGCCATTTGAATGGCCTTCTTGTGCCATTCAAATGACCTCCTTGTGCCATTAGAATGACTTCCTTTGCCATTCGAATGGCCTGAAAATGAACAAAATATCTTAAATAAAGATAAAAATGGGCATACTTGCTCTTTTTGGTATAATAATTGGCAATTTTGCTCAAACAAAAAATTAGATTATGAAGAAATTATTTTTGTCAACAGTTGTATTAGTTGCGATTACATTTTCAGTTAATGCTCAAAGTTTTGCACTAGGTGTTAAGGCTGGAGCAATTGGCACCAAAATAGACGGTGAATCTTTTGAAAGTGGATACAAATTGTCTTATCAAGGTGGGGCATTTGCAGAATTTGACTTATTGGGCAAGATTGGTGTTCAACCAGAATTACTATTTAGTCAAACTAGTTCAAAGACAGTTTCTGGTACTTCTGGTAGTGTTTTAACTTCAGGTTTAAATGCAAACACTGCTTTTACACTTAGTTACCTATCTATTCCAGTGTTATTGCGTTACAATTTTGCAAAATTTTTCACTTTGAATGTTGGACCTCAATACGGAATTTTGTTGAATAAGAGTAGTGATTTAAAAACAAATGGAGAGAGTGCTTTTAAAAGTGGTGATGTTTCTGGGGTTCTAGGATTGCAATTTCATTTAAGTTCACTGCGTGTTTATGGACGTTATGTTATTGGATTAAATAACATCAGTGATGTGTCAAGTTCTGGAAGCTGGAAATCGCAACAATTAGAATTAGGCGTTGGGTTAAAGGTTCTCTAGTTTTTAATTACAAAATAACTATACGATAGGGGCTGGTGCATACATTTGCATCAGTCCCTATTTTTGCTTTATATCATACAAACTAAGTGTTAATGAAAGTTTCTGGTTTCACTATTATTAAAAATGCAGTTATAAATGGTTATCCAATAGTAGAAGCAGTAAAATCTGTATTGCCAATTGTGGATGAGATGATTGTATTGATTGGTGATTGTGATGATGATACAGTAGGGCTAATAGAAGCGATTAATGATCCCAAAATCAAGATTCATCATTCTGTTTGGGATAAAAATCTTAGAAGTGGAGGAACCGTGCTTGCAAAGGAAACAGATAAAGCTTTTAACTTGATTGACCCAGAAAGCACATGGGCATTTTATATTCAAGGGGATGAAGTGATACATGAAAAATATTATCCTGCTATTTTGGAAGGTTACAAAAAGCATCAATATAACATAGCTGTGGAGGGACTTTTGTTTAAATATGTTCATTTTTATGGTACTTATGACTATGTAGGGGATAGCCGAAAATGGTACAGTCATGAGGTAAGGATAATAAGAAACAACAAAAGAATTCAATCATATAAAGATGCGCAAGGTTTTAGAATTGAGGAAAATAAACTACATGTAAAACCAATTGATGCAAGTGTATATCATTATGGATGGGTAAAAGATCCTGAACTAATGATGAAGAAAAGTAAAAACCTTGGATTGCTATGGCGTACAGATGAACAAGCGAAGAAAATGTTAGATCAGCCAGATTACTTTGATTATAATAACTATGATAGTCTTGCTAAATTTAGTGGAATTCACCCTAAAGTGATGCTTAAAAGAGTAGCAGAAAAGAACTGGAATGTTATTTTAGATATATCGAAGAAGAAGTTAAAAGCGAAAGATCTGGTATTATACTACTTTGAGAAATTGACTGGTATTAGATTGTTTGATTTCAGAAACTATAAAATCATTAATTAATATCAATATTCTTTATCAAACCCTTTGTTCTTAGTTTTATCTGACTAGTGAAACTTTGTTGTATTAATTTATAAAATGTTACTAAAAACGATGCCTTGTAAATAAATAAGTGTCATATTCAAACCAAAATTAATTTTGCTTGACTAACTTAACTAAAAGTATGAAAAAAGTAATCAGTCTCGGAATAATGGTAACCCTTTTTGTTGGAGTCACAAATGCCCAACAATCAAAAAAAATAAGTGATAATCTCTTCGGTGTTTTCTTTGAAGACATAAGTTATTCTGCTGATGGTGGCTTGTACGCTGAGTTACTTCAAAACCGATCCTTCGAATATTCTGCCAATGATAAAAAAGGGTGGAACCCGCTAACAGGTTGGGAGTATACAAACAAAGGATTTGGTTATGGTACAGTATCTGTGGAAACGGCAATGCCAATTTCTACCAATAACAGACATTATATAGAACTAAAGGTAGAAGAAGAGGGGAAGGAAGGGGTAGGTCTCATAAACTTTGGATATGGCGGTATTGCGATAAAAGCAGGTGATAAGTATGATTTCTCTTGTTTTATACGTCAGATTTCTAACAAGTCAATACCTATCAAGGTAATTCTTCAAAGTAAAAAAGGGGAAATTTTAGGGGAGTCTACCTTTAATACAAAGTCGGATAAATGGGAGAAATATACTGCTGTTATTACTGCCACCAAAACTTATGATAGTGCACAGTTTGTATTATTAGCAAAAGAAAAAAGCAAGTTAGCACTTGATGCTATTTCTCTTTTTCCTCAAAATACTTTTAAAAATAGACCGAATGGATTAAGAACCGATTTGGCAACATTAATAGCGGACCTACATCCTAAGTTTATGCGTTTTCCGGGGGGATGCTTAGTACATGGAGATGGTTTGGGCAATATGTATCGCTGGAAAAATACCATTGGGCCAATAGAAAATAGGTTAGAGCAAAGGAATATCTGGAACTATCACCAAACTGCTGGTCTTGGCTTCTTTGAGTACTTTCAGTTTTGTGAAGATATGGGGGCGCAACCACTCCCCATTTTACCTGCGGCAGTGAGCTGTCAGAATTCAGGCGAAACATGGATAGTAGGGGGGACAGGGCAAAGGGCATTGCCAATGGCTGAAATGCAAGCTTACATTCAGGATGTTTTAGATTTGATAGAATATGCCAATGGTTTACCAACAACAGTTTGGGGTGCTAAGAGGGCAGAAGCAGGGCACCCGGCTCCTTTTAACCTGAAATATGTTGGGGTAGGGAATGAAGATAAAATGACTCCAGAGTTTAAGGAGCGTTTTGAAATGATTTATGATGCGGTGAAGAAAACGCATCCAGAAATTACAGTGGTAGGAACGGTTGGTCCTGCACCAATAGGGGAAGATTTTGAAAAAGGATGGGAATTGGCTAATAAACTTTCAGTGCCAATTGTGGATGAACACTACTATGAGGAGCCGAAATGGTTTTTAAATAATACCCATCGTTATGATAATTATGATCGGACACATTCCAAAGTTTACATTGGTGAATATGCGTCAAGGGGCAATTCATTGTATAATGCTTTATCGGAAGCAGTATTTATGACATCGATTGAAAGAAACGGTGATGTGGTACAAATGGCATCTTATGCGCCTTTGCTTGCCAAACTCAGTAATATATCGTGGCATCCAGATATGATATTTTTTAGCAACACAAAGGTTGTTCCCAGTGTAAATTATTATGTACAACAGCTTTTCTCTACTAACCAAGGAGATTTATATTTTCCTAATGTATTAGTTACAGCTGATACAAATGACTCTACAGTGGGTTTATCTTGTGTAAAAGATAGTAAGACCGGCGACCAGATACTAAAGATTGCCAATGCTGGTTCAAATGCTAAAATAGTAACCGCTAATTTGAAGAAGTTAGGCGTTAGTAAATCAGCTTTAGCCCAAAAACAATCATTGAGTGGAAAACCAAAGGAAGAAAATACGATAGCTGATACCTCAAAGGTGATTCCTATAGTTTCTGAAGTTACAATAAATAACAACTTTACTTTTGAATCTCCTGCTTATTCACTAACTATATTTAGAATAAAGGGTACAACATCGATAAAATAAATGCTATTAAATTTAACAACGACGATCTTATCTATTGTTATTTAAATAATTAATCCAAATGCTCAATTTAAAAATATTTTCAATATTTACCATTCTATTTTTGGTTTGTTTCTCAGCTTCATCTCAGCAATATACCCTAACTAAAAATGGGGCTGAAATAATAGTTGACTCATTAAAAATAAAAGTAACTTTTTACACAAATGAAATTGTCAGGATATTGAAACATGCCGTTGCAGAAGATTTGGATAAAAAAAGCCTTTCTGTCATTAAAACTCCAGATGAAATACCACTAAATGTTTCAAAGACTAATGATGCGGTTATTATTAGTAGTAATGTACTTCAAGTTAAAGTAAATTATAAAACAGGTCTAATTGGTTATTTCAGACCAGTTGGAAAAGTACTTCTATTGGAGAAGGAATTGAAGTTTGGAAATGAAAAATTTATCTCTGAAACAAAGACAAATGTTAGTCAAAGTTATTTAATAGATAATTCTGAAGCACTTTATGGTTTAGGACAGCATGCCAATGGCAGAATGAATCAGCGCAATCAAACGCTTGTACTCAAACAAAATAATATGCAGATTGCTGTTCCCTTTTTTCAATCTACAAAGGGATTTGGGGTGTTTTGGGATAACTATTCTACGACAACTTTCTCTGATAGTGAAAACATTGTGAAGCTTGCTTCAGAAGTAGGTAATTGTGCTGATTACTACTTTATTGTGGGTAATAATTCCGATGCAATTATTGCTAGTATGCGTACACTTACAGGGCAATCGCCTATGTTTCCCCGTTGGACTTTTGGCTATTGGCAAAGTAGGGAAAGATATAAATCGCAATATGAGCTATTGGAAGTTGTAAAGAAATATCGATCTCTAAAAGTACCACTTGATGGTATTATTCAGGATTGGCAGTATTGGGGAGTGGATGATAGTTATTGGAATTCGACAGAGTTTGGAAATTCTGGATTTCCTTCTCCTAAAAGAATGATTGATAGTGTTCATGAAATGAATGCACACATTATTATTTCGGTTTGGCCTTCCTTTGGTAATAAAACAAAGATTTTTCATGAGATGAAGGATGGCAATATGCTATTCGATTTCATTACTTGGCCTCGAAAGCCAATAGTTCAGGTATATGATGCCTTTAATCCGCAAGCCCGTGATATTTATTGGAAATACTTACATAAGAATATCTTTTCGATAGGTATTGATGGCTGGTGGATGGATGCCACCGAACCCGATCAGCTTGGGCCTAAGACAACTGATGATGATAACAAAACCTTTCTAGGTTCTTTTAGAAGTGTAAGAAATGCATTCCCGATAAGTACAACAGGTGGTGTTTACCAACATCAAAGGAGTATAGATTCTTCAAAACGTGTATTTATCCTTACTCGATCTGCTTTTGCTGGTCAGCAACGCAATGCAACAATGATATGGTCTGGTGATGTTCAATCTCGGTGGGATGTATTTCGGAATCAAATAGCTGCGGGGCTTAATTTGTCTCTCAGCGGCATACCTTATTGGAATACAGATATTGGCGGTTTTTTTCCTCGAGGCAAATTTCCTAAAGGTGTTAATGATCCTGCATTTAGAGAGTTGTATGTACGATGGTTAGAGTTTGGCACTTTCTGCCCCATGATGCGTTCTCATGGAGAAGCTACTCCAAGAGAAATTTATCAGTTTGGGCAAAAAGGCAACTGGGCTTATGATGCGATTGAAAAGTATATCAATTTACGCTATAGATTGCAACCCTATATCTATTCCAATGCTTGGGACGTAACTGCCAAAGCTTCAACAATGATGAGGGCTTTGGTAATGGATTTTGCCAATGATACAGCGGTTTATAACTTGAATAATGAGTATATGTTTGGTAAGTCGGTATTGGTTTGTCCCGTTACAGACTCTTTTTATGTAAATAGGGCAAAGGGAGATACTGACGTTAACATGCTAAATGGTTATAAAGGCCAATACGCAAAACAACAAGTTTACTTACCTAAAGGAACAAATTGGATAGATTTCTGGACAGGGGAAACAATGCGAGGTGGGCAGAATATTGAAAAGGAAGTGCCAATAGATGTTATCCCTTTGTTTGTAAAAGCAGGATCAATATTGCCGATGGGGCCATTTAAGCAATACAGTAGCGAGAAGAAAGATAACAATCTGGAACTTAGGATTTATCCTAGCGCTGATGGACAGTTCACGTTGTATGAAGATGAAGGCGATAATTATAACTATGAAAAAGGACGCTATTCTACCATAAACTTTCAATGGAATGATCGAAAAAGAGAGTTGACAATTGGGGACAGTAAAGGAAAGTTTAGTGGGATGTTGCAAAAGAGAACAATTAGTGTTGTATTGGTGAAAAAGGGCATTGGTAATGGAGTCGAAACATCGGTAAAAAATAATAGAATTATTGAATATATTGGCAAGCAAATTAATTTAAAGTTGTGATAGTTTTTAAAAGATTAGTATTCAAATAAAACATACATTTTTAAAACCATCTACTAAAAATCTTTAATATAAAAGGCGTCAGGGCAGAGGTTAATACTCCATTTAGTATTAAACCAAGACTTGAGTAAACGCCAAAAGTAGAACTGATTGACATTGATTTTGAAGTGCCGATGCCATGTGCTGCTGTTCCTATTGCCAGACTTTGAGAAATAGGATTTGTAACTCTAGCTATTTTAAGGATTGAATAACCAAATATTGCCCCAAACATTCCAACTATAACCACTACTGCAGCAGTTAGTGATGCAATACCACCATTAATTCTTGACACCTCCATTGCAATGGGGACAGTTACTGATTTTGGTGCAATAGTTAAGATGATCTCCTTAGAAGCCCCCATGAATTTCGCAATTATTATTACGGATATTATTCCTGAAATACACCCTGCTAACTGAGAAACAATAATAATAATTGTTTGCTTTTT
>CANCVE010000136.1 GCA_947381435.1 Chitinophagaceae bacterium
GTTGTCTTTTTTTGCCATTTGAGTCTTGTATAAAAGGTTAATAAAAAGTTGTTTTAGGGTTTCATCGCCTCGTTCCGCTACGCTCCACTCAGCGATGAAACCCTAAAATTAATTACTACCAGTTTACACAAACTACTTTATACTCTCTACCGATAATTTCAGAAATATTTTGTAGTTTGTAAACCAGCATTTCCATCATTCTATTCTTCTAATCAGTGATAAAGTAACCCATGATACGTATTTTCTTTGTTTAATTGTTGATTCCCACTGAAGTAAAATCCTCCTTCTTTTCATTTATAATCCTTACCAAAGATGTTAAAATAATATAATTATCTACATTAATCCCCTTGTTGTGGGAATAACATATTAGAACCTTTAGCATAAAACTTTTACTTTTACGCCCCTCCCCATTGGGATTTCATTAAATAAGAGATACTACATGAGTAAAATTACTGCCGCTATTACCGCCGTTGGTGGATTTGTTCCCGAAACTAAATTGACAAACTTTGATTTAGAAAAAATGGTCGACACCAATGATGAGTGGATACGCACCAGAACAGGTATCTCCGAAAGAAGAATACTCAGAGAACCCGGTTCGGCAACCAGCGATCTAGGTACTCCAGCAGTTCTTGATCTACTAATTAAAAGAGGCATCGATCCGCTAGAAATAGATTGTGTTATTTGTGCTACGGTCACCCCCGACATGTTTTTCCCTTCTACGGCCAATATAATCTCTCACAAAGTAGGCATGTCTAACGCCTTTGGTTACGACTTGAGTGCTGCTTGTAGCGGATTCTTATTTGCCCTTACTACAGGTGCTAGTTATATTGAAAGCGGTCGTTATAAAAAGGTTGTCGTAATAGGTGCCGACAAAATGAGCAGTATTATAGACTATACAGAACGTAATAACTGTATCATTTTTGGCGATGGTGCTGCAGCAGTACTGTTAGAACCAAGTACCGATGGTTATGGTGTACAAGATAGCATCCTGAAAAGCGATGGTGTGGGTAAAGACTTTTTATACATAAAAGGCGGTGGATCTTTAAGGCCTTCAACCGTAGAAACGGTTCTTGCAAAAGAACATTATATGCACCAAGAAGGTAAAACAGTTTTCAAATATGCTGTAACGGGTATGGCCGATGTTAGCGCCGAACTGCTAGAAAGAAATAACCTTACAGGAGAAGACATCGCTTGGTTAGTACCACATCAGGCTAATTTACGAATCATAGATGCAACTGCAAAAAGGGTTGGTATGCCAATAGAAAAAGTAATGATTAATATTGATCGCTATGGCAACACTACCGCCGCAACTATCCCTCTTTGTTTATGGGATTGGCAAGACAAACTAAATAAAGGAGATAATATTGTGTTAGCTGCTTTTGGAGGCGGTTTCACATGGGGCGCAACCCTAATTAAGTGGGGATTTTAAATAGTTATGAGTTATGAACTATGAGTACTAATAACTCATAATTCATAACTCATATCTCATAACTAGAACGTTGTCTTCAATTCCAAATATTTCAAGAATTCATTCCTCGTTTTCTCTTCCTTAAAAGCTCCTTCATAAAAAGCAGTTATTGTGCTGCTAGTATCATCTTTTACACCTCTGCTAGATACACACAAGTGTTTTGCATCTATCACAACAGCCACATCAGCAGTACCTAGAATCTCTTGCAGTTTCTTGCCTATTTGCATGGTAAGTCTCTCTTGTACTTGTGGGCGTTTAGCAAAATATTCTACTATTCGGTTTAGCTTGCTTAGCCCAATCACCTGACCATTACTAATGTAGGCAATGTGTGCCTTACCCATAATTGGTACAAAATGATGCTCACAATTACTGTAGAAAGAAATGTTCTTTTCTACCAGCATTTCATTGTACTTATACTTGTTCTCAAACAAAGCAACCTTAGGCATATTCTCAGGGTTCAATCCACTGAATATTTCCTTTACATACATCTTTGCTACTCGGCGAGGAGTACCTTTTAGGCTGTCATCGGTTAGGTCAAGACCTAAAGTGTTCATGATAGCTGTAAAATGCTTCTCTATTTCTGCAATCTTCTCATCATCGCTCAACTCAAAAGCATCGCTCCTTATCGGCGTATCCACAGAAGTAAGTATGTGGTTATCGCCTATTTCATCTATCATAATATCAGTATCGTTTAGCACCAACTTATTGTCTTCGTTAAGATGGATATTCGACAAAATTCCGTTCTGTTTCATAAAGTCTAATTTTTAAATCTAATGTGTTGTCAATTTTATACCTAAGCAAATTGTAAATTACTATTACAATGTTTTCTGCAGTGGGGTTCAATGTTTCAAATTCTTTTGTGTCAAGATTAAGATTCTTGTGATCAAAGCGATCCAACACTTCATTGCTTATCAGGTCACTAAGTATTTTCATGTCCATAACATACCCCGTTTTAGCGTCAGGTATGCCCGTAACTTGAACAATCAAATCATAATTATGACCGTGATAATTCTTGTTGTTGCACTTGCCGAACAATGCTGCATTCTCCTCGTCGCTTAATGATGGGTTGTGCAAGCGATGGGCTGCATTAAAGTGTTCTTTTCTAAAAACGGCTACTTTGTTCATCATAAATAAAACGGTATCAACAAATTTTTATCCTACAAAGTGATAATCCCACTGTGAAGGGAACAATGCGTTTCCTTTATCCTACTGAACAAAAGAAAAATAAACCATTATGTAAAAAATCAAGAAACCAACGATTACTAACTGTCAAGCACTGTGTAAAAAGTGTGTTTACCAAGTGGCTATTCAAATTAAAAAGAGCGAAAAAGCTAGTAACAACGCTTCGAGCGATGCAACGAAATTAAACAACTGTTTTAGAACTAGTATTAAAAGTTTTATCAATTTCGAAGAACCGAGTAATATAAACCACCGAAGTTCTTTTTTTGTTTAATTGATTGAAATAAAAAGATAAACATTTCCTTATTTCAAAAATACGGTTTCAATAGGATTAGTGTGCTGCTATCCAAAGTATTCTACATAAATCCTTTGTGTTTCATATAGTTTAATGCAGTGCAATTGTACCACAGACGGTATATGTGGTAAAAGTTCATTCCAGATGCCGATAGCCAAGTTCTCAGTGCTGCACATCTTTCCATGCAAAAAGTCAACATCAAGGTTCAAGTTCTTATGATCTAGTTTCTTTATTACATTCGCCTGTATAATCTTGCTTAGTTGTTTTACATCCATCAAAAAACCAGTATCAGGGTCGGGTGTTCCTTTTACAGTAACAAATAAATCAAAGTTATGACCATGCCAGTTTTCATTGGCACAAACGCCAAATACTTCCTCATTTCTCTCTCTGCTCCAGTTGGGGTTGTAAAGTTTATGTGCTGCATTAAAGTGTTCTAACCTTGTTAAATAAACCATTTCTTATCGTTCAAATTTCGCGCAAAGGTAATGGTTAGCTTTTCTCGACGTAGTTAATATGACCAATAAAGGATTTTTGTAGGGTATTGTTTCCTTAAATAGACACTCTTTTATTGCAATGAATGCCCTGTATATTTGCTTTTAAATAAGGAAATGCTATGAAGTATTTATTGTTGGCAATAATCTTAATTTGTTTTGGAACAGCTGCCAATGCTCAGCAACTCATTCGTATCAGCCAACAATCGCTTGATAGTTTACGCATGCAACCTTTAAGATTAGTGTCCGAAAATTATTACAGCACTAAGCTCGGGTTTATGTGTAAGAAAGAAATACAACTAGAAAAATCGACCAAGATACCCTTAAAGCTACGCCTCGGCAGTGTGGAATATGTTGACAAGATGGAAGGCAAAGGTTCTGGCAGAGACTAACAAAATGCCGACCTACATAAAGTTAAAGTGAGAAATATTCCTGTAAAAGCGTGAATACCCTTAATGCTGTGTTTTTATCGATTACTCCCAACTTCTTTACTAATCTGGCTTTATCAATACTTCTCATTTGATCTATTGCTATCTGTCCCTCTTTGCTTTCAAATGTGCAGTTTATTCTTGATGGATATCCTCTTTTAGTAGAAGTTAAAGGGGCTATCATTACTGTATCAAGGTATTTATTTGCTTCGTTTGGCGAAATAATCATGCAGGGTCTTGTCTTTTGCATCTCTTTTCCTATGGTCGGGTTAAGGTCTACCAACCATATTTCGCTTCGTTTAACTACCATTGCCATTCCTCCTCATCAAATTTATTGGAAGGTTCCTGCCAACTTTTATCATCGTCAGATTGCGCTGCCAAAGCACTCTTAAATTGTCCTTCCCAACCTTCTCTTGCGTTTTTTATTGGTTTTAGCAATATACCATCCTCATTCAGCTCTACTTTAATTTCCTTTTCAATACTATAATTTTTTATCAATGCCTGCGGAAGCCTGATGCCTTTTGAATTGCCAATGTCTATCACTTTTAAAATCATGCCTCGAAGTTATTACTTTGTAATTACAAAAGTTTGTAAATTTTACAACTACACCCTCACCTCAATCACCTTTACTGGGCAGGATGCTGCGGCACGTTCATTCATATCCAACTCATCATTTGGTACCTTTATTGTCCAAAATCCTTTTTTATCCTTGCTACCAATCAGATTGCTCTTTCCGTCTTTCTTACTCATCTGCCATCTTTGGGGGGCAATCTCGGTGCAGTAGTTACACCCTATGCATTTATTCCGTCGGTAGGTTATGGTTATCATGCTTTCTGCTTCTCCACTGCGCTTACTACTTTATATAATTTATCCGAACTGCGCACTTGTTTCCCTGTTTCAAACGAGCAGTAGTCGCCCTTTTGTGCCATTTCTTTTGCACCTTCCTCATTTACATGTAAGCAGGAAACCGTAGTTTCTAGTACACCCGTTGTAGGGCCAATAATCAGTACATTATCCCCCAACTTCAATGAATAGGCTTCTATCAAAAACTCTGCAATCCCCGATTTAGCAAAGTAATTGGATGCTTTGCCTAAGTATATCTTTTTTGTTAATGCCTTCGAACCTGTAGCATTCGTCCATTCGCCCATTTCCTGCCCTAGATAATAGCCTCCCCAAAAGCCTCTGTTATAAACGTTTTCTAATCGTTCCATCCACCCTTGTACTTTCTCGGGTGTGTAATCTTTTGCATAATAACTATTTATGGCTTCACGATAGCAAGTAGTAACCGTCTTTACATAGTCAGCCGCTTTTCCGCGCCCCTCTATCTTCAACACCTTTACGCCCGTATCAATCAACTGATCTAAAAAGTTGATAGTACATAAGTCCTTTGCCGACATAATGTATTCGTTGTCTATCTCTAGTTCATGGCCATCTTCTAGGTCTATCACTTTGTAACTTCTTCTGCAGTTCTGCACACAAACACCTCTGTTGGCAGATGAATTTTGAGTATGAAGGCTCAAGTAGCACTTGCCCGAAACCGCCATGCACAATGCTCCATGTGCAAACACTTCAATCTCAATCAGCTTGCCCGATGGACCTGTAGTATTTTCTTTTTTAATGGTAGTGCAAACCTGTTTTATCTGTTTAAGGCTTAGCTCTCTTGAAAGAACCATTACATCGGCAAAATGAGCGTAGAACTGAATGGTTTCCGCATTGGTAATGTTGGCCTGTGTAGATATATGCACTTCTACACCTTTAGTGAAAGCGTAGTTGATAACTGCTTGGTCTGCGGCAATAATGGCATTGATGCCTGTACGTTTCACCTCATTTACAATGTGCTTCATGAGGGTAATGTCGTGGTCGTAAATGATGGTGTTGAGTGTAAGATAGCTTCGTACGTTGTTCTGTTTGCAGAGATTGGCAATGGTTTCTAAATCTTCCAATACAAAGTTCATGGTAGCCCTAGCGCGCATGTTTAGTTGCTCCACACCAAAATACACCGAGTCTGCACCAGCATCGATGGCAGCTTGCATAGCTTCAAAGCTTCCTGCGGGTGCCATTAGTTCAATCTTTTCCGTCATATTACAATTTGGGCGCAAAATAGGGGGCGGCTAGTTGCTGTAAAATGATATAAATCAGTATTGGTTTCTAAATCAGTGTTTAGAAGTGAAGTCGCTCTACTAAAAATGATAACCTACACCAAATAAACGTGGATGGGTATAATCTTCGAATCGATATTCGGCTCTTGCCATAAACCCTTTGATAATATCTACTTCTATACCAGCAGAAAATATCAGGTTAAACCCATAGTTCTGTTGAAATCCCGAACTTACGTTTCTATAATCTAGGCCAGCTTCATTGACATCTGATATGTAAGATAAATTTATACCAGTGCTCAGGTAGGGTCTGAACCACTTGTTTAAAAGGTTCTGTTGCAATTGAATAGGTATGGCGAATAGTTTTCTACTAAAATTGGCATTGGCAAAGTAATTATACTCTTGGTAGTTGTACTGGTAGTATTGTACGCCAATATTCAAAGAGGTGCTTCTGCTTATATAGGGAAAATAGGAACGATACAATCCCCTGAAATATATTTCGTAGTTGTCTTTACTTGATTGCCCTCCGCCCATTTCAATAATGGTAAAATGAATAGGTTTATATTTAATGTTAATTAGGGTATTTTCGGACGAGACTCGCTTATTATATTCAGTAACAAGTTTAACAAAACTCTCCCGACTGTATGTAACCTCATCAATCATTGTAACCAGTTCATCCAATTGTAATGCACTCTTGAGATAGAATCTGTAAAAGTGATTAGTAACCTCCATTTCACCACTTTCTAGAGTATTAGGCTGTAATGGGTACGTTATGCCATCCCTTACAATAACATACATCTCATCTTTTAGGTACATGGTCTTGTACATTGACGCCTTTCCTTTTACAATTAAGCGTGCGAAGAGACTAACTGAATCCTGCTGACTGTCGGGCATTATATGGAGCACTACAAATGTTTCTCCATTGTTGAAATTCACGCTGCTTACCAAAGAATCTTTCAATAGAATACTTTTCTTATCACTCAATAGTTTCTTGAAGTTAACGGTGGTGTTTGCTCTGTCGAGGTTTTCACTTTTGATAAAGCCAAACAATGTTTCTCCACTATTCATTGCAATAGTCCCTGGCAAATATTCCTCTTTCAATTGAGCGTTTACAAATGATAGGCTAGTAAACAATAAGATAAATGTGAAGGATGGAATCAGTTTAAATATGCTCATTTTTATGTTAGATATAGTAGGTTGTCAAGTTAAGTGGTGATTAACAAATGTATAAGTTTTGCAAATACACTATCAATAAATTAGCTAGACCTCTTCCTTTTGATTAATACATTGAACACTTATTTCTACAGATATGCCCTAATAACTAAAAAGGCACAAGCGTAGGAAATATCCAACACTTGTGCCTTTAATGCTTCTATTAAGTTGAGATTACTTCTTCAAACTAGCCATATCTATCACAAAACGATAGCGAACATCGCTTTTTAGCATCCTTTCATACGCTTCATTAATGTCTTGGATATTTATCAATTCAATCTCCGAAACAATGTTATGCTCACCACAGAAATCAAGCATTTCCTGTGTTTCGGCAATGCCACCAATTAATGATCCTGCTACCGACTTTCTGCCCAATATCAACGGCACAGTATTCAAGATAGGCTCTAATCCACCCAAATAACCCACCAATACCAATGTGCCATTAACGCCTAATGTGGTGATATACGGATTTACATCATGCACATAAGGAACAGTATCAATGATCAAATCGAATTTGCCTTTTACGCTAGCCATGTGGTCAGCATCAGATGATATAACCACATCATCGGCACCTAGTTCTATTGCATCCTTTGTTTTATCGGGCGTTCTGGAGAATAGTGTAACGTCTGCACCCAAACCTTTTGCTAGTTTAATAGCCATGTGGCCTAATCCGCCCAAGCCTATCACCGCAACTTTACTTCCTTTGCTCACTCCCCAATGACGCAATGGCGACCAAGTGGTAATACCTGCACAAAGCAAAGGCGCAACAGCAGCTAGGTTAAGATTGGCAGGCACTTTCAGCACAAAATGCTCATCTACCACTACCTTTTCCGAATATCCCCCATAAGTTTGGTGACCCAAATGCTTGTCCTTTCCGTTGTAAGTTCCCACCATACCATTGCTGCAAAACTGTTCAAGATTGTGCTTGCAGTTATCACATTCCCTACAAGAATCCACCAAGCAACCAACCGCTGCTATGTCGCCCACTTTAACCTTAGAAACGGCACTACCTACTTTAGTAACTCTTCCAACAATCTCATGACCAGGAACTGCTGGATATGCAGTAAAGCCCCAATCGTTTTTGGCAGTGTGCAAATCGGAATGGCACACGCCGCAATACAAGATTTCAATCTCTATATCCTTTTCTAATACTTCCCTACGGTCAATGTTCATGAGTTTTATCGGTGCATCGGCAGCCTGTGTTCCGTAAGCTTTAACTTCAAAAGTGTTCATATTATTTATGTTTAATTTATTGATTACAGTATGTATCTAAACATCTAGTTTCCTATTGCCCAACCATTTCACCATTTCAGGATCACGATGATCGAAGAATAAACTCTTATTCGTATCCAAAGAAACAATTGCTTCCATATCCTCAGCATTTAGTTCAAAGTTGAATATGTTAAAGTTCTCCACAATCCTTTCTTTCTTTACCGACTTCGGAATAACAATTACACCTCTTTGTGTAAGCCATCGCAAAATTACCTGTGCAACAGACTTGTTGTATTTCTGGGCAATAGATACTAATAACTCATTATGGAACATATTGTTCTTTCCTTCGGCGAATGGTCCCCAAGATTCAATCTGCACATTATTGTCCTGTAAAAATTGCTGCCCTTCTATTTGTTGATGGAAAGGATGTGTTTCTATCTGATTAATGGCAGGAGTAATCTCATTATTAATCATCAAATCAATTAATCTATCCGGATGAAAGTTAGCAACTCCTATTGCCCGCACTTTCCCTTCCTTATATAAATCTTCCATGGCCCGCCATTCTCCATAAATATCGCCATAAGGCTGATGGATGAGATACAAATCCAGATAATCCAACTGCAAACGCTTCATGGAGTTCTCTAAAGCCTTCTTCGTTCCTTCATATCCATCCTTCTGTATCCAGAGTTTTGTAGTAATAAATAGTTCTTCCCTAGGCACGCCACCCCTTTTAATTGCTTTGCCAACTGCTTCTTCATTAAGGTACGAAGCAGCAGTATCAATCAACCGATAGCCCGCTTGTATTGCCTCAACTACCGTATTCTCACATTCTTCCGCATCCTTTATTTGGAATACGCCAAATCCTAGTATGGGCATTTCTACTCCATTGTTTAATTTAATTTTTTGCATAATTCTTATTTTATTTGTTTATATCTAATTTACCCATCAACACACTAGAAAAGAAATTAACTAACACATAGTCACAATAGACACATAGAAAAAACGGAAAAAACGTTACACTTCAAGAATACATAGACTCGAGTATAAAAAGTGAAACTTTTTCTATGTGTCCTTTCTTAAAATCTTAATAAGAAAAACCTATCTATGTTTACTATGTGCCTATGCTTCCTATGTGTTTAAGCCTTTTCTTCTCCATAATTTATTAGTGTACACTATTGTATTCCTCATCCGTTACTGGCTTTAACCAATCCACCGCACCTTTTTCTGTAATATTGGTGATGGCTATATGGGTAAGGCTAGTATTTTTTGTTGCCCCATGCCAATGCTCAACACCAGAAGGAATAACCACCACATCGCCTTTGGCAATTGGTCTAGCCTCTTTTCCTTTTTCCTGATAAAACCCTTTGCCATCCGTAATAATCAGTATTTGACCAGCCGGATGTGTGTGCCAATTGTTTCTGCAACCGGGTTCAAAGAACACATTGCCGATGGTATAATTGCCTCGTTCATCTTGCGGAACCAATACATTCAACCATGCCGTTCCTGTAAAATAAGCGGGAGAAGTCTTTTCTCCTTTTGGGAAGATGCTGTTTTCGTTTGTTTCTGTATGCATAATTTAGTATTTTCTCACTCCTTCAAATAACGTTTTATCATCTCCATAATCTTCGCGTCATTTCGAATGGTTCATCTGGCGCACCAGAAAAAAATGGGAATGATTGCTATGACATAAACAAATTTTTTTCAGCAATAAAAATTAACAAATCAGGCTGCCACTTTGGTGTTATCCACATAAGGCTGCTGCTTTTTTATTACTGCC
>CANCVE010000137.1 GCA_947381435.1 Chitinophagaceae bacterium
TGTAACCTATATACGAATTCTAATTGATATAAACTCTATTGAAAATATTAAGCCCATTGGATAGCTTGAATTTGGAATTGTAAAATTCCTTATTTTTGTATTGACGCAACTGTAATATAGTGTTAACTATTTTTTTAATTGTTTGATTAGTAATGGGTTATAAAAAAATACGCTACTCATGAAAAATTACAAGTGCGCTCTATTTAAGAGTTATAAGCCATTTTAAACACGACAATGAACAGCATTAGTATCATAATATCATTAACTGCCCTGACAATTTCTGCTTTGACTTTTTGGTTGACTCGAATCAAAAAGGGAGTAATAAAAATGACAAGACCAACAGTAATATTTTTTGGACCAGACGGAGGCGGAGAGAAACACAATAAGGTTTTCATTCGGACATTACTTTACAGCACGTCTGACCGAGGGCAATATATTCAAAACATGTTTATTCGTTTGCAGCGAGGCGAATCAGTTCAAAATTTTAATGTTTGGGTTTATGACGACAAAGGACTTGTAAGAGGAAGCGGACTTTTTATCAGCAAAAGCGGTATTGCTTGCAATCATCATTTTCTACTACCAAAGGATGGAAATAGTTATTCATTTTTACAAGGTGACTATTTATTGCAAGTCTTTATTGAACCAGTTGATGAAAACCCCAAAATGATATTTGAACAAAAACTAAATGTGACAAAGGAACAATCTGACGAAATGAAATCTCGCACGGCTGGTACTTATTTTGACTGGGCACCTAATTCACAAACCTACTTTTCTCACGTTGACATTCGACCGAAAGAAGACAAGGAGATTTCTGATTTAATTAAAGTGTTGACGGGTGACAAGAAATAATAAAACGGCTTATAACACAAGTATTGCAAATATGGCTGGGGACGGAACAAACTCGGCTTCAGTACTTTCCTTACGCTTTTGTTTCGGGGGACGTAACACTATTGGGCTTCGGTTCTTACATTTGGCTTTTGGAACAGGAATTAAGCTTTAGTGGTCGGCGGACGGAACAACCTTGCCAGCCACATTTTCAATACCTGTTCGTTGCACGCCATTTTATGACACTACCTGTTAGACAAAAATGCTAAGACAAGAATTACAATCATACTTTGACAGAGTTTATCCTAACTCAAAAATTGACACAGAGCATACAATTGGTGGACAAGTTCATATTAGGTTTGAACTTGGTGGTGAATTTTTAGAAAATGGAACTATTGAAAGAGTGAATCAAGCAACAGACAGAGCTGTAAAACTCTTTAATGACACATTTGACAATCCTAAGAATACAATTTGGGTTTTAATCTTTGAATATAATGAACCCAATGCTTTCAATGCTTCAAACGATTATTTGCACAGACAATTTCCGACTGAAAAATTTAGAGAATTTTACAATCAATTAGAACAAGTAAATACTCGAATATTTACAACAGACAAAGACGGAAATGAAGTTTTTGAAAAAGCTGATGTAAGAATAATAATAGGAAAGTTACGAGTAGACGAAATCAACGTAGAAAATATTTTAAAAGGAATTGCAAATACTGAAATGGGCTTTGAACCTGCAATAGACCAGACTATATATTTCTTTGACCCATTAACTAACAAAGCATTTCAAATGTATGACGACCGAGGCTGCTATGTTTGGAGTGACAATGCTAATAAAATAAGAGATATTTATACAAACCGAAACGAATGGATTGTAGAATATCACAGACCAGAAATTGACAAGTATTTTAAAATTGGGTGACAAAAACGGCGTGCAACATATGGTTTGGCATTATTGGGGCTTGACGAATATAGCCTCAACATTTCTTCTTTATTGTACTTCAGTTCGGGCTTGACGTTATAAATTTGGCTTATGAATAATACATCAGCAATATTGCAATTATTGGGCTTCGGTTATGGGCTGACGGAATTCTAATTCCCCAACAAACGCCAAGCCTTTTTCGTTGCCTGCAAGTTTAATTGACACCCTACAACTAATGACAGAACTAAATTTAACACCATACAAAATAGTAGAAGGTAAAAACTTTCTTGGTGACCATACTCTAAAAGTTGCAAGGAGCGACTTTCAAAACATTCCATTTCAAGACGGTAAAATTACCTTGACTTTCAGCGACTGCAGGTTTCATAAAATCATAATTGAAAATACTGAAGCAATCGACTTTAAGGACATTAGCATTCAATTTGTTTCTTGCTTTATAACTGAAATAGAAGTAAACGCAATAGAGACAGAAAATATTTCCATTCATTTTAACAGCTCAATTCTTTCAGGCAGAATAAATAGCAATAAAATAAGTAGCATTTCTTTAAATAATTCAATAGTCAGAAACGGACTGTTTCTTTTAAATCAGAAAGCGATTGACATATCATACACCGAGGAAAACATATTTCCGATAAGATGGAAGAGATTATTAAAAAGCCTTAATGTAGCAAATGCAACCGACGTTTTTACAGCAAAACAAGCGTACTACATTTATGACTCAAAAAAAGTAACATTTAGTACCAGAGAGGCAAAAGATAAAAAGGCAGGATTTTACAAATCTGATTTTAATAGAACAGGTGATTATAAAATTGGCTATTACTTAAGTAAAGCTCAAAAAAGTTCATTTAATTTAAACCTGGCAATATTGTATTCACAGGCAGTTGAAGAATCGGAAACAAAAGTAATCGATTCAAATTTTCACTCACTATCAATAACGGGCTATCTTAACGGAAAGCTAAATATTGAGAATACTAAAATTGAGAATTGGTTCATTCGAGATTTTTCTGCTCAAAAGGAGGTGAATTTTTTCAACATTTCACCTTTGAAATTAGCCGACAATGAAAGTAAATTTGAAATCCACAAATGTAACTTAGACAATACTTGGTTTGACAATATTGATTTCAGTGAGTATAAAACAGTGTCATTCTATAAAACCAAATTTGGTAAAACCACATTTACTTCTTGCAATTTTCCAACAGACTATACGAGTTTTGAAAAATTTCAAACTTTGGAAAATGTTCATTACCCTGAAAATAAATCAGACAACTATTACAAAAATCAATACGAACTATTTCTTCAATTAAAAATGTCACTTGAAGCTAGTGGTAACTTTTATGAATCACAAAAGTTACAGGCTATTTCTAATGACGCACTAAAGAAAATAAAACAAATATCAAATTGGGATAAAGCTATTTTATGGATAAATAGCAAATCAAATAATCACGGGCTTTCAATCAAACGACCCTTGCTTTATTTTTTGGGGTTTTCAATTTTGTTCTACATTCTCTATTTATTCAGCTTGGACAGAATATTTAATTGTAATGATATAGACTATTCATTATTTGGATATTACTTTTCATTTATTGACCTAACACATAGGACTGACTTTTTAGTTAGTAAGGAACAGTTTAATTTCTTTTCTCTAAGCTTAGACTTTATAAACAAAATAGTCATTGGGTTCTTTATCTATCAATTTGTCTCTGCATTTAGAAAATATGGCAAACGTTAAAAAACCTGCAGGCAACATTGGGTTTGGCAAAAGTGGGGCGGACGGAATAACAATCAACTTTTTGTAATTCTATATGGCTTTTGTTCCAGCTTGACGGAATTCTATTTGGCTTTTTGTTGTTATCTTCATCATCAGTTTTTCAATCTGCAGCGGTTCCGGGCGGACGGAATTCTATTTCCCCACCTTCGCCAAGCCCTGCCCGTTAGCTGCTATTAGCCGAGACTATTCGCAAACTGACAAAAAATTCAAGAAAACTAATTTTTTAATATGAAAAAATATTCAATAATCACAATTATTGCAATTTCATTTTTGAGTTGCAAAGGACAAACAAAAGAAAAATCAGATTCAACAACAAATTTGAAAACCCCTGTCGAAGTTATACAAGAACGGGAACAACAAATTAGTCAAAAAAGTTATTCAGAAATAGGAGAACTAATTTCTACTATTGAATTTAAAGTTAAAACAAACAATAGAAAAGATTTTGAAGACGGATTTATACCTTGGGCTGATTTGGAAAATCCAAAATCAGACTTGCCAAACTTGGATAAAAAAGATGAAATTATCATTAACGAAAAACAGATTAAGATAATTATTGACTATCCTTTGACAAACCAGTATGAATTTACTCTTAAATCAGAAAAAGGATTTACAAGAGGACAATTGCTGATGGAAATAAGTAAACATTACTATTTGCTTTACGAAGAGGAAGAAAAAACAGCAACAATAAAAACGATTCCAATTGACAAGAGAACAACGATGTATAATCGAAATGAAACTAATGGAAAGTATGGAGTTTGGGGACATGATATTGCCGACATGGACATTTCTGAAATTTCTGTTTACAAAACAAAAACAGGAGAAATTATTGTAACGTTAAATATTGAATCGTAAAAAGATAACAGCAGCTAACATGGGTTTGGCAAAAGTGAGGCTTTTGTGCTAAATTGAACATTTGTACTTTCTATTAGCTTTTGTGCTAAATTTGAACTTTAGTACTTTTTAATCCCCACCTTCGCCAAGCCCAAAAACGTTAGTGGCAATTAAAAAAAACGACAAGTAAAATGTCTAAACGAGATAAATTAAAATAAAAATGAGACAAGTAATTTTACTTATGACAATTCTGATTACATTTATTTCGTGTAACAAAGATGACAATTCAACAACGATTGCTGACAAACCAAGTGAACAAAAAACAGTGAACCTAACAATTGACGGAAATACAAGAAATTTTATTGTATATCTTCCGACAGGTTACAACAACGCAGGTAAAATGCCTATGATTTTTGCCATTCACGGAGGAAGTGGAACGCCAGAAGGAATGATAAACATTGCTAATTTCAAAACTATTGCTGACAGAGACAAGGTTGTTTTGGTTTATCCAGCAGGAATTCAAAATAATTGGAACGATGGAAGACCAACAACACCAAATCAATTAGGAATTAACGATGTTAGTTTTTTCAACCAAATGTGTGATTATATGATTGCCAATAATTCAGTTGACGGAACAAAAATCTATGCAACAGGAATTTCTAACGGTGGATTTATGTCTTCTCGTTTGGGCTGTGAATTAAGTAATAGAATTGCCGCTATTGCTGTTGATGCTGCCACAATTGAAGCAACTACGATTGCGACAAGTTGTAATCCAGGCAGACCAGTTCCTGCAATTTATATTCACGGAACAACCGACCCTCTTGTTCCTTTTACAGGCGGACAAATGACAGCAGGTGGAACAGCAGGTGGAACAGTTTTATCCCATTTTCAAGCCATAGACAAATGGGTAACAATCAATGGTTGTAATTCTACACCAACTGTAACAGACTTACCAGACATTGCAAATGACGGAACAACAATAAAACAAAGAGTTTATTCAGGCGGAACAAACGGAAGTGAAGTAGTGAGTTACGTTATTTTGAATGGAGGACATACTTGGCCACAAGGTTATCAATATTTGAATGAAGCAATTATTGGTAAAACAAGTCAAGATATGAATGCCTGTGAAGTAATTTGGACATTTTTTAAACGATTTAAACGACAATAAAAATTAACTGCCACTAACAAGGGGTTTGGCATTATTGGGGCTTGACGAATATAGCCTCAGCATTTGTTCTTTATTGTACTTCAGTGCGGGCTTGACGTTATAAATTTGGCTTATGAATAAAACATCTGCAATATTGCAATCATTAGGCTTCGGTTATGGGCTGACGGAATACTAATTCCCCATCTAGCGCAGGCCTATCCGAAAATTGGCAACTGGCACATCTAGCGCAGGCCTTCCATAAGTTGCATTTATCCAAATGTCTTTTTGCACATCTAGCGCAGGCCGGTTCGAAAATCGGCAACTGGCGCAGTGTCTCTGACCTGTGCCTAGCCGTTACTTATTTCTATCTATAAACTAATAATGTATCTTTCGGTTTATTAATAGAATAAAATGAGCAGTAAATACAAGTTTATTAATGCCGATGGGATATATTTTGTGACAGCTACAGTTGTAGACTGGGTAGATGTTTTTACAAGGGATGAATATAGAAATATATTGATGGATAGCTTTAGATTCTGCCAAGAAAAACAAGGGTTGCAGATATACGGCTGGGTATTGATGACAAACCATGTACACCTCATCTGTTCTACTTCTGATAAAAGTGGTATAGCAATGGTTATAAAAAATATCAAAAGCTTTACAGCCATGAAATTGATTAATGCGATTGTCAATAACACAAAAGAAAGTAGGAAAGGATGGATGTTGGACATTTTTGAAAAGAATGGATTGCAAAACAAAAGTAACCAGCGTTTTCAGTTTTGGCAACATGAAAACCATCCAATACTCTTGGATAATGACGATTTAAGATTCTCCCAACGGTTACAATACTTGCACGAAAACCCTGTAAGAGCAGGCTTTGTGGATCTGCCACAAGAATGGAAATACGGAAGCGCCATTGACTTTTATACAACAAATAAAGGATTATTGAATTTGACTGGATAGGCAATTGTGAAATAGGCTAAGTAACGGATAGGCACAGGTCAGAGACCATGCGCCAGTTGCCAATTTTCGGACAATCCTGCACTATAAAAGTCTTACTGGAAATCGGCATCTGGCGCATGGTCTTTCGCCAGAGGACTTTTTGCTTTTGCATTGATAATTATTTCCTTAAAACCTCATCAACGAGCATTAAATACCTATGGATGCTTTATTAATCAATAAGGTATCGTTTAAAAAGATACATTTGCCTTCGAGTTATATAAAACAAAATTTATTCGATTAGTCCAAATTACAATTGCATGAAAAAATTATTACTTGCCATTACAAGCTACTTTTTATTTATCCCAATCATCAAAGCACAATTTAGTTATACTGCCGCAAGTGCCTCGTCTAGTTTGCAGACCTATACCGATTTAGGTACATCGGGCAACGCTATTACTACCAACTTTAGTGGGACTACAATGGGCTACTATCGCAATATCTCTTCTATTCAAGACATTGGTTTTAGCTTTAATTTTAATGGCACCAACTACTCGCAATTTGTGCTTAGTAGTGCTGGCTTTATAAAACTCGGCATCACCGCTCCTTCATCAACACTTACTAATCCTTTTTCGTCAGAGACAAATGTGATATATCCTATAAGTATTTCTGGATTGAAAGCTGGTAGTACAGCCGAATATAGGGTATATACTGCGGGGGATATAGGCGCTAGAATTTGTACCATTCAGTTTAAAGGATTGACAGATACCTCTACAACAGTGGGTTATGTAAAGCAATTTAGCTCGTTGGAATATCAGTTAAAGTTGTATGAATCATCAAATAAGGTAGAGTTTGTTTATGGAAACTTTGTTCCTACAGGCAATACCGGAGCGAATTATGTTTTTGCTAATGGCATCAAGGGAAATGATTTGTTATCGTTTGTAAATTCTAGTGGCAGATCTGCCAATTGGGTAAGTGATAACTTTGTAGATACGTTTGCTGGGAGCCAGGTTTTAAAGTATTTGAATGGAAAATATTTTCCTGCAGCCGGTTTAACCTACACTTTCAATACTTCTATCCTTCCTGCTAATGATGCTAAAGTGCAAATAGTATATACTTTATCGAAGATTGCCGTAAATAATCCACATCAGATAAAGGCAATTGTAAGAAATAATGGTGCTAACCCAATGATTAATTTACCAGTAACATTATCCGTTTCTGGTGCTAATGAATTTACTGATGTACAAAACATTTCTTCCTTAGCGCCTAGTAGTACTACTATTGTTACGTTTGCTAGTTACACACCTGTAAACGTTGGCGATAACATCATCAGTGTATCGGTACTCGCAGATGATGTACTTGCAAACAACGAAATAGTAAGAACAGAAACCGCAACAACTGGAACTATTAGCTACACATCGGGCTACAATAAACTAAGTGCTATTAATTATTCGGCTGGGGAAGACGCTGCTATTTTGATTGAAAACACAGGAAAGAAAATCATTGATAGCATTAAAACATATACCTCGAGTAGTAATTATGTAGGTAAACAATTTTTAGTAGCAATTTATTCTTATTCTGCTACAGGGCCGGGTTCGGTTTTGTGGAAATCGGATTCATTACATGTAGAACTTAATTATAATTATATACCCGTACCTGGTGTTATAGTTAACGGTAAGTATTTTGTGGTAATAACCCAACCAGCAGTTACAGGTTCGTACATTACTACCGAAACTGAGTTTCCTTTGCGAGATAGCATCTATTATGTAAGGAGCCCTGTAAATACTGGCAAGTGGGCAATAGAAAGAGGACTAACTACCCTCTCAAGCAGCACTAAGTACGTGGCTGATGTATTGTATACTACAACTTTACCTATCAAACTATCAGACTTTACGGTAAGTAAACAGGCACAAAATGCAACCTTACATTTTAGTACTGGTAATGAAGAAACACTTTCTAAAATAGAGATAGAAAGGAGTGCTAATGGAACAGATTGGGATAAACTAATTAGCCTAGATGCTAAGGGTAATGCAACCGCAAACAAGTACCAGCATACAGATGCAGGTCTATCAATTGGCAAGTGGTATTATCGATTGAAAATGATAGAAAAAGATGGTATCGTTACATTTAGCAAAGTGCTAAATATAGAGGTAACCACTACTTCGGCTTATGCAGTAAATAACTATCCTAATCCTGCAAAAACAAACACAATAGTTTATTATTCATTGGCTAATAATGCAACTGTTTCGTTGGCGTTGTATACTATTGAGGGTAAGCCGATAAAGACATTTGCACCTATCTATCAGTATGCAGGTAGTAATAAGTTTGACCTGAATGTTGCCGATCTTTCATTGCCAAGTGGTGAATATTTGTATAAACTATTGGTAACAGATGCAAAGACAAATACAACCACAACTTACTCCAAGAAATTGAGTGTGGTTAGGTAGTGGAGAAGTGATAATTTTTAAATAGTATTTATTAAATAAGGCAACATTGTAGTAAAAATAATTATCTACTAACTTTACTACCATTAAAATGCACCATATCATGACGAATACCATTAAAATATTATTGTCAGTAATAATTTTCTGCTCCCTATCTATTTGTGTTTATGCGCAGAACGATAGGGTATCAATAAAGCTTGCCCCACTTGCACTAATAGACGATATTAGTATGCCTGCGATACAAAGTGGGATAGAGTTTAAACTATCTAAACACTTTTCTTGGTATAATGAAGTGGGCATTAAATACAGAAAGTGCATTAATGAAAGGTCTGATACGCCTTTTGTAGCATCGGATGGATATAAAATAAAGAGTGAGTTGCGTTACTATTTTAGTGATACAAAGGCAGGACTATTTAAAGAACCTGTTGGCGGTTTTTATGTGGGAGGTAACCTATTTTTTATAAATGACAACCATAACACCAAGATTACTTATTATCCAAATAAAGATAGTTCTAACCCCAAGCAAGATGCTTTTGGGGTGCACAAAAAAGTATTGGGTCTTAACCTGATTGGGGGCTTTCAACATTCGGTTTATAAGAACTTTCTGATTGATTTTTATGGGGGTATTGGCATGAGAATAAGAATGGTAACCAATGAAAAAAAAGAGTTTAATAAGGATCATGATTCGCTAGTACAACCCATAGACTTTGCAGTTTTGAGCATTAGAGATTATGTAGATGCCGCAGGTGGCAACAGTGTAGTTCCTAGTATAACTGCTGGAGTAAGGCTTTGTTATCGGTTTTGAAAATAGTTGTTTGTTAACATCTGCAACATACAATTGTCTTCAATATGATGAGATTATATAAATTTATAGACAACCGTGATACGTTTTAGAAAAATAGTATTAATATTTGCAACTGAAACATCAATAGAGTTTATATCAATTAGAATTCGTATATAGGTTACAAGCAATCTTGAAGTTCATAAAACATTAATTTTCAATTAATTAATTTTCCACAATCTAAATAGTTGAAAACTTTTAGTCATTTTAATTTCATTATTTTCAAATTTTAAC
>CANCVE010000138.1 GCA_947381435.1 Chitinophagaceae bacterium
AAAGCCAGGGTAAGTGCCTTTGCCAACAAGAAATTGAAGCGGCTATTGCATTTGTGTGCCTTGTCCGCCAAACAACACGACAAGGACTTGAAAGCATATTATGAACGAAAGGTAGCAGAAGGAAAAAACAAAATGAGCGTCATCAATGCTGTAAGGAATAAGTTGGTATTGAGGATGTTTGCAATCCTTAGGGATGAGCGGGACTTTGTGGAAAACTATGTGAGAAAGTCTGCTTAGTAACTGTAGTAAATAATAAAGATTTATTTTTTTGAATCATAGAAAACGACAGGCTCAGGGAGACAATCAGGTTGATTTTCAAAGTGAATATTATGTCATCTTCAATAAACTTGAGAACACTAATTAAGGCATCAGGCTGACAGGCTGATTTTCGATGAGTCTTTTCTTAAAGTCAAACTACGTAATTGTAATTATAGTATTAATCTGATGGAATAATATTTGGATGCACCATACTGAACTTTATCTCTCGTCTTTTTTATAATATTTTTCTACCAATATTTAGTGCTTAGGGAGTTAATCTATGCCTTTTTTTAAAGCTTAATTAGGATAAAGTGTAAGCCGTTATTTATCCTAGCACTTTAGTTTTAGTAATTTTAGTTGTTACAACAACTCATTGTTCATTTATTTCTCCTTCAAATTCCCATTTTTCATTTTAGGAAAGCTCAAAATCTTCCTTTTGGTCGGTGAAATCTCTTTCATGGTAAAAATTTACCCTTTTGCAAGCTTTTGTTTCTTTTTGATTTTCCCAATTTTCTATTTCATCAGGCTTAAATTCTCTTTGTTTTCCCACTTTAACTACACCATATTGTTCAGAAACTAAATATTTCTCTTTACTAATTCTATTATTAAAAGAATAATACTGAAATACTTGGATTAGCTAAAATGATTCATTTATGCGCACTATTTTATAGAGTACACCCAAGAGTTCGAAGTGTTATAATTGTTTCTCGCAATGTAAGTTCATGTTTCTTTACACTGAGTTTATGTTTCTTTTATCCGAGTTTATGTTTCTTTTGTCCGAATTCATGTTTCTTTTACCCGAGTTTATGTTTACTGCATCCAAGTTTATGTTTACTGCATCCGAGTTTATGTTTACTGCATCCGAGTTTAGTCTTCTGGAACGCGTTCTTAGTAAAAAATTGGGGTGCATAGAACAAAACTTTGGGTAACAAGAGCAGGATTTTTAAAATGATAGATACAGATTTTGAAATAATTTATACAAATCAAGAAATGATAGACCAAAATAGTAAGTAAGATGGTTAAAACAGGCATATCATGACATGAAATAGGGAGGCAATAGTTTACAATTTGCCGATGCAAAACATTTTACAGCAAAAAGGAGAGAATTTCAGGATGGTAAGGGAGATGGCAGGAGAGAGGGAGGGTGATATTTTGTGGGTTTATATACCACCCCGGCCTACGGCCACCCCTCAAGATGGGAATTTGCACCCGAACTAGTTTTAAATGGATAAATTTAGGAATGGGAAAGAGAAATTGTGGACCATGAAAGAGATTTTGGGAGGGGGAGGGGAGGAAATAGGAGAGAATTATGCCTATTTGCAATACATATAAAGTATGCAGTATTACTTTCTGCACAATTTGTTTAAAATTAAATTGATTTTATAGTAGATAAAATGGCAACTTTGAAAAGTAGAAAGGAAAATATTTGAATAGAAACTATATTTGAGACTATTCCTTTGTAAAAAAATAAAATGCAATGACAGAAATCAATGATACTTTACCGGTAAAAGAAATATTAGCGGCTGCAGGACCGTTTATTAAAGTTGTATTAGATACTTATCTAACACCCAAACTGGAAAATCTAAAAAAGAGATTTTCGCTAGACTATAATAAATACTATGTACCAACTGAAGCTCATTTTTCAGAATATTTTTTTCGTACTTACAAGCGCATTTCAATCGTTAATACCTTAGTTTTTAATAATTCACAGCGATTTTTAAAAGACATATATCTTCCATTAACAATTATAAAAAACAATGATCAAAAGGAAGTAAAATTCAAAATAACTACCTTTCCTCAAGAATTGTTAGATCATTTTGAGAAAATACTTATTACAGACAATGCTGGGATGGGTAAGTCAACTTTAATGAAAAAAATATTCATAGATTCAATTGACAACAAAAAAGGCATTCCAATACTTATTGAACTAAGAAGATTAAATAAAGACAAGAAAATACTTCAAGAAATTCAGGAGCAGATTGACTCATTAGGAAAGCATGTCAACAACAATTTGCTTTTGGAATTATTGAATGAAGGCGGTTTTATTATTTTATTGGATGGCTATGATGAGATACCGCTTTCAGATAGAGAAATTGTAACTGGGGATATACAATCGTTTATAGCTAAGGCATCTAAAAATAAATTTATTTTAACGTCAAGACCTGAAAACGCACTTGCAAGTTTTGGTGATTTTCAAGAATTCAGAATCATGCCATTAAAAAAGAAGGAGGCGTTTGAATTATTAAGGAAGTATGATAAAAATGGTGCCGTTTCTAACTTATTAATTAAAAAGTTAGAAGAGTCTGAAATGACAAATATTTCTGAATTTTTAACCAATCCCTTACTTGTTTCATTGTTGTTTACTGCATTCCAACACAAACAAACTATACCTTTTAAAAAGCACATCTTTTACAGACAAGTTTATGATGCAAATTTTGAATCCCATGATTTAACAAAAGGTGATTCATATACACATGATAAATATAGTAAACTAGCAATTGACGACTTTCACAGAGTCTTAAGGCATATTGGCTTTTCTTGCTTAAAAGATAATCAGCGTATTGAGTTTACTAAAGACCAAATTTTGTTGCTTATTAAAAATGCAAAAGCATTTTGTGCTGATTTGAAATTTAGTGAATCTGATTTTCTTAAAGATTTATTGTCAACAGTTCCGCTTTTTTCTCAGGATGGAAATTATTATAGATGGGCTCATAAGTCACTTCAGGAATACTTTGCTGCTCAATTTATTTATCTGGATTCTAAAGAAAAGCAATCTAAAATCCTTTATCATTTATATTCAAATCCAGAGTTGAAAACATTTCTAAATATATTAGATCTATACTATGATATTGATACTAAGGCATTTCGAAATGTAATATTGTATGATTATTTGTGCCAATTTAGAACTTATTTTAATTCATGCTTTCAAAATGAAAAATTCAGTGTGGATAAGGAATCTATAATATTTAGAAAAGAATGCTGTTTTTTGTGTCCCCCTTTCTTATTTTTGATGTCTGAGGATGCTGAATCTGGGACTAATATAAAATTAAACGAGATGATATCTCGTGTAAATTGGAATGTTTCTGGAACTCTCGATTCTGTAAATGTTGATAAAAAACTACATTGTTTGATATATTCTGATACAAAGGAGCAATTATCCTTCTTGCTTCAAAAAAAAATACCGCACTTATTTCATAAAAATAATATAAGCTATAATAGTGATCAGAAGCCAGAATTAAACATTTCGCATAAAATTGTCAATGAATTTGAGCCCTATTTTTTAAATGATTTGGTTGATGATGTGTTTAATTTACCTGAGAATTTTTCTAAAGTAAATAAGCTAATAGAGTATTCTGGATTTAGAAATTTCAGAATTAATTCCAATGAAGCCTTTAAATTACTTTTTGAAATAGAAAATCAAATAAATACTGAAAAAAATGAAAACTTTTTGCTTGAGGGGATATAAAATTTTCGTAAACACTAATATTACAATAGCATTAGTAATGTGGTAAGTGACAAATTACGTATTATCGTTTCTTAAGTAAAATGACTTTTGGGCTAAGCTGGATTGTATTCCGGCTCTAAACATTTGCTCCAAAATTTATTCTCCAACACGTCTAAAAGAAACGTGAATAATTCCTTTCTAAACCAACTTCTACAGATAAAATAAGCGTTCTGCATTGTCATTCCGGAGGAATCTACCACATTTTTGGCAAACAATAAATATTGCGAGAGAACTCTGCGGGATGACAGCGAGTGGCTAAAATAAAAGATGGAAATTGTACTATTTTAAATTCTGATATATTTATAAAACAGACTGATTAGAGCGTAAACTCGACGACTAAAAAGGAACTATTTAGAGCCAACAGCCTTCCTTTCCAAGCCAGTTTTTATTAAATAAGCAACAATGCCAAGGGAAATAACGGTTACGCCACCCATCATCATCTTGCTGCCTGTAGAATAAAAGATAAATGCCCATAAAACAATGGCAATAAGTGCAGGAAGTGGATAAAGAGGCATCTTCCACGCAAAATGATTGAGCCCCTTTCGGCGTACAAGCAATAAAAGTCCGATGGCTTGCCCTATAAACTGAACCAATATCCGCATGGCTAGGATGGCATCTATCACATCCTTCAATTTAAACAATAAACTAAACACAAAGGCAATTGCCCCCAAGAATAAAAGGGAAATATAGGGGAAATGTTTGGTGGGATGCAAGCGGGCAAAGGCAGGAAAGAATGCCCCATCTTTGGCGGCAGCATACGGAACACGACTGTAACCTAAAGTAGCAGAAAAAACAGACGCAAAGGCAACCCACAATACCAAAATAGTTACAATTGTAGCGGCAGTAGGTCCCCAAAGCCGTTGAATAAACAAACTAACCACAAACTTGCTATGTTTTATGTCTTCAATAGGTAAAACGGATGCCACACTAATGTTCATTAGTAAGTATAAAACCGCAATTCCACCAATAGAAATGAACATACTGAGGGGAATATTCCTTTTGGGGTTAACAATTTCGCCGCCAAGCTGACAAACATTGTAATAACCCAAATAACTATACATGGTTTTTACACTAGCAAAACCAATGGCAGCTACAAATGCTTGATTTAGCACTAAACCATCATTAATATGCTGCATGGGTTCTAGAAAATGACCACCAAAAATGCCCCCACCAATTATGCCGGCCATAGTAGCCATAACACCCACCCAAAGAAAGACACTTATTTTGCCAATACTTTCAATTTTTCGATAGAGCAAAACCACAATTAAGATTACTACGCTTCCACTTAAAGCCTTGGCCTGAAAAGTAGATAGGGGAGTGATATAACTAAAGTATTGGGAGAAACCAATGGCCGCCGAAGCAATAACAAGGGGCGCCTGAATGAGGGTTTGCCACACAAAAAGGAAACTAATAAGCTTGCCGCCCTTGTTGCCATAGCCCTCTTTTAAAAAATTGTAACTGCCGCCAGCCATTGGGTAAGTGGCGCCAAGCTGACTCCATACATTGCCATCAATAAAGGCTAAAAATGCGCCCGCAATCCAGGCATAGAGGAAAAAAGGACCATTAATAATTTCAACAACAACGCTCAAAACCACAAAAGGACCAATGCCCACCATGTCTATCATGTTGATAGCGGTGGCTTGGAGGAGACTTATTTTTCTTTCCGACTTATTTATGTCCATAGAGAATAAAAATAAAGGTTTTATTTGCAACTAATGTTACTACTCAGGATGTTTGTTGCTCAAAGTGTATTTAAACCACTCGTAACAAAATAATTTATGTAAAGAAATGAAGAATTTTTTTCTAAAGTGAAACAAAATGGGTAGTGAATATGATGACATTAATTAGAAATTATGAGCAAACCATTTTACACAATCGATTGGGCAAAAGGAACGAACATTTACGAAGTAAATATTAGACAATATACAGAGGAAGGGACGTTTAAAGCGTTTAGAAAACACCTTCCAAGACTTGCCGATATGGGCGTGGAAGTATTATGGTTGATGCCAATAACACCAATTAGTAAAAAAAACAGACTAGGAACCTTGGGTAGCTATTATGCTTGCAGTAGTTATGTAGGGATAAACCCTGAGTTTGGCAATTTGGCAGATTTTAAAGAATTAGTAGATGAAGCCCATTTACTAGGATTTAAAATTATAATTGATTGGGTTGCAAATCATACAGGTTGTGATCATGAATGGACTGAAACTAATCCGGAATATTATGTAAGAGATGCTCAAGGAGGTTTTACTGAGCGTAATGGTTGGGAAGATGTGATAGATTTGGATTACAGTAACCAAGAAATGCGTGCCGCTATGATAAATGCGATGCGTTTTTGGGTGCGAGAGTTTGGAATAGATGGTTTTAGGTGCGATATGGCACATTTGGTGCCTTTAGATTTTTGGGTGACGGCAAGAACAAGTTGCGAAACAATTAAACAACTATTCTGGTTGGCAGAATGTGATGAACCATCCTATCATCACGTTTACGATGTTAGTTATGCATGGCAATGGATGCATGCCACAGAGAAATTTTCAAAAGGGGAGGTACGAATATCAGATTTATATAATGTTTTGCATAACTACAGCCAATATCCTTTTGAGGCATTGAAGTTATATTTTACCTCGAACCATGATGAAAATAGTTGGAACGGTACAGAATATGAAAAATATGGTAACGCAGCAAAACCTTTGGCAGTATTTAATGCTACTTGGGGAAATGGGGTGCCACTAATATACAGTGGGCAAGAATTGCCGAACAAAAAAAGGCTTGCATTTTTTAATAAGGACCAAATAGATTGGTCTGGAACAATCGAATTGCACAATTTTTACAAAGGATTACTTGCTTTACACAAAATAAATTGTATTGCAAAGGGTGAAACTTTTATTCTGCCATCAAGCCACAATGGAATATTGGCATTTATGAGAAAATATGAAAAAGAAGTAGCGTTAGTAGTAATAAATTTGAGTGGTAATAGTAAATTGAATCTTTCAGTACAGCATCAATGGTTGGCAGGAACCTTTGTAAATGCCTTCTCTGGCTTAGAATATCAATTTAAAGAGAACGAACATTTTGAAATAATGGCGTTTGAATACTTGGTTTATACTAAAGTAGAAAATTAGGGAAGGAAAGGAGAAATTTAAAGGGTAAGGTATTCTTTGCAAAAGAGTGCAAAAGACAAAAACCGCCTCCAAAAGAAAATATCCTATGAAAAAAAGTGGAAATTTCAGCAGGAAGATGAACTTGACACTTAAAAATGGGAAATAAGAAAACCAATAAAATATAGCTGAATTAACAAAATATAGTTTTTTTCGAGTCAGAATACATTTAAATTGCTTAAAAAGTAGTTTTTTAACTACTTGCATTTTAGTTATTTGTTTAATAGTTATTTGTAATAGTCTTTATATTTTTATCACTCAAAATTGTTCCGTATTTTATCATTAAATCTACTCAGTAAATAAAAAGCTAAGTAGACAAATTTAGGTATTGATTTCACCCACTTTAAAAAATAACTGTCTATGAGAATTTTGATTGCAGATGATCATCAATTGGTAAGAACAGCCCTGAAATACATATTAAAGGAAGCGTATCCGAGTGTAGAATTGGAAGAAGTAGATGATACCGTTTTATTGTTTAAAAGAGCTGTAAAGGAAAAATGGGATTTAATAATATCCGATTTGTCTTTTCCTGGTCAATCCGGATTAGAAGTTCTTAAACAAATTAAAATGCATGCTCCCAAAATTCCTGTACTCATATTAAGCATGTATCCCGCACAAGAGTACGCAATAAGATGTATTACCGCCGGAAGTGCAGGATATTTAACAAAGGACAACATATCAGAAGAATTGATTACCGCTGTTAGTCAGATTCTTGCTGGAAGAAGGTATTTAAATTTAGAAGTGGCAGAAATATTAGCTTCTTCGTATGAAAGTAAATCAAAAACCGATACTCATGAAAACTTGTCTGATAGAGAGTATCAGATTTTTAAAATGTTGATTGATGGAAGCTCAATGCAGGATATTGCCAATAAATTATCAATCAGTATTAATACTGTAAGGTCGCATAAAGTTCATATTCATAAGAAAATGAATATTCAAGGAGATGCTGATTTGATAAAATATGGAATACAACATCATTTGGATTAAATATATTAAAATAATTATTGTTGGTTTTTAGTGTTGAAAATAGTTTTTTATACCCAATATATACGATGAAGCCGCAAAATACCTTAGTTTGTAATTGTACAAACTATAAAAAGGAATTTAAATGAAAATTTTACTAGTTGACGATCACGCCATGATTAGGCAAGGTTTAGTTTTATTACTAAGACAAACCTATCCTTCTGCCGAGATTACTGAAAAGAGCGATGCGGATGGTTTGCGAGATGCACTTGCAAAGAATACTTTTGATATTGTTATTACGGATCTGTTTATGCCTGGCCCTCCTGTAATTGAAGTAATAAAACAAGTGAGGGATTCGGGTAATAAAGTGCCAATAATCATATTGAGTATGTCTTTACCCGAACGAAATGCTGTTAGGGTAATAAGGGCAGGTGCAAATGGTTATTTAAGTAAAGACACAGTTCCTGAAGAATTGATTAAGGCAATGCAATTTGTGTTACAAGGGCGTAAATACATTACGCCAGAAATTGCTTCTCTTTTAGCAGATGCCTATTTGGATGATACTGAGAAAAAACCACATGAAACTTTATCTGATAGGGAATTTGAAGTGTTTCAAATGTTGGCTCGTGGATCAACAGTAACACAAATTGCCGAATCATTACATGTAAGTATTAATACAATTAGTACCTATAAGTCCAGAATCTTGGATAAAATGAATTTTCAGAGCTTTGCGGAGATTATTAAGTATGCTCATGCTAATAATCTTATTTAGAAATAAGATTCGTTAAATTAACATTTTATAAAGCTTGGGTTTCAAATAGGAACTTAAGCAATCTATTTTTTGGTGAATGGTAAAGTTTTATCTAATGATTGTTTGACAAATAAAATAAAGTAATAAACATAAAAAAAGCCGCATTCGAAAGAATGCAGCTTTTTTTTTTATTCAGAAAAGAGACTGATTATTCAGCAACTACTTCAAAATCAACTTCAGTAACATGGCCGCCACCAAAATCAATAGAAGCCTTATGAGCACCTAGTTCTTTTACTTCAGTAATGATAGTAATTCTCTTACGATCTACTTCATAACCTTTTTGATCACGTATAGCTCTAGCAATTTGTAAAGAGGTAACACTTCCGAATATTTTACCAGAGGTACCTACTTTAGCACCAATACTAAGTGGAGAAGAGGTAATTGTTGCAATAACACTCTTAATCTCAGCAAGCATTGCTGCTTCTTTCTTAGCTTTTACTTTCAATGATTCTTCAAGCTTTTTTAAGTTTGAAGGAGTTCCTTCAATTGCAAACTTTTGAGGAATCAAATAGTTTCGTGCGTAGCCATTTTTAACGGTTACTAGTTCGTTTTTACCGCCTAAATTATCTACGTCTTGTATTAATATAACTTGCATAATTGTTTGTTGTTAGTTCCCAGAACCCAGCTTTTCAAAAACTGTCTCTCAGATTTATAAACTAAGATTAGGGAGGGTTACTAAAAAATGTTTATTTCATCAAATCTGTTACGTAAGGTAACAAAGCCATTTGTCTTGCTCTTTTTATTGCATCACCAACTTTTCGTTGATATTTCAAAGAGTTACCACTCAAACGACGAGGTAGTACTTTACCTTGTTCGTTAAGAAATTTCTTTAAAAAATCGACATCTTTGTAATCAACATACTTGATACCATATTTTTTGAAGCGACAGAATTTTTTCTTTTGCTTTTCTTGTTTTACCGCTGTAAGGTATTTAATATCACTACTCTTTGCCATAATTATACGATTTCTTTGTCAAGTTTTTTAAATCCGCCATTTCTCTTTACGTAGTTATACTCAACGGCGTTTTTGTCGAGTTTCGTAATTACATGACGCATAATTTGCTCGTCACGAAGAATTTGCACTTTCAACTTTTCGTTGAAATCGCTTTGAGCTGTAAATTCAACTACCCAATATATACCAGTAGTTTTTTTCTGGATTGGATAAGCCAAAGACTTCAATCCCCAAGGATT
>CANCVE010000139.1 GCA_947381435.1 Chitinophagaceae bacterium
GGATTTGATGGCGAGTTAGATAAGGGTATCTGAATCAGGATTAGAATGATTGCTGGATTAGTAGGATAGAACTCCCACGTTATATATCATCATTCTAATCCTGTTTCAGGCAAATAAATTCGCTGTTGTTGGTGTTCTTAACCAATTACTATAAAAGAAGAAGTCATATATTTGGGTAATTCGACTATTTAATCATTGTTGTTGGTGAAGAAGGCCAAAAAACGGCGAGTGGGGAAGACTAACAAGGGAGTAAAAATCTCCATTGTGGATACACTCAATTGGACAGACAATAGATTAGATTTGGAAACTTTTGTAAAGTTACCAAATCTTGCGCCCTAATTTTTGAAATGTACCACATTGGTTGGGGATTTCTGGGCTTGTTGGACAAGGGTTTCTGAATCAGGATTAGAATGATTGCTGGATTAGTAGGATAGAACTCTCACATTAGTAGGCAATGTAAACCAAAACCTAGAACCTTTATTTACTTCGCTTTCTACACCAATTTGGCCGTTATTTTTCTCTACAAAGTCTTTGCAAAGCATTAATCCTAGCCCTGTACCTTTTTCTCTATTGGTTCCTAGTGTGCTGTATCTCTCTTTCGATTGAAAGATCTTTTCGATGTTCTCAGGTTCAATACCTTTTCCATTATCGGAAACGCTAATCTCTATGCTATCGGTCAACGGTTTGCCTGTAATTATTATTTTACAGTCTTTCGAGCAGAACTTAATTGCATTTGCTACTAAGTTTCTCAAAACTAAATCTATCATATTCTTATCTGCAAAAACAAATAAGCTATGATCAATTTCATTAAGAAGTTGAATTTCTTTGTCTGATGCTTGCCTTTCGAACAACTGAACTTGATTTTGTACTAATGTGGTAATATCAAATTCAGTTGGGTTTATGGTTGCCCCCTTTAATTGTGAGTTTGACCAATGCAATAAATTATCAACCAATTCTGAGGTGGTATGTACGCCATTTATTAATTCTGGTACAAACTTTTGAAATTTATCCTGAGTGATAGTACCATTTTTCAATAAGGACAACATCCCTGTTAAAGTTTGTAAAGGACTTCTCAAATCGTGAGAGATAATATTAAATAACCTGTCTTTTATATTGCCAAGTCTTTCAATATCCTCCGATTGTTTTCGTATTTGTTCTATATACTTAATCAACTCCTCATTCTGTTGTATAATTTCATTTTGATGATTACTCACCTCTTGATAAGCTCGTTTTATTTCATCATTTGCTTTTCTTAAATTAAATCTAGAATAATATATATACCCTGATATTAATATTACCAACAAAAGGGTTACAAAAATTACCATTGTAATGATGGATTGCTTTTTTAGTTCGGTATCTTGCTGCAGCTTTTCTGTTCTCAATTCTGCCATCTTCTCGTCTTGCTTTTCGTATTCATAAGCTTCAGAAATATTACTGTTTATTGTAGACAGAACACTATCTTTTATAGTTATATATAGTTTTTTAAACTTCAATGCTTCCGTAGGTTCGTTTTGTTTTTCTAGCACCTTACTCATTAAATCATAATCATCTATCAAGTTTTCTCGTATGCTAGATTGTTTGGCTATTTCTAATCCTATGTTGATTAATGTTTTTGCTTTACTAATATTTCCTTTATCAAAATTAATTTTTGCAAGAACCAGATAATTATCAGACAGCACATATAGGTTGTTCTGCTTTTGGGCTATTGCAAAAGATTTATTGGCATAGTCCTCGGCAGTTGCATATTCTTTCTTTTCATAATAGGCCTCGGCTGCATTGTTATAAATATAACTAAGCTGATAGTTATTCATTTTAAAACTCAATGGCTTAGCCAATTCTATATAATAGATAGCAGAGTCTGGTTTGTTTATATGATAATATGCATCAGAGAGGTCTACATAACTTTGAATGAGGCCTATTTTATCATCAAGCATTTTAAAATAATGAACACCCGACATATAGTACTCAATTGCTAACTTTTCGTTGCCCACATCCGCATAAGCGACACCAATATTTAATTGAATACTTCCTAATTGTGCAGTGAAATTATACTTAGCAGCTATTCTGTATCCTTTATCGAGACAATCAAGAGATTCAGCTATTTTGCCGAGCCTACCATAGGATTCTGCAAGCATCAAATAGAGTAATACTTCTCTATAGTGGTCATTTATAGCTTGTGCAACTTTTAGTTCGGTTCTTGCATATTTGATAGCTTTCTCTGGGTTTCTATCGGCCAAGCCATCTGTGATCTTTAATAATAAATCGATTTTAGTTGTATCTACTTTACTTTTCTGGTATAGTTTAAGGATACTATCAACTTCATTTTGCTGTGAGAAGCAAACAATGTTTAGTAATAGTAATAATATGGATAGGCATTTTTTCATCAATATGTTTTTACTTGAATGTATTTAAACAGCATTAAGTATTCTATTTTAATTATGATATCAAGGGCGTGAAAATAAGGGTAATCCTAACACATTATACTGATATCAATCAAAATGCTAAACTAAGTATTTTTGAACTTTAGCTATCCTAATTGGCTATTTATTTAAACAGTAAATTTTACAACCCTAAAAGTTTATGCCTGTTTATATGTAAAGATTCCATGTAAAAAGGAGTTTTAATACAATGGCTTTTTTACATCTGGCTAAATAAGTAATCTACATCTTTCTTATTGCACAAGGCCGTTCCTTCGTTCATGGTTGCTGCCGATCCACAGGCTATACCTAGTTTCAAGGTGTTCTTCCAATCATATTTTCTTGTAATTCCCAATATTAGTCCAGCTACCATACTATCGCTTGCACCAACGGTGCTTTTAAGTTCTACAGAAGGTGAAGCTATCTTAATAGTTTCCTTTTTTGTTATCAATATAGCACCTTGTCCCCCCATAGAGACTACTACCACTTCGCTACCTCTGTTAGTAATGATGTTTCTTGCCGCTACAATTACATCATCTTCCTTCAATTCTTCCGTTCCATTAAGGTGGCTCAACTCTGCCAGATTTGGCTTTATCAAAAACACCCCTTCACTTACAGCGTGCTGCAAAGCCTCGCCCGACGTATCTATTATTAATTTTGCGCCTTTCTTTTGTACTATTGCAGCCACTCTTCCAAAGAAATCTAGAGGCACTCCAGGAGGTAAACTTCCACTGGCTACTACATATTCATAACCTGTATTGTCTTCTAGATAATTTAATGGTTTCTGCCATTCATCTTCTGTCAATTCAACGCCTCTCATTCCAAATCTGTATTGCTTATTTACAATTGTATCAACAACTATTAGGTTTTCGCGAGTATCAGCTGCAATCATAAAAGCCACACATTCTACCCCAGCTTCTTGCATCAATACATTCAATTTATCTCCCGTATAGCCTCCATACATATAAATAGCTGTAGAATTACAGCCCAAATGGTGTAATGCCCTAGATACATTGATGCCTCCGCCACCAGCCTCCAAAATAGGATTACTGCATTGCAGCTTCTTCTCTGGCATAATTCCATTTACGGTTGTTCCTTTATCTAATGAGGGATTGAGTGTAATCGTTATTATTTTTTCCATGTTGTATATACATTTTTAGACTTTGGCAAAAGTAGAGGTAATTACTGCCGTTAATTTAATAAAAAGAATATGAGTGAATTATGTAACTCTTACTAGCAATAATATAGTGAAGCTTCTATATCATACTTGAAACTTTGCATAATAAATGGAGGTATACTATGAATATAGAAAATGTTACAAGAACTGCAAAAAAAATGGTAGCCGACCATAAAGGGATATTAGCAATAGATGAAAGCATTGCAAGTTGCAATAAAAGGTTTGCAAAAATTGGTATATCACAAACAGAAGATTGCCGTAGAAGTTATCGGGACTTGATAATTACTACTCCAAACTTGAGCAACTATATAAGCGGTGTTATTCTTTGTGACGAAACCATCAGACAGTATCGAAAAGATGGAACCGCTTTTGCAAAATACATAATTGATTCTGGCATGCTGCTAGGAATTAAAGTAGATGGGGGAGAAAAGGATTTAGCGGGTCATTCTGGTGAAATGATTACGGAAGGTATTGATGGCTTGCGCGAAAGATTGGCAACCTATGCACAAATGGGAGTTCGTTTTGCCAAATGGAGAGCAGAAATAATAATAGGAGACCATATGCCAAGTAAAGGTTGTATTGATGCCAATGCACATTCTCTTGCTCGCTATGCTGCTTTATGTCAGGAAGCGGGAATTGTGCCAATTGTAGAACCAGAAGTTATTATGGATGGTGATCATTCTATTGAAACATGCAATAATGTAACAACTGCTGTTCTACATGCAGTTTTTAATCAACTGTACAGACAACGAGTGGTTTTAGAAGGCATTATACTAAAGCCCAATATGGTTATTTCTGGCTTGCAATGCCCACATCAAGCTAGTATAAATGAAGTTGCCGATGCTACAATCAACTGTTTATTGCATACTGTTCCAGCTGCTGTTCCGGGTATTGCTTTTTTGTCTGGTGGTCAGACCGCTCGTTTAGCTTCAGAACACTTAAATGCAATGAACAAATGGACTAAGTCTACAATTCCTTGGGCATTGACCTTTTCGTATGCCCGTGCCATCCAACAACCTGCGCTAGAAATATGGCAAGGAAAAGATTTGAATATAGAGGAAGCACAGGCAGAACTGTTGCATCGGGCTAAGTGCAACTATGCGGCAAATTGTCGTGAATACACCGATTTGTACGAAAAAGCATAACCTTTAATAAACAAATTATGCTTCTAACGCTTATCAGACATGGTCAATCGACATATAACTTGGAGAACAGGTTTACTGGTGATATAGATGCCCCCCTGACAACTTTAGGAAAGGCAGAAGCTTTGGAAGCAGGTAAAAAGATTAAAGAAATTGATTACAATGTTGCATTTACTTCAACTCTGATTAGAGCAGAGGAAACCTTAAAAATAATTCTACAAGAAATTAACCAAAAGCATATACCAGTTATAAAAAATAAAGCTTTGAATGAAAGGTGTTATGGCGATTTACAAGGATTGAATAAAGCAGAAACAGCTCTAAAATATGGTGATGAACAAGTGCTTATTTGGAGAAGAAGCTTTGATGTTCGCCCACCCGGAGGTGAAAGCCTAGAGGATACTTGCAACAGGGTAATTCCGTACTATAAACTAGAAATAAAGCCATGGCTATTATCAGAAAAAAACGTTTTGATAGTGGCGCATGGCAATAGTTTGAGGGCACTGATGATGCATATTGAAAACATAAATAATGATGAAATAGTAAAAGTAAATATCCCTACAGGAATACCTAGACAATATACTTTTGACAATAAATTGAACCTAATTGATGTAAATTACCTATGAGAATGCGACCTCATTAATTAACTTACCTCTTGTAAAAGAACTTATTCATTAGCTTATTTGTCACTAAATTTCTACGTTCTTCGCATGATATAAAAAGGGTAGAGACAACTAAATGCTCTACCCTTTTATTTATCAATTAATTTAAACTAAATTTATTATTTCTCCTTTAGTTAGGGCATTATAATCATAGACTTTGGAGTGATAGAAACCAATTCCAAATCGAAGATTAGGTCTTTACCTGCTAATGGATGGTTTGCATCAAGTAATACATGTTCATCCGCTACTTCAACGATAACTACAGGAAACTGTTCTCCTTGGTTATTGCTCATATTCAACTGCATACCTACTTCTGGCACTAGGTCTGCTGGGAAGCGGTCGATAGGAAACTCCATTACCATATCATCGTTCTTAGGACCATAAGCTTGATCCGCAGGTATTTCTACAGTACGTTTTTCACCAATAGCCATGCCTACTACGCCATTATCGAAGCCTTCGATAACCATGCCCCCTCCTACTTCAAACTCCAATGGGTCGCGCCCTGAAGAGGTATCGAAGATAGAACCGTCTGTCAATGTACCATGGTAGTGAACTTGTATGGTATCACCTTTTTTTACTTGTTGCATTTGATGTTTTTTTGTGTAAATAATTTACTTTGAGTGGCGAAAATACATTTCTGAGTTACACAGGGAAATTAATTTATTAATTTGTAGCTATTTATTAGGATTTACCACAAAGGAAACTAAGGTTTTCACAAAGAAACACAAGGTAGATTTGATTTAAATATTACTACAATTATCAACTTTCTAAACATGTTTGATGAGTACATTAATTAAGAATAAAATTTTAAAGAATCACAAAATGAAACAGTGGCTTTTACTTTTTATTTTATTGCCAAATAAAATTCTATTTGCTCAAATAAAGACAGTAAATAGTAGCACGCTTCCAATACTGCCCGGAGCATACCAAACGGAACAATACTTGCCATTATTGAAGGGCAAAAGGGTGGGTATTTTTGCCAATCAAACATCTACAATTGGTACAACTCACCTAGTGGATAGTTTGCAACACCTTGGTATTACCATTGCAAAAGTATTTGCACCCGAACATGGCTTTAGAGGAACTGCAGATGCAGGCGAAACTATAGGAAACTATGTAGATAAAGCAACTGGCATAAAAGTAGTGTCCTTATATGGCAAAAAACACCAGCCAAATGCATTAGATCTTTACGATGTTGATATTATGCTTTTTGATATTCAGGATGTTGGCGTTCGTTTCTACACCTTTATTTCTTCCTTGCAGGGTTTTATGGAGAGTGCCATTCAGTACAACAAACGTTTGATACTTTTAGACAGACCAAATCCTAATGGGTTTTATGTGGATGGCCCTGTATTGGAAAAGGAGTTTAGCAGCTTTGTAGGAATGCAGCCGATTCCGGTGGTGTATGGCATGACAGAAGGCGAATATGCTAAAATGTTGTTGGGAGAAAAGTGGTTAGATTGGAAATATATACGTAAAGAGGATAAAGAGTCTACTAGCTTAGGTCAAATACTTGGTTTTGAAGAGAAGCATACCAACTTTAAGCTTACTATAATTCCTTGTAAGCATTATACACATACTAGTAAATATGTTTTGCCTATAAATCCTTCGCCCAATCTACCCGATATGGCATCCATCTATTGGTATCCTTCTACTTGTTTTTTTGAAGGCACCAATATCAGTGAAGGCAGGGGAACCGAACACCCATTCTGTACGTTTGGTCATCCTTCATTGCCTGACACTCTTTTTTCTTTTGTGCCAATATCAAAAACTGGGGCTAAATCTCCTAAGTTTAAGGATAAAAAGTGTTTTGGTTGGAATGTATTTGCCCCAAGTAATGCCATATTGCGCAAACTAAATAATCGTTTACAATTGCAATACTTATTGAAAGCTTATCAACTGTATCCATCCAAAGACAGTTTCTTCATTTCTACAATTAGCGGTGGTCAGCCAGAGTATTTCTTTAATAAACTAGCTGGAAATAAAGAGCTAATGCAACAAATAAAGGCAGGAAAGAGCGAAGCAGAGATAAGAAAAAGCTGGCAGCCTAAGCTAGCATCATTCTTGGCAATAAGAAAGAAGTATTTATTGTACAAAGACTTTTAGTAAGTGAATATTGTTAGGCAATATCAATCTAAATCTACTAATAAAACAATACATCTTTGGCGGCAAACTGAAGCTAATTGGATTTATCCCATTGATTAACAACATATTTTCATTCCATTTACCATAAAGTATAAACTTTGGTATTGTATTTGGCTAATTAGGACGTTTCTTTACGGCACAATCTAAAATCAAGCATTTTTGAAGAGGTACTTTAAAATAGTTGGCAGAATATTTCTCATCATCATAGCATTATTGCTAGTGTTGTTGCTTGCCATTCAGGTATCTCCCGTACAAACTTGGTTGGCAAAGAAGGCTACTAATATTCTTTCCCATGACTTAAAGACGGTTGTTAAAATAGATAGGGTAGGATTTTCTTTATTTGATAAACTAGACTTTAATGGATTCCTGATAAAAGATAAACATAATGACACATTGCTGTATGCAGGCGTGCTTAGGGTAAGAATTACCGATTGGTTCTTCCTGAAACAAAAAGCTGAACTGAAATATATAGGTCTAGAGAATGCCGTAGTGAACCTAAACAGAAAGACTGCCACTTGGAATTATCAATTTATTGTAGACCATTTTGCCTCGAAGGACACTTCTGTATCGAATAGTCAGCCTTTTTATGTTAATTTAAAGAAGGTAAACCTCCAAAACGTTCGCTTTGTACAAATAGATGCTTGGACGGGTGAAAACCTGATTGCAAGAGTAGATGAACTATTGCTTGATGCTAATAAAGGCGACGTAGGCAAAGGAAGGTTTTCTGTAAAAACAATCGTGTTGGAACGCCCTTGTTTCTCTATCATTGATTATGATGGTCTAAGGCCAGATTCAATCACTAAAAAAGACAAATTGGAAGCGGATAAGCCAACACTATTAAAATTTAATCCAGGAATATTGGTTAAAGTTGATAGCATCAAGATACACAATGGGCTATTCTCAGTTGATTCAGACAATGAGAAACCTGCTTCAAACTTTGATGGATCGCATATTAAAATTACCCAGCTAAATGGAGCATTCCATCACGTTACTTTTACAAAAGACACCCTGAAAGCCAATGTAACCCTCTCTTGTAAGGAACGCTCTGGCTTTGAAATTAAGAAACTAAAAGCCCAACTGCGCATTACTCCTGAAATAATTGAGTTTGCTAAACTTGATTTGCAGACTAATAAGAGCCACCTTGGCGATTATTATGCCATGCGGTTTAAACACTTTAATGATGACTTTAAATATTACAATACCAAGGTGACAATGGATGCAAGAGTTAAAGAAGCCAAAGTAAATAGTGACGACGTTGGCTTTTTTGCACCCGAGCTTAAGTCTTGGAAGAAGGAAGTGATGCTATCTGGAAGCTTTTTAGGGTCAGTTGCTAACTTCAATGTTAAGAACTTGTTTCTTCGTTCTCAAGGCACTACCAATATTCAAGGTTCGCTTGCCATGAAGGGATTGCCTGATATAAATAAAACAACCATCAGCTTCCCGAATGGAAATATTCAGACCAATTCCAATGACTTAGCAGTCTTTATTCCTGCTTTAAAGAATGTAGACGCAATAAACCTACCCGCTTTAGGTACCGTTTTGTTTAGAGGTAGTTTTCTAGGAACTCTTTATGACTTTAAAACTAGTGGTGTGCTGAGTACGACTATCGGGGCAGTGGATGCTAGCCTCGCAATGAAGATTCCTGACAATGGCGACCCAAGCTATTCTGGCAACCTGCTTACCACTCGGTTTAATCTTGGAAAACTTGTTAATAGCAACACGCTGGGATTGGTAGACTTTAATGGAAAGATTGAAGGAAGTAGCTTCAACATGGATAGGATTAATACCAGTATTGATGGAAATTTTACCAACCTAGAGTTTAATGGCTACAACTATTCCAACATTACAACTAGTGGTACCATGATTAAAAACTTCTTTAAAGGGGATATTAAAATTAATGACCCCAATTTAGATCTTACTAGTACCATAGAAGTAAACCTTAGCAAGAAACTGCCTAGCGTTAACATTTTGGGAGATTTACACCAGAGTAATTTCAAAAATTTAAAGCTTACCAATAATAGTATAGAGCTTACTGGGCTACTAGATATGAACTTTACAGGTAATAACATTGATGAGTTCATTGGTTCGGCCAAGATATTGAATGCGAATTTATTACATGAAAAGAATAGGCTAAGTTTCGATTCATTAGTGCTGAATACTGCCTACAATGAAGTTGGAGAAAAGGTACTTAGCCTATCAAGCAATGAGTTTTCGCTCACTTTTGCAGGTAAAAACTATAAAATACTAGATCTT
>CANCVE010000140.1 GCA_947381435.1 Chitinophagaceae bacterium
AACAAGAAATGATTCCTTGGTAACTTTGATAAATGATAAAGAAGCTGAGTATGCAGAAAATCATAAAGGTTATAGTGCCGAAAAAATGAAAGCAAAAATCAACTCCTGTTCTGAAACAGCCTAAAAGTAACGCTCGCTCAAGCCATTGCGGACTAAAAAGCCATTACTGCAGCTAAAGTTAGGAAGAACGTAAAGGCAGCCGCAAAGCTTGCAACTGAGGTTGTAGTAGAAATAGTGCAGGAAGTAGGAACGGTTTAGTGTTTTGTTGTGCGTGGTTAGTAATTAAAAGTTAAAAGTAGTGAGTTAAAAGTCGAAAGTTCAGGGCTGAAAGTTAAAGATGCAAGTAAATAGTTGCAAGTTTGAAAGAATATTAAAAAGTGGCAGTATAGAAGTTTCATCATTGTGGCTTCCACTTACAACATTCAAACCTCGACGTTCTACATTTAACTCACTACCTTCAACTCCCAATTAAGTAATTGCTTAATTATTGTTTAGAAACATGAATAATAAACTTTTCTTTGAAGTAATCCTCCGGAAAGATATCATGAATCTTTATCATTCTTGGCTTAACATTACTTTCAAATATCTCTTGGTGCAAGTCGCCACCTTTTAGGCATATCAATCCATTATCGAGTGTGGCAGCATTTCCTTTACGTAATAAAGGCGCCGACCATTGCCACAAATCTTTTAAGGGTGCTACTGCCCTACTAACAGCAAAATGAAACTTACGTCCTTTTATCTCTTCGGCACGAGTATGCTGGGTGGTTATGTTTTTTATGCCCGCAGCCGCTGCTACAGCTTCTACTACCTTTAGTTTTTTACCAATACTGTCTACCAAATGAAACTGTACATCTGGGTAAAATATGGCAAGAGGCACTCCCGGAAAACCTCCTCCACAACCAATATCTATAATCTCCATACCTGCATTAAACTCTGCAACAGCAGCAATACTTAATGAATGTAATACATGATGGGTATAGATGTGCTCAATATCCTTACGTGATATCACATTTATCTTTTCATTCCATTCTGTATACAATTCTCTTAATGACTCAAATTGTGCAACCTGAGCTGGAGAAAAATCAGCAAAATATTTATCGAGAACAGTCATAGTAGTTGTTAGTTATTAGTGGTTAGTGATTAGCTATTAGCTGTAAGTGTTCATTTTCTAACAACTAATTTAGTCCCACTTCTGTTTTGGCTTTTTCCAAAGAGAGGGGAAGGTGAAAACGTAATAAACAAACATCCATAAATCAAGTAAAATAAAAAATGGAAATAGGTCTTGCTCATTCAATTTCTTCATACTCTTATAGAAGATGATGCCTTGCACTAACCAACGAAAGCCTAACACTGAAAGTGCCATCCACCAATTAAAAAATATTGCTGAGGCAATACAAAAAGGGAAAAGCATTCCGAAACTAACAGAATATAACCCTAGCCAAAACTTATGCTTCGGCTGATAATACTTTGTGGTGGTATAATGACGATACTTTTGACGCATCCAATCCTTAAAAGTACTTTTAGGTCGAGTTAAAGTATGTGCTTCTGGATGAATGGCGATGGTCGTATTGCGTTTGGTAGCCACTTTATTGATAAACAAATCATCATCGCCACTAGGAATCATATTGATAGAAGAAAAGCCCTTGTTTTTCATAAACAAGTCTCTTTTATAGCTAAGATTTCTTCCTACACCCATATAAGGCATGCCTGCAAGGGCATAAGAAAGATATTGTATTGCCGAATGAAAAGTTTCGAAACGAATGAGTTTATTGAGTAATCCTGTTTTTTTATGGAAGGCTCCATAACCTAACACAATCTCAATACCAGGTAAATAAGCATTTTGAAAATGTTGAACCCAGTTTTCGCTTGCAGGTACACAATCTGCGTCAGTAAGAAGTAGTGTATCGTATTTTGCAGTTTTAATTCCCATGGAGAGTGGAAACTTCTTTCCGATTATCATCTTAGCTTCTTGCTTTAACTCGAGATGCTTTAGGGTATCAAAGGCTTTCTGAAATTCTTCTACCACATACTTGGTATGATCGGTTGAATTATCGTTTACCAATATTATTTCATGCTTTAAAGGATACTCTTGCACCAAAACACCTGGTAAATTCTTTACCAAGTTATCAGCTTCATCTCTAGCACAAATAATGACAGAAATAGGTTTATTGTTGTTGTTTTTATCGGTTGTAGCTTCTTGTTTGTAAAAAGCTAATCGTCTGAATAAAAACAAATAATAAAATACCTGTATGCCAGCCACCGCGCAGAAAACAATAAAGAACACCAATCCTAACTGGCTAAAATTAAATTCCATCGGGCAAAAATAATGGTTATGATAAAGAACAGGCATAACAGTTATTCACCCTTTGTAAATTCTTGGTTAGAAATTGTTTAATTGTTTAAAGGTTATGCACCTTGATTTCCTTTAATACCCAATGCTAAACATATCCACCCAGCAATAAAAAACACACCACCAATGGGTGTTAGGAAAACAATCCAATCGAAAGCAGCTAATGAATAAATTGTTTTATAAGTGTAAATGTATAATGAGCCACTAAAGAAAACAATACCCAAAATGAATAAGGCTCCAGCAATTGAAACAAGTTTATTAGGAAAGGTTTTGTATAATATTGCTACAAGTGCCAATGCAAATACATGATAAAACTGATAGCGTGTGCCAGTTTCAAATGTTGCAACGGATTGTTCGGAGGCAATTCGTTTCAATCCATGTGCTGCAAAAGCACCAAGCATTACTGACAAAGCACCTAAATAGGCAGCTATTTTGAGATATGTTTTATGCATAGTAGTAGTTGAAAGTCATTAAAGTATAAAGAATTTAAGCCTGCTTTTTATTGACTTTCGTCTTTTTACTTTCGGCTTTTGATTTATCGCTTTCCAGTTTAAGCTTTTCAGTTTCCACTTTAAACTTTTTAATTTCTTCTTTCAAAAGGTCTAACAAGTCAGCATCTTTCATTGTAGAATATTCTATTGAATGTGTGGCTTTACTGTAGTACAGATTGCGTTCTGCCAATTTATTTGTTAGAAAACTAGCCAATTCATCATCAGAAAGGTCTTTTAACAATGGGCGATGTTCTTTTTCGGGCTTTAATCTTTCTACCAAAACATTTATTGGCTCATTAAGCCAAATGGTTATTCCATTTTCATTCATCCACTCCATATTTTTATGAAAACAAGGAGTTCCTCCACCTGTTGCCAATACAAAAGCTTTCTTTTCACCAAACCAACGAAGTATTTTTGCCTCTTCCTTTCTGAAGTACTCCTCTCCTTCTTCTTCAAAGATTTCCGCAATTGTAAGATCTTCAGTCATCTCGATTATTGTATCTAAATCAAAAGCAGGAATCTTTAATTTCTTCGCTATTTTTTTACTACAATAGCTTTTTCCACTCCCCATCATCCCTATCAAAAATATTTTCATCTCCTTATCTGTTATGTTTATTCATATTGAAAATCAAACAATATTTACTTCTTTTTCTAGTTTTACACCAAATTTATTTTCAACAGAATATATTATCTCATCTGCCAAGTTTATTATATCCTCTCCCTTTGCATTACCATAGTTTACCAATACTAAAGATTGTTTAGAATGACAGCCCGCATCACCTTTCCTAAATCCTTTCCAACCACATTGCTCTATTAACCATCCTGCTGCTAACTTGTAATTCATTTCATCTACCTTATATGCCACCACATCTGGAAATTGTTCCCATATTACATGCCATCTAAATTTTGATACTTTAGGATTTTTAAAAAAACTTCCTGCATTGCCAATCTCTTTAGGATTAGGCAATTTACTTGTACGAATATTGATTACAGCATTTGAGATATTACGTATGTTCAGGTCTTTTACCCCCATCCTTTCTAATTCTGTATTTATAGCCCCATAAGAAGTATTAAAAACAGGATTCTTTTTTAGTTTATAGGTCACATTTAAAATTACAAACTGCCCTTTAAACTTATTTTTAAAAACACTCTCTCTATAACCAAACTGGCAATCATCTAAACTAAACGTCTGAATAATCTTATCCTGAATATTATAGGCTTCCAATTCAAAAAAAACATCCTTAATTTCCACACCATAAGCCCCGATGTTTTGCATAGGACTTGCACCTACGTTACCAGGAATAAGGCTAAGATTTTCTAATCCTGAATAATTGTTAGATATACAATATTCTACATGGTTATGCCATTTTTCGCCAGCGCTAGCCTTTATATAATAATTTTCTGCATCTTCATTAACTAATTCAATTCCACTCAACTCATTTTTCAATACTATTCCATCAAAATCTTTAGTAAATAAAACATTACTACCTCCGCCTAGAATTAGTAATGGACAAGGTGAGTTTGCCGAAACCTCTTTACGGTACTGTAAAGCCTCTTCCAATTCTTCGATACTACCAAAATTGGAAAAATGTTTGGCGGAAACATCTATTCCAAATGTATTATATTCCTTTAATGAAAAGTTTTGTCGAATATGCATGGAGCAAAATAAAGTAATATGAACCAACTATCCACAAGAAGTGTGAAGTGACTTAGTTAGATTACAGAATGTGTTTCATTTATTTTAAATATTCAAGAGAAAAACAACTTCCCCCATCTACTTTTAAGCTGTAAAAATTCTTCGAGATATACTTCTATCCTTTATTCAAAGCCTTCCTTCCTTCTAAGAACCGACGCCTTCTTATCTCCTGCACTGGCACTTTAATAATCTTACTCTCTAGCCAACCGATAATATCGAGATACATAAACGAGCGACTTTCTAATGGATTAGATTCAAGCCTTTCTAGCTTTTCCTTTAAGCTTTTAAAGGCAGGAATAAGCTTTGAAGGAGATAAGGAGAATGATTTCCGTATGAATTTAAACACCTCCTCCTCTACCGTACTTAAGTTATTCATCTTAGCCATAAAGCGATAAACAGACTTTATCAGGTATTCCAATAATTCATAATTACCTAATTCGTAATGGGCAATTAGGTGTAATAAACGGGCATAACATTGCAAGTCTGTCCGAAGGCTAACCTTCCAATTAATAATCTTATTTAGGTAATCAATTGCCTGCTCATTATCTCCACTGCCAAAATATAAACACGCTATCTTATAATAAAAGATAAGTACCCGATGCTTATCCAAATGAAGATGATATTCCTCTAGTCGTTCTTCTATGTAAGGCACCAATTGCAACCCTTCTGTAAAGGTTCCTTCCAAGAAGTGCTTATTTATCTTGGCAATATGCAGATATACAAAGGTTTGTATGGCCGCATTTTGGGTATTGGTAGCAGCTGGAGATGCCGCAAAAGCTTCAAACTTCTGTAGATCCAATTCAAACTTTTCGTAATTGCTCAGGTTAAAATGCGCACTCAGTAAATTGTGTAAACCACGTATATATTGCCCAGGCTCTATGTGTTGCATGAGTGGTGTATCTTCAAAAAGCTCTACCCACTTGCGGGTATATCTATAGTACATCAACAGATCTTGCAGGATAAACCCGTACCAACAATAGGATTGAAACAGATACAGCTTCTCGTAAAAACCAATTTCATCTATACGATAGGAGGGTAGATTAGTTTCAAAGAACGACTTGATGGCATGAACATCCTTGCTATCCCGTGCATGCCCATGCTCAATATACCATCCATACAACTGCAGGGCAAGGTTGGAGAGTTTGCCAACTAAATACAAATGATTATTAATGGTATCGCTTTCCAAACTTAATTCATCTGCTTTGTTGCCGATACTTCTTGTTATATGAAGGGTTTCTATCTTCTTCTCAAAAATAACTGCTTGCAATTGAAAGGTTATCTGGTTGGCAGTCTTTGCCATTTCCTTTATCTTATCCAAAACCTTTAAACTCTGGTGATACAATCCTTTGTTGTACAAAATCTTGGCAAAATCCATCTGTTCATGCAACTGAATATCTATGTTATCTTCATCTTTTAACAACCGAAGACTACTCAATATTTGCTTATATAAATGTGCCTTGGTGTTTGAAAGTTGTGCTTTAGAAAGACTGGGTATCTTCCTGAATAATTGTACCTCATCGTACTCATTCATCTTATCCAACGCATCAAAAAGATGGATAATCTTTAAATTATCATCGGCGGCATTCCTTTGCACATAAAGCTTAAAGTTGCGCTTCTCCCCCTTTTGCATGGACTTTATCAGCTGAAATAAGTTATCTGTACTCCTATTAGGCATTGTAATCAAATTATAGTAAAACCCTTACTGGCATTGAATTGCATTCAAATATAGACTATTTATACAACGTAAATATGTATCTATTTTGATATGCAATATAAATGGTGAGTGACTAAGTTTGTCGATTAATTATAGAATACCCGTTTTTGCAACGATAATTCTACGATTTAAAACATAAAATTTAACATTCAAAATAAGATTAAATGTCAGACAACAAGATTCATATTTTCGATACGACACTTAGAGATGGTGAGCAAGTGCCAGGTTGTAAATTAAATACAAGAGAAAAGATTGAATTGGCTTTGTCTTTAGAAGCGCTGGGCGTAGATATTATAGAAGCTGGTTTTCCTATCTCTTCTCCTGGTGATTTTGAAAGTGTAAATGAGATTTCTAAGATCATTAAAAATGCAACTGTTTGTGGACTAACACGTGCCGTTCAAAAAGATATTGAAGTGGCTGGTGAGGCTTTGAAATATGCTAAACGTCCTCGTATTCATACTGGGATTGGTTCTTCTGATAATCATATCAAATATAAGTTCAACACTACAAGGGAAGACATAGTAGAAAGAGCAATCAAGGCAGTAAAGCTTGCCAAGAACTTTGTAGATGATGTTGAGTTTTATGCTGAAGATGCAGGCCGTGCAGACCTTCCTTTTCTTGCCAAGTTGATTGAATCTGTTATTGGTGCAGGTGCTACAGTGGTTAACATTCCTGATACCACAGGTTATTGTCTGCCTCATCAATACGGTGCTATCATCGCTTATTTAAAGAATAATGTTTCTAACATTGATAGAGCAATTATTTCTTGCCATTGCCATAACGACCTTGGTTTGGCTACTGCAAACTCTATTGCAGGTGCTTTGAATGGTGCGCGCCAAATAGAATGTACCATCAATGGTTTGGGAGAACGTGCTGGTAATACTGCGCTTGAAGAAGTGGTGATGGTGTTGAAACAACATAAAGAGTTAGGATTATATACCGATGTAAATACGAAGTTGTTACACCCACTTAGCCGTCAGGTAAGCGAAACAATGCGTGTTCCTACACAACCAAATAAGGCAATTGTGGGCGCAAATGCATTCTCTCATTCTAGTGGAATACATCAGGATGGTTTCTTAAAAGAAGCAACCACTTACGAAATCATCGATCCTGCTGAAGTCGGTGCCGATCTTTCTAAGATTGTATTAACTGCCCGTAGCGGTAGAAGTGCATTGGCTTTCCGTTTGCACAAGCTTGGTTATCAGTTTAACCGCGATGAAATTGATGAGCTATATCAATTATTCCTTCAAGTAGCTGATAGCAAAAAAGAAGTGATGGATAATGACCTACATGATATGATACCTGAATCTTTAAAAGTAGCTGTAACTGCATAGAAAGTAATACGTATTAAGTTGTAGGTTGTAATTAAAATGACCCCATCATTTAATCATTAAAATCATTTCATCATACTTATGAAAAAAAATATTGCTGTTATTGCTGGAGATGGAATTGGTCCAGAAGTAACCAATCAGGCTATTAAAGTTTTAAATGCGGTGGCCGAACATTATGGCCACGATTTTAATTACAGTTTCTGCCTAATGGGTGCCGTAGCCATCGATGCAACCGGTAAAGCCCTGCCCGATGAAACAATTACTACCTGTTTAGAAAGCGATGCTATTTTGTTTGGGGCTGTTGGTCATCCAAAATACGATAATGATCCGAATGTAAAGGTTCGTCCAGAGCAAGGATTATTGGCTATCAGAAAAGTGCTTCAATTGTATTGCAACATCCGTCCATTAAGTATTTATCCTTCTCTTGCTCATTTATCTCCCATAAAAGAGGATTTGTTGCAAGGGGTTGATATGGTTGTTTATCGTGAGTTGACTGGCGGTATTTATTTTGGAGAAAAACATACAAGTGGCGATGGCTTTAACGCTACGGATACTTGTAATTATAGCGTTGCAGAAATAGATCGTATTGCGCATTTGGCTTTTAAAAATGCACAGATTCGTCGTAAGAAATTAACGTTAATAGATAAGGCACATGTAATGGAAACCTCTCGTCTTTGGAGAAAGGTAGTTCAAGAAATTGCTACCCAATATCCTGATGTGACTGTGGATTATATGTTTGTTGATAATGCCGCCATGCAGATAATTGTAAATCCAAAGCAGTTTGATGTAATACTTACAGAGAATATGTTTGGCGATATCATCAGCCATGAAGCAAGTGCGCTAAATGGTTCTTTAGGTTTGGTGCCCTCTGCTTCTGTTGGTAATATCACTGCTTTGTTCGAGCCTATTCATGGTTCTTATCCGCAGGCTGCGGGAAAGGATATTGCCAACCCTATCGGTTCTATCTTGTCTGCTGCCATGATGTTGGATTATTTCCAATTGCATGAAGAGGCAAGGAGAGTTAGAGAAGCTGTTTCTTGGACGTTGAACAACAAATTTGTTACGAAAGATATTGATCCCATCAACTTTTATTTTACCTCTACCCTCGGCGAATTGATTGCCGATTATGTAGGGCATAGAATAACGGATGAAGTGAATCATGAGAATATTGAGTTGAGAAAATCAACGGTTATCTAGTTTTATTTTCTTAGTGCCACTTTGTGTCTTAGCGTCTTTGTGGCGAAATATTTTTTAAAGTTCTTTGAATATTGCATAGAAGTTATTATGTTCGCATCTCAAATCGCTTCTATGTTGTTAAACAGATTAAATAGTGCAATCGTTACTGCCGCAGTCATTGCGTTGGTAGTCTTGGTGGTTGTCGTTGTCCCTGTTTTGCATGGAGGTGGAAATTGTATTTAATTAATTAAACTTTATTAATAACACAACCGCCTCAATCGAGGCGGTTTTTTTTTGCCTCAAACTTGTCTAAAACATTCAATTATGAAGTATTACAACGAGCACACCATCATCTTTCTCGATGGAGAATATGTAAAAGCTGCCGACGCGCGCACCGATTTGTATGGTCAGTCATTGCACTATGGCTATGCGGTTTTCGAGGGTATCCGTTCTTATAAAATGAAGGATGGCACTACTCAAATCTTTAAACCTGTAGAACATTATCAACGATTGATTGCCTCTGCACAGGCATTGAACATGCCTTTTTCTTATTCAGTGGAAGAAATGATTGTGGCTACCGATAAGGTTCTGGCAACTAATAATCTGGGCGATGCCTACATCCGTCCGTTGGTTTATGGGCCAGACAATATGAGTTTCAATCCCAATACAATCTCTCATTTCACCATTCAGGCTTGGGAAATGCAACCTTTTTTGGGAGAGAAATTGCTTAGGGTAATGACTTCTTCGTTCCAACGTCCCAATCCAAAAGGTTTTAGGATTACGGCTAAGGCAAGCGGGCATTATGTAAACTCTATCATGGCTAGTCACGAAGCAAAGGCAAAGGGTTTTGACGAGGCATTATTGACTGATATGGATGGATTTGCAGCAGAAGCACCCGGTGCTAATCTGTTTTACGAAAAGGATGGCAAGCTGTTTACCCCTGCTTTGGGGCATATCCTTCCGGGAATTACTAGGGCA
>CANCVE010000141.1 GCA_947381435.1 Chitinophagaceae bacterium
TGATGTCATACATCACGACGTACCACGCCATTTGAGCCAAATGATGTCATAAGTCACGACGTTATGGGTTTAAAATCGCTTTTTATGTCGTACGAGACGACAACACGAGTAAATTGAGCCAAATGACGCGGTACGTCACGACAACACGAACCATTTGAGCCAATTTACGTGGTACGTCGTGATGTATGACGTCATTTGGCTCAATTATAAAGTATTTCGATAAATGTGGTTTATAATGAGAATTATTTGGTTACTATTGAATTGAGAGGGGATGCAAAAAGAAGTAGATTGGTTGATGCATTTTTCACCTCAACAGAAAAAAGTCTCCCTAGTAATTAAACCGACTGTAGATTTGGCAACTTTTGTACAGTTGCCAAACCTTGCATCCCCGTGCATTAGGCATCTCTCTAAAAATGTCTGTCAGTCTGAATCAGGATTTACAGGATTAAAGGATAGGTAGAATTAATACCCTCAATCTTACATATCCTACAATCAGTTTAATCTTGGTTCAGGTAATTGCCTATGTAAAATAAATCATAACTCAAACAACTTTAATCAACAAATAACAAGTATTATTGCAATGCCATTTATTCACTAAAAATTTAATTGCCCATTATGAAACGCTTAAACTTCAAAACAACCTGTATGAAAAAGCTAATCATCCTCACCATTTGTTTACTATCCCTTTCAAATCTTGTAAAAGCACAGTATGTAGATATTCCTGATAGTAATTTTAGAGACCTTCTAATCAGTAAATATCCTGCTTGTTTTAATGTTGCTGGTCAGATGGATACTACCTGTATTGGGATAGTAAATGAAGATACTTTAGAAGTTTTTGAATACAAACAACAAACTCCTATTGTTTTTATTCATTCGAAGATAAAGGATTTGTCGGGGTTGCAATATTTTAAAAAATTAACTTACTTAGATTGCTCTAGAAATGATAATTTAATCCATTTGCCCTCTTTACCCAATTCGTTAAAACACTTAGACTGTAGTGCTGATTCTTCATTAGTAACATTTCCCTCACTACCCAGTAATCTACAATACTTTGATTGTGGTAATCATGTTGGTTCATTTTATGTTTTGACTAGAATAACACCTTTTATACCAACATTGCCTAATTCGTTACAATACTTGGGTTGCATAAATAAAGGAATAACTTCTTTGCCCAACTTGCCAGATTCATTAAGATATTTACAATGTGGGCTCAATAAATTAACTTCTTTGCCCAACTTACCTGAATCATTATCAGAATTAGATTGTAGCAATAATTACCTAACAATGTTGCCTCCATTGCCACGTAAAATTTCGTCTTTGACATGTTTTAGTAATAGATTACAATCATTACCGCTGTTGCCAGATTCACTTCGGTATCTACATTGTGGTTATAATAAAATTGTAAGCCTACAACCTAATCTTCCAAAGTACCTAACTACCTTATACATAGTTCGAAACCCACTCTCTCAATTGCCAACATTAGATACTTTAGAAAAGCTAAATACATTGGTTTGTAGTGGTGTTACCAATCTATTATGTTTACCTAAATTGCCAATTTCGTTAAAACTTCTTGTTTTGGATAGCAGTGGCGTACATTGCCTACCAAACAAACCGCCATTGGTCAGCGTTTTCCCTAGTTCCCTCCAATTATGTGCCCCAACAAACAACGTAAATCAATGTCTGTCATCACCTACAGTAACAGGCAGAGTATTTATTGATGAAAACAACAATGGAATAAAGGATGGTAACGAACACTATATACCTAATGTACCCGTAAGACTAAACACAGGCGAAGTAGTTTACACAAATAATGTAGGGGAGTATGTTAATGAAATTAAAGATACAGGGCGTTTTACCCTTTTTGTTACGGCACCACCACACTTTAAGGCCGTGCCAGATAGTATTAACCTAAGCTATTCTACCTACAATAGTAGTAGTACACTTTCGGACATTGCCTTACAGCCAACAGACCTTGTAGATAGTCTGAACATCAATATTTACCATTTGCTAAATGCAGTTCCTGGACATAAAGTTTTCTATTGTGCAAATTATGTAAATCTTGGTACTACAGCCACCGCTGCTAATCTTACCTTTACGTATGATACCACGAAACTAATTTTTGATAGTACATCAGTGCCATTGGTAAGCCATATAGGCAATACCCTTACTTGGAAAGATACCCTTACCCCTAACTATTTTGGCGGTATTTACAACTATGGTTACAAATACCCATCTTTTGCATTTACCGTTAAAAAGTTAGTCCAACTGGGTGATAGCATTACTTGTTCTGCAACAGTAGTTTCTGCCAAAGCTTCTGCTACTACCAACAATACCACAGTAGCCCGCAGCAGTTACGACCCTAACAGCAAAGAAGCCACACCGCAGCTTACCACCAAGCAAGTAATAAGTGGACAAATGATAGATTATGTAATTCACTTTCAGAATGTGGGCAATGCCCCTGCAGATAATGTAGTTATAGCCGATACTATCAGTCCGCTACTTACAAATGGTGTTATGCAACTGATAGGCAGTAGCCACAATGTAAAAACATCTATGGATAGCAATATCATCTACTTCGATTTTCATAACATTAATCTCATAGACAGCACCACCGACCAACTAAAGAGTAACGGATTTGTACATTTTAGGCTGAAGCCAAGAACCTCCATTTCTGAGGGAACAAATATTGATAATAAGGCTTCTGTCTATTTTGATTATAACAGTCCCGTAGTTACCAATACCGCAACCACCCTAATAAAAGATTATACACTTCCTGTAAGCATCCGTAGCTTCTCTGCACAAGAAATATTAGGCAGTAATGGGCAAGTGGCTAGCGATTGGACTTGTACTAATGAACTTAACATGGCTACTTACAATGTACAGCGAAGTGTGGATGCAAGTAGCTTCAACACCATTGGTAGCGTAACAGCAAAAGGCAACGGTAATTATAGTTTCCTAGACTTGAAGGCAGGAAACTATGCCAAATACAAAACCATCTACTATCGCCTACAAATGGTAGACAAGGATGGCAGCATCCGTTACAGCAAGACAGTTTCAGTACAATTGACAATTAATAATTATCAATTGTCAATTTATCCAAATCCGGCAAAGAGTTCAGTAATTATTAAGGGCAATCATATTGCATCTGTGCAAGTGATTGATTATTTGGGTAGGGTAATTAAGACGCAAACATTAAAAGATGCTACCAACCCAACACTTTCTGTGGGTGGTTTGCCTGTAGGAGTATATCATCTAAGTGTACAAACTACTGATGGTAAAGTGAGTGGGGTAGGGTTTGTGAAGGAATAGAACTGTTTGAAAATAGCAATAAAGGTCAACAAACTTAAAATGTTTGTTGACCTTTGCTATAATATCACGAAACTTTCTTTTCATTCTCCAGTATCATTTCTGCATATTTTTCCGCATCAAACTTGTGTTTCCAGCGTTTATGCGTCCATAGATAGTTCTCCGGTCTCAAACGTATCTGTTGTTCTAAGTAGTCTCTAAAACCTACCGTTATAGCGCCTTTTGGTAAGGCAGTAGGTTCTGTAGTAAACAAGGAGAACTCCGACTTGTAGTAACCTCGCTTTACTCTGTAGGTGGTACACATTACAATTGCCGTGTCTTTTGCTACGGCCATTCGTTCTAGTCCGGTAACAAAAGGCGCCATCTTTCCAAATAAAGGCAACCAATAGGCAGAAGCCAAATTACTTGCATTCTGATCGCCACCAAGCGTAAGTACATATCTACCTTTCGAAATCTTTAGGAACTGTCTATTAAAGGTAGGAGCGGGGATAAGGATACTGCCAAACCTAGCGCGCAAATCGTACATTATCTTATCAAATATCTTATTACTCAATGGATAATATACTCCAGTAAATGGATAATTAATGTTGAGGCAATAGGCAAGGTTTGTATATTCCCAATTGAAGAAATGCCCGCCATGCAGTTGTACATTCTTGCCTGTGGCAAACAAATCATTAACTACTTCATAGTTTGCCACGAACCTCTTGTTGAGTTCTTCCTTAGAGATGGACAAGGCTTTGATGGTTTCTATAAAGGTATCTATCAACCGTTTATACATCTCTTTAGCAATCCTTATTCTTTCTTTTTCAGACTTTTCAGGAAATGCTATTGCCAAATTATTCATTACTACCTCCTTTCTGTAGCCTAAAATGTAGTAGATAAGAATATAAAAGCAATCGCTTATCCTATATATAATGAACCAAGGGAGAAGAGAAATAAGGTAGAGCGTATAATAGACTAGGTAGTACATGTGGCGGCAAAAATAACAGTTATGAGTCAAAAGTCGAGAGTTGAAAGTCAAGAGTAGGAAGCTACCCCTTTTACTTTTGACTCTCGACTTTCAACTTTCGACTATACTGCTGCCAATTTTCTTTCTCCTATTTGTTGACGCCACATCGCATAGTAAAGACCTTTCTCAGCTAATAATTCATGGTGGCTACCAGTTTCTACTATTTGACCTTTCTCCAATACATAGATACGCTCAGCGTGCATGATGGTACTTAATCTGTGGGCAATCATTACAGTAATCTGGTTTTTCTCTTCAGAGATAGCCCTAATGGTATTGGTTATAGATTCTTCTGTTAATGAATCAAGTGCCGAAGTGGCTTCATCAAATATTAATAAACGTGGCTTCCTAATTAATGCGCGTGCAATAGAAAGTCGTTGCTTTTCTCCGCCACTTAGTTTTAATCCGCCTTCACCTATTAGCGTGTCTAATCCTTTCTCAGCTCTTTCTAATAAGTTAAAACAACTTGCTTTGTTTAAGGCATCATGCAAATCTTCATCGGTAGCATTAGGTGCGGCAAATAATAGATTCTCTTTTATGGTTCCACTAAATAATTGTGTATCCTGTGTTACAAAACCAATCTGTCCCCTCAATTCATCAAAATCTATATCATTACCTTGTTGGCTATTGTAATAGATTGTTCCTTCTTGCGGACGATACAAACCTACCAATAACTTTACCAATGTACTCTTACCCGCACCACTTGGTCCTACAAAAGCAATGGTTTCTCCCTTTACAACTTCGAAACTGATGTTTTCTAGTGCCTTATATTGAGCGGTAGTATGCTGAAAGGAGATATTATTAAACTTTAAATCGTTTATATCGCCTACTTCTACTGGCGTATTTGGCTTTGGTTCTACTTGTTTTTTCATCAACTTATCAAAGTTATTGATAGATACTTCTGCCTCTTTGTATGATGTAATAATACTACCCAACTCTTGCAATGGTCCAAAGATGAAGAAACTATAAAACTGCATAGATATAAGTTGCCCGGTTGTAAGTTTACCTCCAAATACTAAATAGGAAAGTATATACAAGATGATTACACGAAGAAAGTGAACCGTTGTGCCTTGAAGGAACGCTATACTACGAACCCTTTTTACTTTTGAAAGTTCTAAACCCAATATTTTGTAAGTATTGGTGTTCAAACGTTTTACTTCTTGTTTAGTTAACCCTAAACTCTTTATCAATTCTATGTTTCTTAGACTCTCGGTAGTGCTTCCTGCTAGCGAAGCAGTTTCTCTTACAATGTTTCCCTGAATGGCTTTAATCTTTTTACTCAAAGCACCCACTAAAAAACCTAATATTATTATCCCAGTGAAGTATACGAGTATTAAACTCCAATGAATTCTTACTGTTATAATTAATAAGAATATGATTCCTACAACTATTGGAAATAGTACATTGATGAAATAACCAATAAACTGCGATGTGTCTTGCCTAACTTTTTGTAAGATAGAAAGGGTTTCTCCACTACGCTGATCGGCAAAGTCTTGATAAGGTAAACGCATAGAATGTTGCAATCCATCGGTAAATACCTTTGCTCCAAACTTCTGAACTACCACATTAACCACATAGTCTTGAAAAGACTTTGCAATACGAGAAACCATAGCCACACCAATTGACATACCCATTAGAAGTGCGATGTGTTTAAGAAAGAAATCTTGCGTAATTACTGGATGAATGACAAATCCTTTGCTGATTACACCAGAAGTATTAAGAAAGTCTATTATTTTACCGAAGATGGTGGGATCTAACAAGGAAAATACCTGATTGATGGCTGCTAATAACATGGCTAATGCTAATTGCCATCTATATGGATTCAAATAACCTACTAATGTTTTCATTATTTTATTTTATTATTAACACAAAAGAAATGCAATAATGAGGTATTTGTTTTGTAATTCTGCAATCTTGGATATATTTTCCCACTAGCATAAGTAAAACGAGGAAATTGGGTTTCAAAAAATAAGTGATTTAAAATACTTCGCCAAGGTTTACGAAGAAGCCCTTTGATCCATTTTCGCCGAAGCCATAATCCACACAAAGATTAGTGCCTGAATATTTATTTAGTTTTAATCTGAATCCAACACCATAACCTGGTGCAACGGTGCTGAATTGTTTTGATATCTCTCCTGAGAACTTTTCTGCGTTCAGGAATACTACACCTCCAAATAAGCCGTCCCTCGAAATTCTAAACCTGTATTCACTTTCGGCATAGTACATATTGTCTCCTCTAAATCTTCCTTGAATGTAGCCTCTGCCTGTATTGTATTGGTCGTCCCAACCAGTGCTAGGCAATAGTAGGTAAGGTGGCGTGCCGCCAGTAGTTAACCAATTTAAACCCCAAAGACTCAATACATTTTTAGAATTACGAGGGAATGTGATATATCCACGAAGGTCTATTAATAAGGATTGCCAGTTAGTTTGGCTTCCCATAAAGGTAAAGTTTGGACGAAATACCATATTAGCGAAAAATCCATCAGTAGGATTTACTTGATTGAGTCGGTTATCGTACAATAATTTAAAAGCAAGACCAGCTGCAATCTCGTCATTGCCAAGTGTTCTGACGAGTCTTTGATTTATTCTTCTTTTGAGGGAATCAATAGCCTTGATATTCCAGAAGTTATCAAAGTAAAACCCCATTCCTACAAAGAGATTCTTATTAATGGAGCGTAACAATGTTTCATGAAGCTTTAGCCCCGAGAAGTTTATAGTAATACCCTGATTAGGATCGGTTCGTCCGCCCAATCCATATATGTCAGACGGGTATTGTATGAACCTGTTATCAGATATGATGTTGAATTTGTTATCTTTTGTCCAGATATCCAATAAAAAGGGAATGATACTTTGTTTATACTGTGAATAGGTGAAGCTAGTTGAAATGCTAGAAACCTTTGTTGCCTGATTGGTATCGGTTTTATAGGCAAGGTTTGCACTCAATATGCCAGCGAAGCCAGTTTGAAGGGTGTATCCCAATGCAGGAACGAATGATAAGTGGTATTTCTTTTCTTTTGAATCATTATTTGTTGAAACAACTTGTTTCTTTTTCGAGAGGCTTTGAATTACATCAGACATATCTCGCTCTTTCCTTAAACTTTTTGTATTAGTATCTTCTTGTGCAAATAATCCCAGTAAAGGAGTAACCATCAAAAGAAATAAAAGCTGTTTTCTAAAACTCATCAAATTGTTTTATTCTACCAATAGAGACGCATAATTAGGACTTTTGTTGCTTGATGAAAAAGAAATAAGTAAACAAATCGGTACAGGGTGGATGTTTATGGATGTTATTGGTATTGTTACAAATTCTATACACAATTAATTAAGGTCTTGAAACAGTTGTGTATCTGTTTTGAAGTAGTGATGTAAAGTTAAAACCATAAAAAAAGAGACCATCCCTTTGGGGATAGCCTCTTTCTTAAAAATAAACTGTTTATTAATACTATTATTCAACAACAATCTTCTGTGTATGAATAGCTTGATTAGTAGCATTTGTTACTCTCAAGATATAAATTCCAGCAGGTGTAGACTTAGGTAAGTTTACTTTTAGTGTTTGATTGTTTGTCGTGTTATTTGAAAGTATTGTTCTTCCCTTATTGTCTGTAACAGTTAAAGTATATTTTCCGCTAACGGTGTTTGCAACCTTAACTTGAAAATTCTTGCCTACAGTAGGATTAGGGTAAACAGAAACTTTATCTGAAGTAGCCACTGCAATAGGAGAAACCTTCGCTTGATACAACAAATTAGAGCTAGCTAAGTCCGAAGCATTGAAAACACCACCTTCAGATTTTACTGGAGAGGTAACTTTCAACGTACTGAAATCTACTTTAAAGTAGCTCTCAGTATAAATTGCACTACTTACTACTAGATCGCCATCTTCGTTTACAGCTGCACCATTTGTAGTGAAACCTTCTGGTAAACCTTTAATAGATCCAATGTAATCGGCAACCATTCTTTGTGTATTTATTTTGTACACATCGCTGTGCATGTTTATTACATACAAATTACCCATTGCATCGCCTACCATGTCACCTCCCCAACTAGTAGGAGCAGTATGAATAGACTTATCTCCATTGTTTGCACCATCGCTTATTCTGCCAAGACTTGTAACAACTGGTTTACTATCTGTGGTAAAACGAATTAAGTGTTCTGCATCATTAGATAAAGCATAGCCTGCGCCATCAGCACCAAAACACATACGAGTTATGATATTTGCTTCGCTTTTAAACTTATCACCTGTATTAAATGTAGCGTCCTCATTGTTTACAACTGTAAGATTCGACTCATTCAAATCAACATAATTCAACGTATTACCACGCATGTTGGTGAAATAAAGTCTATTTGATTTTGCATCGTAACCAGTTGCTGCAATAGCAGAAAATGGAGCTTCTCCGTTTGGAGTCTTGTTCCTGTTTTGCAATGATTGGTAGCTAATGCTTGGCTTAGCAGAAGGTGTATAAAGCGTTGTTTTTACGGTGCCGTCTGTACTTTTAATTTCTCTAACAGCATTCCAATTTACATTTCCTTTCACATCTCCTGTGATAGCAAAAATTCTTGCATTCTGTGCAGATACACTAACTGATAGTGCCATTAACGCACTGATAGGTAAAAATAATTTTTTCATAATTTGACAATTTATTTTTTGTCCCGTAAAAATAGGGTGCTTTATTTAATTTGAAACAAAAGTTATTTACTGAATTCAAAAAATTAACAATTAAAGCCCATTGTGGATAAACAACGGGGACTGCAAAAGCTGTACACGAAACTTATCTAAAGTCATCATCTGTTAAATCTTCATCATTAAAATCTAAGTCATTCAAATTTATCATGCTTCCCATTAAGTCTGTAAAGGAAACCCTGCCATCAATAGATTTCTTACTTATCAAAGAATAAGCTGCAAGCCCATGAAGCACAAATTCCATTAGCAATGCATTCTCCAAATCACTTGCAGCATGAAAATGTTTTTTCACAAAACCATACAGTCCGTCTACTTTATACAGGGCTGCAATCTTATCTGCATCTTTCATATCCAATAGCAAATCCAAATGGTGGCCAGCATCAAACCATCTTGTTATTTGCTTGTATGGATTCTCTAATTCTTTTTCTTCTACCGATTTCTTTCCTGTAGGTTTGCGCTTTTTTGCTTGTTCTGGGTTAGGGAAATACTAGAGTTTATGTCAGTTTAATTACAGGGTAATTAAACGGCTTTCTTTCCACCCTAAAGTTATGCAAGGCGGCACAAATGGCAAATATCTTGTACGGATATTTGTTTTTTCTTAACCTGCATTCATCCTTTACAATTCTGTACCTTTT
>CANCVE010000142.1 GCA_947381435.1 Chitinophagaceae bacterium
TGTTGTCTTTTTTTGCCATTTGAGTCTTGTATAAAAGGTTAATAAAAAGTTGTTTTAGGGTTTCATCGCCTCGTTCCGCTACGCTCCACTCAGCGATGAAACCCTAAAATTAATTACTACCAGTTTACACAAACTACTTTATACTCTCCTAGCAAAGTCAAACGCATAGCTAGGTCAGCTATACAGTTGGCTAGCTTAGCTATGTATTGCACCAACCTTTGTTATGCAATTGGCTAGCTCAGCTATCCAATCCACTTACTCTTGCTATGCGTTTGGCTCGGCTAGTTATGCAATTTACCAGCCAAGCCCAAACGGGGGAGCTAAGCTAGCTATGCGTTTAACTTTTCTAGCTATACAATTGGCTTGTCCAGCTATGCAAGTAGCTTAGCCAGCTATACAGATAACAAGATATTCCTAATAAAAGGAGCTCAATTTGCTATACGTTTGGCTTTTCTAGCTATGCAATTGGCTTGGCTTGGTATGCGTTTAACCATTCTAGCTATGCATTTAACCATAATATTGGTCTTTTTTAGCCTAATAAGCCCTCCGCTAGCCACGTACCATCTTCGTTGCTACCGCATCCTGTAATCTTGTTTCGCTATAGTCAATTATCCTTTCATTTACAAGTTGCCAAAAACAACAAAGGCATCCATTTTCAGGATGCCTTTGTTGTCTGTATTAATCTTAGCGAATGCCACTTACAAACTGGTTTGACTAAAAAGGAACAAGTGACCAGCTATCGCTGAACACCCATCTAGCCCATGAATACCCAACTTGTAAAGTAATGCTCGAAAATTGGGTTGCTAGTTCATGAATCCCTTCATGGGCTTTATGGTACTAAATAATGCACTCTGTTTACTGTTCACTACTCACTGTTTACTGATAACTGTTCACTGATAACTGCTTACAGTTCACTGATAACTACTCACTGTTTACTGATAACTGTTCACTGTTCACTCCTCACAATTCCACTGCTAGTCCACGCCAAACTCGCTACCATCTTCGCTGCTACCGCATCGCCTGTTGCGTGTGGTATTCGCAACAATCATTCGCATTTACTTTACATATAATCAATTTCCAACAACCCTTTCCCTCCAGCATAATCTATTGCACTGCTATATTTCCAATCACTAGGTTCTCTTACAAAACCAGATACAACAGGGTTATTATGTATATAATTTACCTTTTGTTCTGTTACTTCTGGTGTCCATAATTCTATTGGCTTATTATGATGCTGCCAAAACTGACTATTGGTAACATTACTACTTTTACTTGCTGCCCGTTGCATCATCCACAGTAGCCACTCTCTTCTGCTCTCCTCTGCATTTTCTGCTATTTGTTTGGTTAACAGCTTGGACGTATGCTCCTTAAACTTACCCAAAACTATTTCTGGATTATTATCCTTTGCCCTTATTATCAAGTGGATATGACTAGGCATTATACACCAACAGTATATTTCAAGCCCTTTATTTTTTCTGCAATAGTCCAAGCTTTCCACTAACGTATTACAATACAACTCCCTTACAAAAATATCCAACCAATACACAGTTGCAAAACTTACAAAATAAACTCCTTCCTTATTAAGAAACTTATACTTACGGCTCATGGCATCCGAAAGTAGTTTGTTTATTGGCAGTATTAGTAAAAAAGCTACCCATTACTTGAATGAGTAGCTTCTTGAAACATAACAACTTAGCGAATGCACACGCCAAAGGCGATGCGCTAGCCCTAGTAGATTTTAGCGATTAACGCGGACTAGCTGGGGTACCTCCTTTTCACATTTTACTTATTAAGGTTCGTTAAAAAAATCAAAACTTTCGTAATGTTCCAACTCCTTTATGGGCAGTAAGGCTTGTGGTATAAACTTGTTTTTAAAGTCTATTTCAAAGCCTTTTCGCCAAGCAAGTTTTGCAAGACCAGTTGCTTCAAGAGCAAAATAGTCTTTTTCAATAGAAGGCTGATGTCTTTGCAATGCTTTTTGTAAGATATTTACTGCTGAAAATATCTTTTCTTCATCTTTGGTTAGAATACCTTCAAAAAAATCTATCGTAGCCACAAAGTATTTTCCTACACCAGACTTTGTTCTCTTCTTTATCAACTCAATTGTTGAAAGCAACAATGCTTCATCATTTAAGAGAACTGCCTGAATTGCTTTACCCATCTGATAAAAAATAGGGCCAACTTTAGCTACTTCTGGTAAATCTGTGTATTGGCAAAACCTATTAATAACTTTTTCATTATCACTCAATAAATAAATAATTGAAGCCCCTAAAGTTGAAAAAAATTGATACTTTAAAACTTCATGGTAATAAGAATAAGCCATCGCACCTTCATAGTAACAATTTTTGGCTTTTTCAATATTATTTTCGATGTAAAGAAAATAAACCGCTTGAAAATTATTAGATGAATAAAAGGAAATCACATAGTGCTTTTTTTCATCCGGCAAATTCATTCTTTCAACTCGAATAGCTTTTTCTTTAACCATTTCATGGTAACGTGCTTCTAAAGTTTTGTATTGCATGATTAGAAATTGTCAAGTTTAACAGTAACTACTTGTTTTAATCGCCTATCAACAGTTGTAATATAGCGTTCAATTTTTGAATAATTTGCATTTAATAGATTACCCATAGTTTCCACACTTCCTGTTGCATTTTGCATTTCCTGAATAGTTCCTCTTATCCATTGATCACTCATTTGAACACCTTTTGAAACTGTTGTAGGCAAATCAATCCTTGTACCGTTTGTCAGCGGTTTGCTTTCAAAAATATAGATTTTTTCTACTGTTGTACCGTCTGTACCGTATTTTACGGAAATAATATCAAATCCATTGCCACTGCCATTTGTTTTCATATTTACAGTAGTACCTGTAGGATTTATTTCTTTGGCTAGCTGTTCTGCTACGTCCTCTAATTTTTCCCCCATTTCTGCTGTTGTTGCTGTAGAACCTGTTGCCTGTGTTTTCATATAATCCGCCACAGTCTGTTTCAGAGCAGTAGCAGTAGTAGCAGTAGCATCTTGAGGTACTATTATCAATGCTTGGGGTACTTTTATTAATGTATTATCAACATTAACCAAATTATTGACCCCAGTTATAGACCTACCATTACTAGTTACATTTGAAGTTACTTGTTTAAGTGCCGTTAAATCAGCTTCTTCAGCATGTAGGTATCCTTCCTTAGTTTCTATAGTAGCAGTTTCATCATTCTTATAAATGGTAGTAGCATTCTTAGAATCTTCTTCTATAACTATTGCAGGAACGTCCCCTGCGCCTTTACCAATTACTTCAATGTCATCAATAATTTTGCTAGCTGTTTCTGCATCACTTATTAGTTTTACTGCCTTTTCCGCATTGGCCACATATTCCGCAGCCGCCAGACCAGTTACTTTTGCCGCAGTCCACTCGCCCAATGACAAAACAATGGGCAATACCATCGCCTGAACCTGACCATGCCTGTAATCACAAATGTCACCAGTAGTTTTATCCTTAAATTGATAAGTAGCACAGTCGTTAAAATACATTTTCTCAAAATGCGATGCTATGTCCTTGGCTTTAGTATAGGCATTATTGTACAAAGTGGCAATATCAGTTCCCGTGCTTGCTACCGCAGTGGCATATTTTGCTATAGCGTCTGTGTTTAGCTTGCTGTTAAGGTCTCCATAATTTAGCTAGGCAACATCTTCGGGGCTGTTCGTGGATGTTAAAGCGAAGCGCATCCCGAACTGCCGATGAAAGGGATTTGTAATCCCGATAACCTACAGATCACTTATAACCAACAACCCTTCCCATCTAGCCCATGAATACCCAAATAGAAAAGTGATGCTCGAAAATCGGGGTGCTAGTTCATAAACCCCTATTCTCAAAATTAAATTTACACCTCATCTATTGCTAGCATTTATTAAGATATGAGTACACAGTACCCCTTTATAAACCTGTATAGTAACCCTCTGCATTCTAAAGAGTCATTCACTAGCATCCCATTTTTAGGTTTTACGCAATAAGCGTCACGTTCGCAGACTAGCTGAGACTCTTACAAAATAAAGAGGATAATCCGTGTGTGTAATACAAAATGAAATTTACATGATTAGAATCATAGGCAGCCAATGAACTTTAAAGCCTACTCTTGCACCAGATAAGCGAAAAAGAAAAAGGAAGCTCTTTACGGTAAGTTTTATGGTTTATGGTTGTACATTAAAAATTGAATGTTCGCCAACAGAATTGCCCACCACTTATTAGGTTGAAAATTAATTAACATTTAAAACTTAAAAGTATGGCAACGTCAATTACAGTAACTAACCCTATTACAGATTTGGAATTTACAACAATGGATACAAATGCTGCTTCTAACGAAGTGATTTTAACATTAGTAAAAATTGAACTTACCCCCTCACAATTAAAAAGTAGATTGACGGTCGGAGTTGTTAAAGGATCACAAATTACGGATGTAGACACTTCTCTTGTAAAGACTAACACAAAGGCAGTACCTAGTACCTTGGATATATCTGTCTATCATGCTGATATTTTATATTTGGCTAAAATCAAACAAAGACAAGCGGTGATGCAGCAACAATTGAATGAGATAACGGCATTGGTAGAAGTAGCACAACACAATTTGATGATAAAAAATAATTTAATACTTACTAATGCACGAATAGTGGCCAAAACAGATAAAGGTGTTTCGGACGCTATGGATGTTTTAGACCTTAAATATTTTACGCACACAGCAGCAGGTGTGGGCATTGTACATGCTATTGTAGAGGCTGGTGTAATTACTTTGTCTGGCATTAACCCTAAAAAACCTTTTACTAACATGGAGAAACCTATTTTATCCATTCTAAATGTGGGAGGAAATATTGCCAATGCAATAAGAGTAAATGGATTTACCTCTGCAATTTTGCCAAAAGAATGGGTAAATATCGTTGTTACCAACCTAAGCACAATGGATCCGGGTGGGTTTGAAGTGTTTATGAAATAAGTTATCGCTCGATGAATATTAATAAAAAAGGCTATCGCAGTTATCGCGATAGCCTTTTTTATGTCATTTCATTCAAAAAGCACCAAATGTGTACAGACGTATTACAATGCATCTTATCTCATTTATTCATGAGTCCTGTCATCGGATTGATGCCACTTAAAAATGCATACCGTTCCCTACTCACTGTTCACTAATCACAAATCACTGTTCACTGCTCACCCTACTAATACCCGCATTTATACCAGTACTTACATAAGACACCTTAGGAAAATCTGGTTTTAGCTCAGCTAAAATTGAGAAAAATCCGAAGGGATATTTTTCTCAGAAGGTTAACCGTAGTGTCGTTGTAAGTACGAAGCCCGCCGGCTAGAGGCAAAAGACTTTGATGTTGCTTTATTTCAACCAATTTAACCCTCCCAAAAAGAATCGGTCTCACTTAAACGGTGCTAGTTCATGATTCCCTTCATGGGCTTTATGGTTACTAAATCAAAACGTACTGTTCACTGATAACTGTTCACTGTTTACTGTTCACTAATCACTGTTCACTGATAACTGCTCACTGTTCACCCCTCACTATTCCCAATTCCAATCCCCTCAATTCTGCCAATCCTCTTAATCGACCAATGCCCGAATAGCCTGGGTTGGTCTTCTTTTTAAGGTCATCCAACATCTGATGCCCATGGTCGGGGCGCATGGCAATGGATACATTACGTTTCTTCATTACTGCTACAAATTCTTTAACAACTGCGTACATATCTACATCGCCTTCAAGGTGATTGTCTTCGTAGAAATCTCCGTATTCATTTCTTTTAGTACTACGCAGGTGAATGAAGTTTATCCTCTCGCCAAACTGTTTTACCATGGCTGGCAAGTTGTTATCCGGACGAACGCCAAACGAACCTGTACAGAAACACAAGCCATTATTTAGGGATGGAACGGCTGCAAACAAAGCCTCAGCATCTGCGGCAGTGCTAACTATTCTTGGCAAACCAAGGATGCTATAAGGAGGATCGTCAGGATGAATAACCATCTTCACGTTTGCAGCATCAGCAACAGGAATTACTTCTTTCAGAAAATAAATTAGGTGTTCTCTTAGCTTGTTAGCATCTATGCCATCATAAGCATCTAGTGCCAACTGAAACTTTTCGAGCGTAAAGCTCTCTTCGCTTCCGGGCAATCCTGCTATAATGTTTCGTTGCAATAAAGTTTTTTCTTCATCAGTCATGGCTGCAAATCTTGCTTCTGCACGCGCCAATTCTTCGGGAGTATAATCTTTCTCAGCTCCTTTTCTTTTCAACTGAAAAACATCAAAAGCCACAAAAGCCGCTTTCTCAAAACGGAGTGCCTTACTACCATCTTGCACGGTGTAGGCAAGGTCGGTTCTTGTCCAATCTAGCACAGGCATAAAGTTGTAGGTTACTACATTAACCCCGCAAGCACTAAGGTTTTTGATGGAAGCTTTATAGTTTTCTATATACTCTTTGTAATTACCGGTTTGAGTTTTGATGCCCTCATGTACCGGCACGCTTTCCACCACACTCCAAGTAAGCCCTACTGCTTCAATCTCTGTTTTTCTTTTAGTAATCTCTTCAATAGTCCACACTTGTCCGTTCGGGATGTGGTGCAGTGCTGTTACCACGCCTGAGCAACCAGCCTGTTTAATATCCCATAAACTTACTGGATCGTTCGGACCATACCAACGCATCGTTTGTTCCATCATGTTTAACTTATTCATATACTTATTTTTCTATTAATTATTATCTTCCAAAGAGTTTTTTAACCACAAAGTACACAAGGGATCTTACAAAGAACACAAAGAAAATTGATTGTTTATTTACTCAAACTGCTAAAGTTCCTATGAATCCCTATAAGGGTTCAAAACCCTTATAGGGTTGGTACTATTCAATCACAAACTGCTTCTTCACCCTTATATCTTCACTCGAACTGCCAATCAATACCTGAAACTTACCGGGCTCTACCACTTCTTTCATGTTCTTATCAAGCAAAGAAATATCTTTTGGCGTTAAAGTAAAATGAACCGTTTTAGTTTCATTGGGTGCTAGTGTAATTCTTTCGAAGCCCCTCAACTGAGATTCATAAACAGTAATACTACTTGTTTCTTGTTTAAAATACAATTGTACTACTTCATCACCTTTTTGGCTACCACTATTGGTTACATCCACCGAAACTTCTATGTTCCCTTTCGGAGTTTGCTTTTCGGGGGTAACCACCAGATTACTGTATTTAAAGGTGGTGTAGCTTAATCCATACCCAAAAGGATACAATGCCCCAAATACATTTGTTTTACCAAATCCATTAGGGCCATCACCCGGCTGACCAGCATGAGAACCAGGTTTGAAAGGAAAGTTTAACTCAATTTGTCCCACAGATTTAGGGAATGTCATAGACAATTTACCGCCTGGATTATTATCCCCAAACAAGGTTTCTGCAATGGCAATACCACCCTCAGCACCTGGACACCAAGCTTCGATGATAGCTGGCAAATATTTGTTCGGCCAATTGATAGTTAGTGGCTGACCATTTATTAAAACCGCAACTACTGGCTTGCCAGTAGCGTATAATGCTTGCAATAGTTGCAATTGTCTGCCAGTTAAATCGAGGTTAGTACGGCTTCTACTTTCTCCAAACTGATCTTCCGTTTCACCTACTACCGCAATAATAACTTCCGATTGCTTTGCTTTTTCTACTGCCTCATCAATGCCTTTTTGTTCATCGGCAGTAATAGGGGTAGGGTACAATTCACTTTCTGGCCAGTCTTTATCATACGATTCACAGCCTTTTGCATACTGCACATTAGCCGTATTGCCCAAGTAGTTTTTAAGTCCTTCCAACACAGAAACAATCTTCACGTTGTATGGCCCATAACGGCTGATGGAAGTTTGCGTATCCTTTGCAAGCGGCCCAGTAACCAATATGTTTTTAATTTTATTTTTATCTAATGGAAGCAAGTGGTTTTCATTTTTCAATAACACCAATACTTCCTTTGATATTTGTTTAGAGAAAGCTTTGGCATCTGCATTATATACTACTTCATCTGCCTTTTTAGGATCAACATAAGGATGATCGAAAAGACCCATCCTAAACTTAACACTCAACACTTCACTCACCCTCTTGTCGATAGTACTCATACTAAGTAATCCATCCTTAACTAATTTTCTAGCTGGCAAAATGAAGGTTTCAGGTTGCTCGAAGTTGGTACGCACATTTAGCCCTGCCTCCAACGAAAGCCTTACCGCATCGGCACTGTCTTTAGCTACATGGTGTTTGGTAAAGAGGAACTCCACTGCATCACTATCGCTAACGATGTAGCCGGTAAAGCCAAACTTCTCTCTTAGTAGTTCTGTCAAGAAATAATAACTACCCGTCACAGGCATTCCATCCCAATCATTATAGCTACTCATTACCCCCATTGGGTGCGCTTCCTTTATAATTCTTTCGTAAGGATAGAGGTACATATTAAACAATTCCCTCGGTGAAATATGTGGATCGGTGCGGGCATTACCATCACGACCACCTTTCGGAATGCTATAGGCACAATAGTGTTTTAGTGTAGATGAAACACCCTCACTTTGCACTCCAAGCACCATACTTTTACCCAATTCTGCAATCAGAAAAGGGTCTTCGCCATAAGTTTCTACCACCCTTCCCCAACGAGGATCACGAGATAAATCGAGTATGGGCGTGTACACATTGGTATAGCCCAAAGCCTTTGCCTCCCTTCCTACGATATGACCTGCTTTTAGTATTAAGTTCTTATCCCAAGTGCAGCCCACAGCAATAGGTGCCGGCAGGGCAGTTGCTTTTTCATTCTCTAAGCCATGAATGCCTTCATCAGTAAAATCGACAGGGATACCCAATCGAGTCTCTTCAATAAACCATTTCTGAATAGTATTAATTGCTTCCGCATGGCGACTGTAGGGAAAGGAATATTTAGTGTAGGTTTTAGGACGACCCGTACAGGAAGTGAGTTGCTCATCAATATTGGCAATGCCATCTTTCCAGATTCTTTTTTTCCATTCTGGTGTTGGAAGCTCATCTTTCAGCACCCTACCATATCCATAAAGTGTCGCTAACTGACAAGTCTTTTCATCGAGATTCATTTGAGAAAGAAGGTCGAATACTCGCTTCTCAACTGGTTGCGAAGGATCTTCGAAAACGTCTTTCTTTCCGTTCTTATTGAAGTCTGTCCAACCATTCTTATAGATGGAAGAGTTGTCTACCTGAGCAAATGTAGAAGTAGAAAACAATAAAGTAAACAAAGTGAGAACCGTTAGTAGTTTAGGGCGAAAAATCATAGAGGGCAATTGAGCTGTTAGTAACGCAACAAAAGTCAGGAATAAACGCAAACGATAGCGGACTTTTTACGAAAACGATTTTAGGGAAAGAGTGATATATTGATGTACTTGTGCAGAGAATACAAATATGATAAAATATACCCTTACTTTCTCTACTTTTTAGCAGGGCAAACGCACTAAAATTAATTGGATAAAATATACCACATAGTCACATAGCCACATAGTGTTCAGTAAGGAAACGCTTCGCTTTAAGGCCACATAGACGGGGATATACAGGCTTACAACGCTATGTGACCTACTATATAACTGCTCTTCT
>CANCVE010000143.1 GCA_947381435.1 Chitinophagaceae bacterium
AGCCGTGCCCGTACAGCACAATCTAAAGTGCAGGTAGAATTGGCACAATACCAATACATTCTTCCCCGACTAAAAGGTATGTGGAAGCACTTGGAAAGACAAGGAGGCGGAATTGGCTCTCGTGGACCTGGTGAAACTGAAATAGAAACGGATAGGCGTATTGTAAAAGATAAGATATCGTTGCTACGCAAAAGACTACAAGAAATAGATAAGCAGGCTTTTACACAGCGTAAGGAGAGGGGAGAATTTATCCGTGTTGCACTGGTAGGATACACCAATGTGGGTAAAAGCACCATGATGACGCTCCTTAGCAAGAGTGATGTTTTTGCAGAGAATAAACTGTTTGCTACACTAGATACCACTACCAGAAAAGTAGTATTTGAGAATACGCCATTCCTTTTAAGCGATACGGTTGGGTTTATCAGAAAGCTTCCCCATCATTTGGTAGAGAGCTTTAAGAGTACGTTGGATGAAGTAAGGGAAGCGGACATTTTATTGCATGTAGTAGACACTTCTCACATTCAATATGAAGATCAGATTGGGGTAGTAAATAAAACTTTGCAAGAGCTAAAGGCATTCGACAAGCCCATTATCACTGTTTTTAATAAAATGGATTTATATGAGAATAAGTATTTTGACGAATGGCTTAGCTCGAGCGTGAAACAGGATATACTGCGTGAACTTAAGGAACGCTGGGAACGCGAAACCAATTATAACTGTGTATTTATTTCAGCAACTGAAAAGAACAATATCGATTTGCTCAGAGAAGTGATGGTAAACAAAGTGCGTGAAATATATGCAGTACGCTATCCATACAAGGAAGTGTATTATTAGTTACAGGTTGCCAGTTACAAGTAACAAGTAACCTGTAACCTGTTATTAAAACATTCTACATGTCTAAAGAAATAAAGTGGATTAAAATTGCTGATAGTGTTAATGAGTTATCCTTTCTGGAAAATAACATGTGCATTGTTGAGGTAGATGGTAAAAAGGTGACTATTGCTCAATTCAATCAATCACTTTATGGTTTTGCTCATAAGTGTCCACATGCAAGCGGAATACTGGCCGAAGGATACATTAATGCACTTGGAAATGTTATTTGTCCGCTTCATAGATATGCATTCAATATAAAGAATGGCAGAAACACCACAGGTGAAGGGTACTTTTTAAAGACATATTTAGTTGAAAATAGAGTCGAAGGAATATATGTGGGTATAGAAAAATCAAGTTTTTTTGATTTTTTTTGAAAAAGTCTTTGCCATTAAATTTCAGCTCCCTATATTTGCAACCCCAAACAAAGGGAAACACTCCCGAATAGCTCAGTTGGTTAGAGCATCTGACTGTTAATCAGAGGGTCTCTGGTTCAAGTCCAGATTCGGGAGCAGCAATAAAAAAGAGGTCAATTATGACCTCTTTTTTATTTGCCAAACTTTTCGTTAACTCAATTCCATAAAGAATATAAATACTTGAAAAACTAATTATCTACTTTCTGGATGTTTTTAATTTCTTATCTATATTTCTTTAACTCAATAAAGATTTGTCTGCATTAATTTAATCAACAGCTGCCAATTTAAACAAGTATTCTAAACTTTTTATCAACCATGGAAATTGATAATTTACAGCTTACAAAACTCAATTACAAAGAACTAGAAACATTAATGCTTTGGGCAAAAGAGGAAGGTTGGGATCCAGGATTAAATGATGCTGCTTTATTTTGGGAAACAGACCCAAATGGATTCTATGGATATTTTAACAATCAAGAGTTCATAGCAGGTGGTGCTATTATATCCTATAATGGAGAATTTGGATTTATGGGATTATTTATAGTTCATCGAGAATACAGACATTTAGGAATAGGACGCAAACTTTGGTACCAAAGAAGGGATAAATTACTTTCTAGAATTAATAAAGATGCTTCTATTGGGATGGATGGAGTAGTAGCAATGCAAAGCTTTTACCATAAAGGTGGGTTTAATATTGCATTTAGAGACGAGCGTCATGAAAGGTTTGGTGAGAAATTTACACTTAATACTTATGTCTCAAAAATATCAGAATACGACATGTCGGATATTTTAAAATATGACGCTGTATGCTTTGGTTTTCATCGTCCCCAATTTTTAATACCGTGGATAAAGCAAGCTTATGGATTTAGTTTTAAGTATGTAGAAAATGGCTTACTAAAGGGTTATGCAATAATGAGGAAGACAGGCAAAGGATACAAAATTTGTCCACTTTTTGCAGATAACCCATTTGTTGCAGAAGAACTATATAAAGCTTGCCTCAATGAGGCTCCTTACGAACTAGTTTACATAGACATTCCTATGATAAACCAGCTAGCAATTGATTTAGTAAAAAAGTATGAAACTCGTTTTGTTTTTGAATGCGCGAGAATGTATTTGAATAGTACTCCATCAATCCCTTATGAAAGAATATTTGGTATTACCACATTTGAAATAGGATAAGAAAGTTAGAAGTTAGAAGTCTGTATCCATATGACTGTAAATTATAATAATATATTTATAAACTTACAATCAGTATTTATTCAGAAAAACTATCGCTAAAATTTTTGTATAGTTATCTGAAAGAATATAATATTGCAAAAAAAAATTATGGATAGGTTGAAATCATTAGATCCTCCCCACAAAGGCCTCAGGAATATTTTATCCCAGTTTTCATTATTAGCAGGGAGTACGAACTATAAAAGTAAAGCTGAAATTGAAAGGCTTAAATCTTTAGGCGAAGATTTGTTCCTTTTATTAAAAAACCATACAAAAAATGAAGACTCCTTTATTTTAGCTCCTCTAAAAGAAAAATATTTGGAAGAGACCACATACTTTGAGAATGTACATTCTAACCTTGCCCAAATGGAACTTACATTAAAAAGTACTTTAGAATCCTTTGATGGAAATCAATCTGATGAAATTGGACATGATTTTTATTTGTCTTTCACTGAATTTCACGGTGAATTTTTAAAACAAATAGCCAATGAGGATAGAACCCTTGAAAAGGATATGCAAACCGCTTTTACGGATGAAGAATTAGTTCAACATCAAGTTGCCATCATGCAAGACATGGACTTCTCTACTTTGCTTTTATGGTTTAAATATATAGTGCCAGCTAGAAGGATAGAGGAAAATGTGCAAGTGTTAACAGCATTCAAAGGTGCAGGCACTGAGGCATTTGAAGCTGTACTTAATGTAATTAGACCACAACTTAGTGAGGAGCGTTATAATGCTATAGTAAGCCTTGTAAAATAAATTGAAATTAATAATCACATCAACAACTTCATTGTTGCTCAGGGGGTATTTTTACCACAAGGAACACTAGGAATATGGGTTATTAGTCTTGCAGTATTTTAAAAATTTACGACATTACCTTGTGTTTCTAGTTTTTTTTCTTACGTTTTTAGTGGTAAAGCTGCTGAGTAGTAACACAACATTTTTAGTTTCAGAGACTATTTCATTTCAAGTAAAATATCGGCTGGGTAATGGTGGCTAAAAAAGGGTTCAATTTCTTGAAACCCTTTTTTATTTTTGCCATTTGCATACTACTCTTTTTATTTTTTTACACCTAAATAAACTATTTCCCCGTCAAGCCATTTATAAATTTCTCCACAAATCCCACAATCTTAGCTAGGATCCTATCGCCAGTTTTTTTACGTTCCAATATCGTTGGCTTTGCGCCATCAATCAATTCTAATACATCATCCCGTAATGGCTGCCTTTCCGCAAATAGGTAACTCTCTATTAACTTTTCTGTTTTGTCGGCTTTAAGCTTTTCATCCTTCACAATATCATCAAAAGCCTTTTGTTGCTCTAGCGTCCAGAATCTATCAAATTCATCAGCTATGTCGGCACTGTCTTCAATAGCTGGGAGGTTTTCTTGTATGAATTTTTCTATCAGTTCACGCTTGCTCCTTAGCGTTAACTCACTGCCTAACAAGTTGAATACCTCACTTTCATATTGTTTCTTTTCGGCTGGATCTTTCGATTTAAGCTTCACTAGTAATTGAAGGATATAGCCAACATTAATTTCATCACGATGTATCAACTCCAACTCAAAGTCAACATCATTTAGTATGGATACTTTCTCTTTTTCCTTAACAGTAGAATCGTATATATCCAAATACTTACTCTTATAATCTTCAAAGGTTTGTTCTTCAAGGTTTAAGTTATCCCAATTGAAGTCGGCGAAGGCTGCCATAATGTTTTTAATCCTAATCAGTTCCCGAAAAGCTTTTACAAACTCGAATTTAGCGTTTTCATCTTCCAACTCATTCACGCTATCAATGGTCGGCGCAATACTCATTAGTTCCTTTACCCCTTCATTAAATTTCTTTACATAGTCTTCATAGGGCTTCATGATGATAACATCTATTGCATCCTTATTGCTGAATCGCGTAATGGCGTCGTCTGTGGCTTTTTTTAGGTTGCGGAACACAACGATATTACCCTGTGACTTTTGTTCGTTAAGTATTCTATTCGTTCTTGAATAAGCTTGTATTAATCCATGATACTTTAGGTTCTTGTCCACGTAAAGTGTATTCAATTGCTTACTATCAAACCCCGTAAGAAACATATTTACCACCAGCAAAATATCAATCTATTTTTCTTTTACTCGCTTTGATATGTCATTGTAATAGTTGTAAAATGATTCACTGTCTTTGGTAGAATACTTAGTGCCAAACATACCGTTGTAATGGCTAATGTATTCGTCTAGTTTCTCCCTACTATGTTTGTTGATGGTGAATGTGCCATTATCACTTACAGTTTCCTTGTTGTTGCCATAAGCTGTTTTAGGTTCTGCTACCAAATCCAAATCGTAGTTATCCATGCCAAAACCATAGTTAATTCCGTTGGCATCCGCATCATCTTCATTGGCTGCATAGCTAAATATGGTCGCTATCTTTAGGTTATGCTTACCCTCTAGCTTCTTCTTGTGCAGCAGGTCGTAATACTTCGTTAGCGTGTCAACACTACTCACACAAAACATACCCGTAAAGGTCTTATTATGTGTCTTTTTAGGGTGTTGTGTAATTATGTAATCGGCAATCTTCTCTAGCCGTAAAGGGCTATCCATCAACTCCTTTGTATCAATGTCTTCTACCTCTATATCTATGTTTGTTTGGCTACCATCCTTCTGTTTGTACCGCCCCACATATTCCACCGAAAACTTCAATACATTATCATCCTTAATGGCATCGGTAATAACGTATTTATGTAGGCACTCCCCAAACAGTTCTGTGGTGGTACGCTTACCCAATTCGTTCTTTACTGCATTGTCGGCAAAAATGGGAGTGCCTGTGAAGCCGAACAATTGGATGTTATTGAAAAATCCTTTTATCCTGTTATGGGTTTCCCCAAATTGCGAACGGTGGCATTCATCGAATATAAAAACTATTCGCTCGTTTTTAAGCAGTTGCATCCGCTCCAGATACTGCCCCTGCTTATGGCAGTATTCAGCTTTTGAATGGTGGTCACTATTAGTTTAATATCGTCGGTAAACTGCTTTACCAGTGCCTTCGTGTTATCCGTACCACCTATGCTGCCTTCGCCAAAGCTGTTAAATTCCTTCGTAGTTTGGTAATCTAAATCCTTTCTATCCACCACAAACACCACTTTCTTCACCTGTGGCAAGTTCATTAATATCTGGCTCGCTTTAAAGGATGTTAGCGTTTTGCCGCTACCAGTGGTATGCCATATATAACCGTTCTTATTGCTGTTTTTTACCCGGTCTATCAATGCTTCCACCGCATAGTATTGGTAAGGGCGCAACACCATCAACACTTTATAGGCTTCGCTTAAAACAATGTATTTACATATCATTTTAGATATATGACACGGCTCTAGGAAGTCGCTTGTAAAGCCATTGAGTATATTGGTTAACCTCTTATTCTCTTTATCAGTCCAATAGAATGTTTCTTTGAATGACTGGTTACGGTTATTAGCGTAATATTTGGTGTTTACCCCATTACTGATAACGAATATTTGAACGTATTGAAACAAAGCAGCACTTGCCCCAAAGGAGTGACGTTGATAGCGGTTAATTTGGTTAAAGGCTTCTTTCAGTTCCAACCCCCTACGCTTCAATTCTATCTGTACCAGTGGTAAACCATTAATCAGTAAGGTAATATCATAGCGGTTCTTATATGTGCCTTCAATGGTTACTTGATTAGTAACTTGAAACTCATTTTGACACCAATGTTCGCTATTAATAAACTCGAAATAGAGGTTATCGCCATTATCCCTTACTATGTGTTGCTTTTCTCGGAGGGTCTTAGCTTTTTCAAATACGCTACCCTTGCTTGGTATATTTAGTATCCGCTCAAACTCATTTTGGGATAGGGTTATGTTGTTGTGCTTTTCTAGTTGACGCTTTAAGTTGCCTATCAACTCCTTTTCATCATTGATAGCTACCATCGCATAACCCAACTTTTGCAGTTGCGCCACCAATTGTTCTTCTAATATTTGTTCGGGTTGCTTTGCCATAGTTTTAGGTTGTTTTGATGTCTAACCAAAGGGGTTCGTTTCGCCAATCAGTTTTCATGCCTAAAGCATTTTCATCAACGCTTGGATATTTTTTTAATAATTCTGAAAGCTTATTTGAGAATGTATTTGTTGGCAGAATCTCATTTAAAAGATACCTCATACAGCAAAGGTGTATATATAACCTATCTAATTCATTTTCTTTAGGAACATTGCTAATCCATTTGGAAGGTGGATTAGACAACAGTTTAGGACGGCCAGGTAAATTTTTGTTCCATAATCGGCTATGATGCGCACAAAAATTTCTAATTTGCGCAATTGTCATTAACCAGCTTTTTAAATAAGTGTGATTAACTGTCTTGTAATCTTCTGCAATAAGGTCTTTTGACTTTATATTATTATGGAGGTTGCCATAAAGCTTTGACAAGCTACCAAAACTTGTTAATTCAAGTGTTTTCCATGCTGGGGGGAACCTCAAATCATCTTTATGTTTTTTAAAATGTTCCTTAATAAAGATTTCTTTAGAGCGTTCTATTTCTTCCTCAATTGAAGACAAAGTTCTAATAATTGCAGCAGTATCAATAAAGAGAGAGGTGTTTTGAAACCACCACGAATCAAACTCGATGGAACAATAATAGATTAGTTTTGTACGAAGGCTTATTTCTATTTTCTCGACAACTTCAAATAGTAAATTCCTTAGTTCTGTATCAAAATTATATAATGCAACTGCATCAGAAAACTTACTATCAATTTTAAAGATATGGTTTTTTTTGTCGGACTGCATCGACCACCAATAGCCTGCAAGCCTAAAGTAGCTCACATGACTTAGTGTTTCTCTTGCAAAATCTAAATCATCAATAAGTAACCCTCTATCAAAGAGTTGATTAATTTGTTCATCAATGGTTAAAGCTTTTTTATCAAACATAATAGTAAAATAAAACCCCAAATGCTACTGTAAAGCAAATGGGGTATAAAAAGATAAAGTTATAAAAGCAAAAGACACGCCCTGGGACGCTGTTCTAAAGGGTAGCGTGGCGTGTACTGTTGGTGCAAATGTATGTTTTTTGATTGCAAATAACATTAATGTTATAATATTTTTTTAAAAATTCTATACACCCTACTACACAAACATCTCCTGCAATAACCCTTTCTGCCATTTTCGCCCATGGAAGGTTTCGCTTAAAGCGAAGCCTTCCATAATTCAGACCACCCTACTACACAAACATCTTCTGCAATAACCCTTTCTTCCATTGTTCGGTGAGGGTTATTTGGTTAGTAATATTGGTAATCTTATCATCAATGGATGATAGGAAACTAGCTATTTTGATTTGCTCTGGTAATGAGGGAACAGAAATTAATATAAAGGCAAATTTTGAAATCCAATGTCTTTCGTGTCCGCCAACTTCATAATTCATTATTTGCATTGCTTCATAAATAAATTTGATATTAATCCCTTCTTTAGCAAGTAATATTTTCATAGCAGAAGACTTTGCTTTGAAAGGGAAATTTACAAATTGTGTTGCAGTTGTAAAATCATCAAAGATTATTACTGGTAAATTATTTTCAAATATTCCATTGGTCTCATTTGTATATCCTAATATAAAAGTCTTACCAGCCGTAAGTACTGGTGTTAGATAAGAATCATCATAATCGGTACTTGATACTAGGTAATTAGTGGGTTGTTCGTAGTCTAAGCATTCCCCCAAACTCTTTTCCTCCCATTCTGGAAAAGCACTTCCATCATCATCCTTAAACCTTATTTCTTGATTGAATATTTGTTGCATTACCCCCTTTTTGTATTGCACTAGGTGGGCTTTTTCTTGTTTCAATTGCTGCAACTTTTCATCTACTGCACTAAGGAAGGTGGCAATCTTATTTTGTTCGGGTAGGGTGGGGAGGAATATTTCTAAAGTTCTTAAATCTGAATTATATACATTGCTTATACTCACACCTTTAGCTAGGGTTGCAATTTGTTTTCTTAATTTTTGATTAATATAATACGATACATAAATCTGAGAATAAACATTGGTCTTCGCTGGTTTTAAAATATTTATTGTTCTACCTATAGCTACATTCTTAATTGTTAGAGCAGATGCTGAACCAATATCCAAAGGGTCTTCACCTGCGGACGGTAATAAAACTTCATCTCCATCACTAAGAAGTAATTCTGATTTATCAAGGTTTGTTTTATTTATGATAGCATTAATCACTTCATTATACATGTAGTACAACTCCCCGTATCTTACACAAGGTGTTTCAAATTCGGGTGAAGCTTCATTTTGTTTTATGTTCCTACCCACAGAAAATAGGAAAATATCTTCAAATGAATACTTTAGATAAGCATTGTTTCCACCCAAATTAAACCCTGGAAAACGTAAAGCTGGTATATTCATTTCTACTTCTTTCATTGTTGTATTTTTTGACTGTCTGAATCAGGATTAGATTGATTTTATGATTTACAAGATTTTTTAATCCTACCTATCCTTTAATCCTGAAAATCCTGATTCAGACAACCTTTAAACCCTTAATCCGCATAATCATAATTCAGACAATTATGCACTATTTCTTCTTTATTCGTGTTAATGTGTGCTTTATTCGATATTCACCAAGGTTTATTGTCACATCACCAAGGTTTATTGTTACATCACCAAGGTTTATTGTCTCATCATCAAGGTTTATTGTCACATCATCAAGGTTTATTGTCTCATCACCAAGGTATATTGTCACATCACCAAGGTTTATTGCCACATCACCAAGGTTTATTGCCACATCACCAAGGTATATTGTCTCATCACCAAGGTTTATTGCTTCTTCATCAAGGTTTATTGTCTCTTCATCAAAAAAGATGTTTTCTTTATGAGAGTATAAAGTAGTTTGTGTAAACTGGCTTTTTAAATATTACATCTTGCTTCAAAAATAATTAGAAATTGGTTTAATATTAATTGCCAGTTTGCAATAGGGCGTGTCCATGCTTTTTCAATGTTTTTAATAGCCATGAACAATGCTT
>CANCVE010000144.1 GCA_947381435.1 Chitinophagaceae bacterium
ATAATTGCTGTAAAATAGTTCTGAGATATAAATCAATTCAATGAATCTACTTTGTAAGTTATGTATTAAATTACTAAAGTTTAAAATGAAACAAGCCATAGATATGGCTTGAGATAATTAACCCTTAAATTTGAAATCAAAATTCAAAAAAGTTACACATTAGTGTCTTATGATTATAAAACACTAATGTTGGACGATATTTATTTTTTCGTTGTAAAAAAGTAATTCTAATTGTTTCAAGCTATTCTTGACAATGTAAACTAATACTTTTAAAACTCTATTTAATGTTGAATTTCTTTATTGTGTAAAGTAAAGAAAGCTTTTCATTAAACTTACTTTTTGATTAATGGGTACATCAGATTGATTAAATAAAAAGAACTGAGCAATTGTAATGCATTAAGAATTAGTACTTAATCAGATTGGAAATAATTAATAAATTATGACTATCCGCTATTTGGTAATTTGCTTTTATGTTCTCCATCATCTCGTCGTCTTTGCGAGGCACGAAGCAATCTTATTTTATTGGCAAAAGATTGCTTCGTGCCTCGCAAAGACGTACACTGTGTTCAAAACATCTGCTACCAAATAGCGGATAGTCATTTAATAAATACAATATTTATTTCTAAATATGGGTGAACTAAATTGCATTCTCTTCTACACCATTATTTTTTTTGTAAAGCTTTTTACCTAGTGCTACAGCACCAGCAGCAACCAGAAATGAGATTCCACCATCTATGGGAACGGAAGTCCCTTGATTTCCACCAGTAGTTCCCGTTCCACCATTAACGTCTTGAACATCTCCACCACTGCCTCCATCTGCAGGATCAGCACCTACCCCACCTGGCCAAAGTTGTGCAAATGCACCATTGACCATAAAAAAACATAACATTACCAACATAATTGACTTAAACCTCATATTCACTACTCTTAAATTATTTTTTCTACTTAACAGATAATTCTTGTTGATAAAAGACCTCATCGGTGCCAATAAGCTTTAGGAAATAAATTCCTTTAGGTATGTTAGATTTAAAAGGAATTGGTTTAATAAATGGTCCTCCTTGATGTACTACCACTTCTGAAAAAATTCTTTTGCCCAGAACAGAAAATAATTGGACTGTATAACTTCCTTTTTTAGCTTGATTTAATTCAACATTGATATAGCTTCCAATAACAGGATTTGGATATACCAGAATACCGTTTTTAATCATATCAATTGAAATGCTTGCAGCATCACTAAAAAGCAATGTTTTATTGTTATTAATTGCTTTAATTCGATAGTATAATTGACCTGATAATGTAGAAGAATCAGTATAACTTCTTGCTGATGAAGCTAGGTTTACTATATTAACATAGTCCTTACCATTCACTGAGCGCTGAATGACGAATGATGAAATATTAGCTGATAAACTTTCCCAAGTTAATAGAACATGGCTATTTTTTACCCCTTTTGCTTTTAGCGATATTGAAGAAACTGGTAAAGTTGATGAAGCAAAACTTAAATAGAATCGATTTACATTAGTAGTAGAATCATTGGTAGAAGTAAAATCAATAAAGGTACTATCACTTGATAATTGAGTCGTTGTTTTAAGATAACTATCATTCAAATATGTAGTAAGTCCATTGGCATCAAATTGATTTGCATTTAGGCTTAGTCTATAGTTAGTACTCTTAGCAGAATTGGTAAACTGCAAGTAAATGGTATCTGCGATAGTTGGCAAAGTAAGACCACATATACTTAATTGAGTTTTTCCTTTAGCAATGATTAAGTTTTCGCCAGAGTTCATCAATTTAGGACAATCTCCTTTTCCAAAAACAGTACTAAAATCTGACCTAAAAGTTGCTACTGCACCATCTATAGAGCGTCCGGTTTTCCAAAGATTAAAGCCAAGCTTATTTAGTGGCAACTTAGTGCCAAAAATCTGTGTAGGGATATGGCCAATAGTCTTTGCAGACTCAGGAATTACTACTTGAGGGGAAACACCAGTACCATCTTGTTTAATAAAGAAACCTTGACCAGGCTGAATATCATCAGACAACACAGAACTACCATTACTGTTTGTACCTGTACCCGTAAAAGTACCATCATCGATGTAGCTGATATAGGTACTTGTGTTTGTGCCACTGCGTACATTTGGATCAAGGTAGTAATAATAATAAGTTATACCGCTAGAAGCTGCCAATATGTTAGACCAGCTTACTGTGCTAGCGAATGGATTGCCAATAAAGCTAAAGCCTCCTGTAGCTGTATTCAAATGATTTGATGAGTAGAACCCATTCGTACTCGTAACTCCAGAAGTAGTGTAAGTAACATCCCCTGTAATTAATGTTCCCGTAGCCCTCAATCTTACATCGCTTGACATAAAGGTTGGCTGAGGCGTAGTGAATAGGCTTTGCGCACGATTGCCTCTTGCCAATACCCTGTACCCCATTGTAGGATCGAGAATCATGGTTTTAGTATTGGTTGGATACGCCCAGACACCATTTGTAAAGGTTTGCATTGAACCATTTCCCTTTTGGGAAGCATCAAATCCTTTAACTGCATCTGCAGTATCCTTTATGCCAATTATTCCTGAAATTTTCAATCCGTAACCATTGGTATTGATTCCACCTTCTTGCCAGTTGTCGAAAATTGATCCTCCATAAACAATGGGAGACAAATCAATAAAAGGACGGAAATTGGTGTTTTGTGGGATGTATCTTTCTGCCGTTACAACGCCACTAATATTTCCAGTAACTGTTGCTACCATGGCATTTTGGGAGTAACTTGTATTCTTCAATGTTAGGAATCCGCCCGTTGTAAATGTTCCTGCATTTGGATAAAGAACCCCATATAAATCGAGCGTACCACCTAAAGTAACATCTCCATTAATCGTTAGGTTATTTAATGACTTATTACCAGAAGTAAATTTGATGGCAGCGCTTGCTCCAGCAAGGGTAAGACTAGATGTAGGTGAACCCGTAAAAGTTCCATCTCCGCTTACCAAACCATTTACGGTTAAGGTATTACCATTTAGGTTGAGAGAAGAGCCTGTGTTTAGCAAAAGGTTGTTTACAATTACATTCCCAGACAATTGAGGTTGATAAGTGCCTGTATTTACTGTAATGTTTGCTCCGGAAGAAGGAACAACACTATTTGTCCAGTTACTTGCATCATTCCAAGAGGTACTGAAAGCGCCAGACCACACTGCGGTTACCGTAATGGTTACTGATGCAGATGTTGTATTTACACTACAAGGTGCTCCGTTTTCATACCGTCCATAATAGGTAGTAGTACTAGTTGGCGAAACTGCTGCACCATTTCCTGTTGCTGCTAAAACTCCTCCTGCAGAACCTGTGTACCACTTTACAGTTTCGCTCGATCCGCTTCCACCGCCATTCAATGTAAGCGTACTACTTCCACCAAGTGCTATTGAGGTAGAACTTGCCGTTGCAGAGGTAGGGTTTGATGAAGGCTGATTTACCGTAACAGTCCACGTGCCATTAGACGAAACGGGAGAGGTGTTGCAGGTGCCATCATTTACATACCGACGATAACTAGTAGTATTCGTTAAACCAGCAGGTGGTGTATAGGTTGATGAAGAAGCACTAACTATTGCGGCATTATATCCATCCGCTGAAGAACGCCATGAATATGTTATTACGCCATCTCCTCCACTAGCAGCGTTAGAAATTCCAATTAGAGTTGGAGTGCCACCAGAACAAATAGTTTCGCCACTAGAAGCAATTGTTCCTTTTTCGAAAGCAGGATTTACACTAACGGTAATATTGGTTGCTGAACCCACACATGTGCCAGTAACTGAAGTTGGGGTAACGACATAAATTATTGAACCAGCACTAGAACTACTAGGATTCGTCAACGCTTGTGCAATGCTACTTCCACTAGAAGCGATAGCACCTGTAATTGATCCTGTATTAGTGCCCAATGTCCAAGCATAATTACTTGCCGCACTTGCGGTTAAGTTAATGTTAGTTGTGTTTCCACTACAAATAGTTGCTGACGTAGAAGTTGTAACCGTTGGTGTTGGGTTTATAGTAACGGTGATGTTTGTGGTAGCACCTACACAACTACCAATAGTTGCTGTTGGGGTAACTGCATAAACAATTGAACCAGCAGTACTATTACTTGGATTGGTTAATGTTTGTGCAATGCTACTTCCCGTAGAAGCAGTAGCACCAGTAATTGATCCTGTATTGGCACCTAAAGTCCAAGAAAAAGTACTAGAAACACTTGCCGTTAAACTTATGTTGCTGGCATTTCCACTACAAACAGTAGCAGTAGCAGCAGTGGTAACTGACGGAACTGAATTTACGGTAACAGTCCAAATTCCTGTAGAGGCTGTAAAGGCCGTATTGTAGGTACCATCATGTGCATAGCGTTTATAACTTGTAGTAGTGGTTAACCCAGCAGGTGGGGTGTAAGTAGATGATGTTGCACCAAGTATTGCATTCAAATAACCATCGGCAGAGGACCTCCATGAATAAGTTATAACTTCATCACCACCACTAGAAGGAATACTATTCCCAATAACCGAAGGAGTTCCTCCACTACATATTGATTCGCCGGCAGTAAATATAGCCCCCGAAGTAAATGTTGTAGGAAAACCAACAGTAACTGTAATATCTGTTGCATTACCTACGCAACTACCCGTTGTAGCAGTTGGTGTAACACGATATACAATTGAGCCGGCTGTGGTGGTGCTAGGATTTGTTAATACTTGATTAATAACAGGTCCCGAAGAGGCAGATGCCCCAGTAATTCCGCCAGTATTTGTACCCAAGGTCCACGCAAATGTACTTGGCACACTTGCAGACAACGTAATATTAGGACTATGCACAGTAGCAATTGAGGTAGTAGTAGTAGTGGTAACAACTGGCTTTGGGTTTACAGTTACCGCAATGTTAGTTGCGGCACCTGCACAAGTACCTGTAAGGGTAGATGTTGGGGTAACTGCATAAACTATTGAGCCTGCGGTAGTATTGCTTGGGTTGGTTAATGTTTGGGCAATGGTTGTACCAGAAGATGCTGTAGCCCCTGTTATTGCACCTGTATTTGTACCCAATGTCCAAGCATAAGTACTTGCAGAGCTAGCGGCTAAACTTATGTTGGTTGCTGTGCCACTACACACAGATGCTGTTGCAGCTGTTGTTATGGATGGCGTAACATATACAGAAACAGTAATGTTGGTAGCATTTCCTACACAAGAACCAGAAGTTGATGTTGGGGTAACTGCATAAACAATTGAACCAACGGTAGTAGTGCTAGGATTGGTTAATGATTGAGCAATGCTTGTTCCAGAAGATGCTGTAGCACCTGTTATTGCCCCTGTATTTGCGCCCAATGTCCAGGCATAAGTGCTAGTAGCACTTGCCGTTAAACTAATATTGGTGGCACTACCACTACAAACAGTTGCAGTGGCAGCGGTAGTTACAGCAGGTTTTGGATTTACGGTAACCGTAATATTGGTAGCTGCACCAACACAAGTCCCAACGGTTGATGTTGGGGTAACTACATAAATTATTGAGCCAGCAGCACTAGTACTTGGATTGGTTAATGTTTGTGCAATGGTTGTACCTGTAGTGGCAGTAGCTCCTGTTATTGCACCTGTATTGGCACCCAATGTCCAGGCAAACGTACTAGCCACACTTGCTGTCAAACTGATGTTTGTAGCATTCCCACTACAAACAGTTGCTGTTGTAGCAGTGGTTAGGGAGGGCAAAGGGTTTACAGTTACCGTCCAAGTACCAGCAGAAACCGTGGGAGTAGTAAAACAACTTCCATCATTAGCATATCTACGATAACTAGTTGTTGTTGTTAAACCTGCTGGCGGCGTGTAAGTAGCCGCTGTTGCACCACCTATTGATGCAACATATCCGTCGGCAGAAGACCTCCACGAATATACCAATGTGCCATTACCACCACTTGCAGCAGTGGTACTACCTATTACGGTTGGCGTTCCTCCACTACAGATAGTTTGCCCTGTAGAGGATATAGTTCCTGTTGCAAACGCATTGGCATATACAGTTACTGTAACATTTGCTCTTGTACCCGCACAGGCACCGGTAATTGTAGTTGGTGTAACACGATAAATTATTGAACCATTGGCAGTAGCACTTGGATTGGTTAATGTTTGCGCAATTGTGCTACCACTACCAGCTAAAGCCCCTGTTATTGCTCCGGTATTTGTACCCAATGTCCATGCAAAAGTACTTGGGGCACTAGCAGTTAGGCTTATACTTGTGGCGGTACCGCTACAAACGGCAGAAGTTAGAGCAGAAGTAATTGTTGGTAATGCAACAACCGTCACAGTCCATGTACCAGATGAAACTGTAGGAGTAGTATTACAAGTCCCGTCTTTTGCATAACGCTGATAACTTGTTGTTGTTGTCAAACCAGCAGGTGGTGTATAAGTTGCGGCAGTAGCAAGTGCAATTGCTGCAACATATCCATCGGCCGAAGAACGCCAAGAATAGGTTATTACCCCGTTGCCACCACTTGCAGCGGTGGTGCTACCAATTACAGTTGGCGTTCCTCCACTACAGATAGATTGCCCAGTAGAGGAGATAGTTCCAGTTGTAAAGGCAGCACGTACGGTAATAGCGCCAGATACATTACTTGTCACATTACCACCGTTGCTGTTTGTTATGATAACATAATAGTAAAGCGTTCCTGCTAAGGTGGTTAGAGGCGTGTACACATTACTATTTGTACCTACAGCAGTGCCGCCCGTTGTTGTAGCCGTTGTGTTACTATACCATTGATAGGTACTAATAGTTCCGCTACCGGCAGCAGCAGTAACACTCAGTGCTGTAGCAGTAGCATTTAAACAATAAGTTGATGCCGCAGTAGCAGGTTGTACGCTAATGGTAGGCGATACTATCCAGATGGCATATAAAGTGGCTGCACCACCAGTAAAAGGGTATGAGGCACCATTTGTGTATGCAACAGTTCCTGCTGTTGCATTAACTGCACTCGTAGCCCAACCACCAAATGTATAGCCAGTTCTAGCAAGTACTAATGTTGCAGCAGCGGTTAAATTAGTCGCAACATTTGCCGTTTGGGTGGTGGTAGTTATTGTTCCTCCACTTGCATTAAAGGTTACCGTTGTATTCCAGATAGCATACAATGTTGCTGCACCAGCCGTAAATGGATAGGATGCTCCATCTGCATAAGCAACTGTTCCTGCCGTTGCATTGGCAGCACTAGTAGCCCAACCACCAAATGTATAGCCAGCTTTGCTCAAGCCAAGTGTAGCTGCACTCGTAAGAGCCGTTGCTGTACTTGCAGTCTGTGTTGTTGTTGTTATGCTTCCTCCACTAGGATTAAAAGTTACGGTAGAATTTGAGGTTACTGTAATAGTAGAACCATTTGTTATTCTACAAGTAGCACCTGCTGCCATAGCATAAGGTACAAAGTATAAAACAAGCGAAGTTCCTGCTGCTACTGAAACATTGGCCGTAAAAGTATTGGTAGCCGTACCAGTTTGTCCACCAGTTCCATACAAAGTCGTTGCACCCCCGTTATTACTGTAATACATGCTACAAGAACCTGCTAAAGTAGTTAACCAGGTTAATGAATTTAAGGTTACCGTGTGCAATGCATCTGCAGTAATAGTTATACTAAAGTATTGATTTGCTGTTAATGCAGCAGCAGCTGTTGCAGAAGCTGTTGCAAATGTTCCTCTTAAACTAGTTGCATTTGATGAACATACAGCCCCGCTACCCCTAGACCAGTTACTAAATGTCACTCCAGTTGGTGGAGTAGTATAAGTAGCAGTTGGTGTGGCAGGGCATGTTACAGTAGCTCCACCTCCAATGGTAACTATTGTTTGTCCCCAACTCTTTCCGCAAAAAATCCCGAACAGTAAAGTTATTCCGAAGATAAATTTGGTAAATTGATGAACAAATGAAGTAGGCTTCTCTAGCTTATTTGTATCCTTAAATTGCCCCATAATTGTATAAGTGTTTTTGTTGTTTGTCATAAAACTGTTCAGTTTATAATATTCTATATGCTATTAATTGTGCGATTAAATGTTGAGTTTAATGGTTGTAGGATAGTAGATACTGATACAATAAATCATCAATTGTTAGCTTCACTTTTATCTTTAACCAAAGAAAAACCAACTATGCTGAATGTTATTTTTGAGCAGAAGCAGAAGTTAATTTAACTGCTAACTGTACTGTTTATCCAACACTATACATCAAGTAGACTAGTTTGAAGTTTTCAAAATAATAACGTGATACTGTTGTACTCAAAGCAACTAAATGACCAACTTTTGTTATTAAAAAAGTTGATTTTCAACTAATTACTTCTACGTTTAATGCAAGTTTAAGAAGGTAAAATTTTAAATATTGAAATTGACAAACAGTTACACGAGATTGATGAATATGTATTACAAAGGGAATTGTTATGGATGAATTATACTGTTTAGACTCGCAAATTAACACATATAATTTGAGGTAATGGGGCTATGAACTATACTAACTGAGATTGAGAATCTACCCATAGAAATTTTAGAATTTGGCTTGTAGTATTTGTTGACCAGAATACAAAAGGTGTGTGTATTGGTGGAGTTAGTTAGAGTAAATTAATTATTACTTTCAATCAACTAAGTAGTATAAAAATGAAACAAGCCATAGAAATGGCTTGAGGTAATTAACCCTTAAAATTTGAAAATCAAACTTCAAAAAATTCACACGTAGGGTGTTAATATTATTTACAAACTGACATATTATAGTAAAATGCTATCAAGATAGATAAGAGGAATTAATTACTCTCATCTATCTCTGAGTAAAAATTTATTCGGTGTAAAGAAAAGCAACCTATTCAATAAGAATCATTTTTGCTTGAACATTACATTAGATTGATTAAAAAGTAAAATGATGTTCCTAGAATTTGATTTAATAATAGTCTAGACCATGGATGCTGAATCAATAATATAGTGCTAATAAATCAGGGTACTTAAGCATAACTCAATTCGCATTTTTTATTGTTACTCATTCTATTTTATCAGCTTCAATCGGAAGTTTGGTGATCTTAATAGAATTAATTGTAGTAAAACCCCTCGTCAATTTATATCTCAGGGCAAACGCACTAAAATTAATTGGATAAAATATACCACATAGTCACATAGCCACATAGTGTTCAGTAAGGAAACGCTTCGCTTTAAGGCCACATAGACGGGGATATACAGGCTTACAACGCTATGTGACCTACTATATAACTGCT
>CANCVE010000145.1 GCA_947381435.1 Chitinophagaceae bacterium
AAGTTATCTCTATTGAATTTCAAACATCTTTTAAAATCGCTCAGGTCTCCCCGTCATTGCGAGGCACGAAGCAACCTTTTAATAAGATTGAGCGTACTAATCCTGGAAAAGGTTGCTTCGTGCCTCGCAATGACGCGACGATTATGGAGAATAACTAAGCAAAATATCAATGTGACGCTGATAAAAGTTTGAAAATCAACAGCTACTTTTAACCAGTTTGCGCTTCGACAAGCTCAGCGTGACAAACATCCTGATTTTCGAAGCGAATATTATTTCATTTTCAAAAGACTTGAGAACCTCTAATTAATGCCTCAGCGTAACATTCATCTCGGTTTTAATCATCACTCTACTATCAAGGTTTATCTCTACCAACAAATCTTTCTTTTCCTTTTAAAAAGTTTATGGCTCGGGTAATATTTTTTTCTAGTGACGCGGGAGATTTTAATCTTGCTAAATAGCGCACAATCTCTAATCTTCTGGAAGCGGATATACTATCAAACACTTCTTTTGCCTCCTTATTATTTGCTAGTGCTGCTGAGAACTCGGGCGGTGGTGCAATTTCCCTACTTTCTTCATCATGACAGATAGTAATTTCAATAGTCTCCCCTACCCTCTTTGGCGAACCTTTTAGCATACTGGTATTTATATATAACCTCCATTCTCCACTATATCTTACTAATGTTTGCTTGTATGGCTTGGCATTAATAGTACCTTTTATGGGAATATGCCCTTTGTCTTTTTCTGCTTTGTTGAAGATTTCAATAAGTATATCCTCGGGAACAAAGACATAAGGATTAACACCTATCATCTGAATTGCAGCGCTAAATGTGTGCATTGATTACTAAAATTGAAATATTGAGATGTAATAATACATAGAAAAATAATAGGTTGCTGAAGTTGCACATTTATTCATTGAATGATTAATCTCCTTATTTTTGATTAATTATAGCCTATTAAGAAAAAATATTACTAATGAAACGAATAATTACTGCTTTTACCTTTAGCACTATCTCTATGGTGGTGGTGGCACAACAAAAGATAGAAAACACCGAATCGCAAGTTTTAACTAACAATATAGAAAAGAGAACACTGAAAAGAAAGGTTGCCATTGCTAGGTTTTCTAATGAATCGGCCTACAGCAAAGGGATCTTTTATAACAAAGCGAACGATCCGATGGCTAATCAGGCACTCGACATTCTTTCTGCTAAACTAGTCGCCTCGCAGAAGTTCATCTTATTGGAACGTAGTTTAATGGATAAAATAATTAGCGAAAGAAGTTTATCGGGCTATGACAGTTCCCAAAAGATTGGGGCAGACTACCTGATACTTGGTTCGATTACTGAATTTGGCAGAAAGAATGTAGGTGAAGTGAAAGTGTTTTCCAGAAGTGTGAAGCAGATTGTGGAGGCAGGTGTGAACATTAGACTAATTGATGTTTCGACGGGGCAAATTGTGTACTCGGAAGAGGCTAAAGGAGAAGCAGAAACAACGGATAAAACGGTTCTAGGACTTGGACAAAATGCTGGTTATGATGCCACATTGAGCGATAAAGCAATTTCGGCAGCCATCTCTAAACTTGTAGAAAACATAATAAATAACTGCACAAACAGACCGTGGAAGTCTTACTTTTTATCGTACGACAATGACGGTATAATTATATCGGGTGGCAAAAGCCAAGGATTGCAAGTAGGCGATATATATGAAGTAGTGCAAAAAGGAAAGTTTGTAAAGAACCCGCAGACAGGAAGCACGATTGAACTGCCGGGGAAAACAGTAGGGAAGATAAAAATAAGCGTTATTGGTGGCGAAACGCCTCAAAATGAGTATGCCATTGTAACCTTTACAGAAGGTGGCATTGATAAACAAAACTTAAACAATTACTATATTAAAGAAATTAAATAATGAAAAATCTACTTGCAATACTCGCCATCGGCATCGCTTTATTTTCAAGTTGCAAAGGGGTAAAGAGTGCCTCTGCGGGTTTGGATAGTCAGTCGTTTTTAGTGCTTTTGGGCAACACAAGTAACTATCAAGAAGGGGTAGAAGTTATTATAGACGATAAACCCTCATTTACAGCCACCGTAAACAAGACTAATTTTAAACCATCAAGAGATAAGGTTTATGGCATTAACCCCGGAACGCATAAGGTGACCATTAAGAGTGCTGGAAAAGTTATTTATAAACAAGACATTTTTGTATCAACCCAAGAGACCAAGAAAATTACCTTGCCATGAAAAAACAGGCTTATTTACTAATACCCTTTCTCCTATTGATAGGCTGTGCACCTCAAAAAAAACGCCTCTATTCTTGGGGACATTATGATGGTGCAAGCTATTATTACTTGAAAAATAACGATGAGAAATCGACTAAATTATTGATGGATTCTTACAAAGAAATTATAGAGAAACAAACAGGGCTAAGAGGTGTAGTGCCTCCTGGCATTTATGCGGACTATGGTTTTTTATTGATACAACAAAAGCAGACGGAAGAAGGTAAGGCGATGTTGAAGAAAGAGGTAGAACTTTATCCTGAGTCGAAAGTATTTATTGACAGAATTTTGAAATCACTAAACTAATGAACAAACAAACTTTCTTCTGGCTGACAGTTATACTTTTTATTATTTCTTGCGCGCCCCCGGCAAAAATGACCCGAGCTAAAGCATACAGCGGAATGTACGCCGAAAAGCCTGTAACAGTGTTGATAATGCCCCCTATAAATAAGAGCACAAACATTGATGCGAAGGACTATTTTCATTCGACACTTAACATCCCACTGGCCAATGAAGGATACTATGTAATTCCGCCATTTTTATCGATGGAGATACTAAAAAAAGAGAGTGCCTACGATGCGGAGTTGTTTCTGAATGAACCATTAAACAAATTTGGGGAAGTATTTGGTGCAGACATGGTGCTGTTTACCATCATTCATAGATGGGATAAAACTTTACTACCGATAGCACACATAACGGTACAGATTGAATACATTATTAAATCGACCAAGACTAATCAAGTACTTTACACTAGAAAGGCGAAAGTGAAATATCCTACTGGTGTTAATACTGGCTTAGGAGGTGGATTGGGTTTAATTGCAAACTTGACATTGACGGCAATTAATACGGCAACAACCACTTTTGTAGACGTAGCTAGGCAGAGTAATAACATTACCTTTCTGGATATGCCAAGAGGAAAATATAGTAAAAACAACCTGAAAGATAGCAGTGTGACCGCTGGAAAAAAGGAATTTAGCTATACAATTAAACAGAACTAAATAGTTGTTAGTGGTTAGCGGTTAGTGGTACCTTTTCAAAAGAAATTTTAAGCCTTTACCTTTTGCAATTTTTATTTCCCGTTAATCTTTAGTTTTCCATAGCGTCCATCTAATGTTTAAAAAGTAGGATGAGGGGCTAATTGCTTGGTTGGTGCCATTGGCAATAGAACTAAACGGCTTATGGATGCCAAAACCTATTGTAAGTTTATTAATGGGTGAATAGCAAATTGCTGCGCTACCACTTAGGAAATTATGTTGCATTAAAGCCCATAAATCACTGCCATTTTTATAATCAGCTGAAGCGTCTTTGGCTACGAATCCATCCCTAAGCCTTATTATCTTATCATTAATGTAGGCTGACATAATTTTATTATATTCTAGTCCTATTGAAAATTGCCACTTTTTAGCTAGTTGATACCGGTAATCGATTGCAATGCGATAACCAAAAGATTGCAAAAGAGTAGCTACTGTGTTTACCGGCTGCGAGGTGTCTAGTCTTAATTGGTTGGTTTGAGAATCAATACTAAACCAACTAGTATCCAATTTAATTTTTGTAACAACTGAACCTAAAGACAGTACTTTATTGTTGATTTCGAAGCGAGAATTTGTATGCATCACAAACGGATTTATGGATAATGTAACAGTCGACTTTCCACTAACACTCTTGGATACCCAACATCCAGGTATTAATTGTTTTGCTGTGTTGCTATTATTATTTGTTATAGGTAAGGACGCATTCCATTGTAAGCCTGCACCTAATCCAGAAATAATAATTTTATTTTTACGCTTCTTGTCCTGAGCAGTATCTTTAGACTGCACTACTTTACCCGTATCTAGCGTTGAAGTATTTGCCTTTATGATAGTAGTACTATCCTTATTTATTACATCGGCATTTGCTAATTTAGTTGCATCCCCCTCCGTATTGTTAGAACTTTTATTTGAGTTAATGTGCTGCTTGTTTTGCTGATAGTTCAAGTTGTTATTACTTGATTTATCATCTTGAAGCGGCTCATTAATTTGCTTTCTTAGTTTAGTTATATTGAGATTGCTATTTAAAGAAACCTTTTTAGGGCTAAGTCGATTATTAGCTGTAAACGCATCAGAAACAAAACGTACATGTACCGAATTGTGTTGTAGTTTCCTTTTATTAACAATTACATTCTGCTTATCGTCAATAGAAAGATTATTAGTATAACTAACTTTTTTACTTGGCAACAAATGATCTTTTCTTTTTTCATCATTACTAATTACCTTTTTTCTTTTACGATTATTGTCTATCGATACTGAAGCAGTATCTACTTTAGGCTTGCTTTTAATTTCGGCATGAACTATTTCTTTCTTACTATCTATAGGTACACTAATCTCCTTTATTTCTTTAGATTCATTTCTGTTTTGAGAAGAAACTCGTTCTTCTTTCTTATTAGCAGGAATTGATACTCTCTTTTCAGAATGAGATACTAAAGGTGTTGAAGTATTATTTCGCGTTACTACTAAATTGTTTGAAGCAATCGTGTCGTTTTTCTTATTAAATAAAATACCTCCCATAAGTACAATCCCCAATAGCATTAAACACCACCAAATGATGATGCGTTTCCTTTTGCCTTTATCCTCTTTGTAAGGAAGAATTATTGGCACAGGAACATTATCAGACGAATCATCGTCTAATAATAACTCCATTTCCTTCCAAGCCTCATCTGCTGAGATTGGTAATGGGGCGTTATTCCATTCTTCCCATTGGGTCATATCGTGGTTACTTTCTAACACTTATTATATTGTCATACTTTTTTGTAAAATTTTCTTTAGTTGTTTTCTTCCTTCACTCAAATGCCATTTTATTGTTCCATCGCTAATTTGTAAAAGAACCGCAATCTCTTTCACCGTAAAATCGTCTAGATAATATAACTTACATACTGCTCTTGTACTTTGTGGCAAAATTGAAAAAGTGTGGTAAAGTTCTTTAGATTCCAACGTTTGAAAAAGATTTTCTTTAGCGGGTAACTCTATATTGTCGGCTAACTGTTTTGTATCGAAGATGGTTTTCTTGTTGCGCAGGTTGGTTAGCGCAGCATTTCTTACTAGAGTGTACATCCAATTAAATAAGCTTCCCTTTTGTACATCAAATGATGCAATATTCTTAAACACCTGAAGCATACCATTATTTAATGCGGAAAGTGCTTCGTGGTTATCATCAAAAAACAATTTGCATAAAGAAAACAAAGCGGGATAAAACTGTTTATACAGTTTCTCCTGACTAAGTCTGTCTCCTTTTTTGCAGCCGTCAATAAGGGTGTTTAATATGGTGTTTTCTGTGTTCAAATCAAAAGTGGGGAGCAAATGATTGCTCCCCTTAAATGCTTTTCAGTTAATGCTTATCTTTTCAAAATCAAAGGCGAAATTAAAACACCTGAGCTATAAGGCCAAGTGATGGTATATGTATTCCCCACTTTATTTACGCTACCAGTATACGTTTTATTTTGGGCAATAATCCGTAAAGTGTACTTGCCATCTTGCCACATAAACAAGAAATTTGCAGTAGATGCTACAGAAGTTATACCGGTATTGGCAGTATTAGCCGGCAACAGAACCCCTTGATAGTTTATACCAAAGCCATTACTAGCCGTGCTATCATAACTTATTGATGACACTAAACTTGCAGCAGAACTTGGATACACTTGTGAAGTTTTAGCCGAGAACAACACACCTGATGATATGCCCGCTGTATCTATTAAGCTTGGTGTAATGTTTATCTGATCATTATAAAGTACAGGCACTGTAGTATCGGAATAACCACCATGGTATGTAGAGGTATCGGTAGGAGGCACATAAGGTGGATAGAATGAGGAGTCTTTTGGTGCATATTGGGTAGTGTCGCCACCTGTGTAAGGGATGCTATCTACTGATATTTGTGTACTATCACTATAAAATCCATCGCTACCAATAATGGTGTATTTACCCGCAATTGTAAACTTAAAAGTAGCTTTCTTTCCTGCTATAGCCTTAAACACACCTACAGAAGGGAGAACTTTCCACGATACATTACTAGTTGTATTACTACTTGTTTTTAGGGTAAAAGCAATAGGTTCACCAGATTTAATACCCGAAACTTTGGCGGCAATAATTCCTGTAGACTGTGGATTTGTTGCGGCAACATCTGAACTTTTTTTACAGGCATAAAAGCCCATTGTTAGTGCAAGGCTGATGCTTGCTAATAGAATCTTTTTCATTTGAATAAAATTAATAAGTTGAAATAATTGAGTTAATAAAATTTGTTACAAAAGCTTTTGTACTATGATATACAACACAAGTAGAAGGTTAGGTTGGGTATTTTAAAAATATTTTTTTTATTAGATAAAGAACAGTGGTTATCATAAAGGGAAAGTTACTGAATTTTAATAATCCTTATTAAGCATAAGCGATAAAAAAATAGGCTGCAAGTTTGTTTAAACTTCTTGCAGCCCTTTTTTTTTATTTAAATGTTTTTATCCACTTATACTTAATCACCGAACACTAAATCAGTAGTCATCATGTATCAATGTACCCTTGTTTTTTAGCTTCGCATATATTTCTGATAAGGTTGCAGCAGCAGTAAAATGGTGTTTGATGCCAAGACTCTGAGCCAATAAGTTAGCTTCTATTTCTCCCAATGCTTTAAACTCTTTTCGCGCTATCAATCTTCCCGGACGAAGCAATGCCGCGTCCAACTCTTTTAAATCAACATTAAAAGTGCAAATTATTTGTAGCTTAAGCATGTCATTCAGTAACCCGTCTGTCATGTTTAATAAATTGGTTACCCCCTGTATCCTTCCCCCTGTATTTCTTGTTGCCAACAATGGTTCAGCATCTTCTATCAATAGTACACAAAACTTGCCATTAGCAGAAAACGTTGTTACCGTTTGAGAAAGGAAGGTCATAAAAGAAGGGTCAACCAAATAATCAACCATATTGGGGGGCATATAAATAATAATCTTGTTGCCCAAAGCCATCTCTCTCAATAAATGCCTGATGTAATATGTTTTCCCTGTGCCGGGCATACCATGAAAAAGCACCAATCCTTGGTTTTCATTGTTAAACCGATTCATTAGTTCATCATGAAACTTTTCGAATCCATAGCCATATTGAATATCCAGATCTTCTATTTCAAAATCGTCTTTTGCAGGGTGAGATTGCAGCGTAAAAGCATTGTTCGCATTTACTTGCACCATGTAAATATGTGGGATTTCCTCTTTCACTTCAACAGTCGAATTTTCGATACATTCATTTATTTTCTCTGTAATTCTGTTTTGTTGATTTATTCCAGAGGCATCGCTTGGTAGCATTATGATTATATCACTCAAATGCAGTGTTTTGTCAAAATCATCTTTACCAAGGTCATCAAGAAAAGGAGGCTCTTCGTAACCATCGGCATCTTCTCTCGCAATATCCGATGCATGAACCATGTAACCAGGGTGTTCAGGAAAAATAACCGTATATCTTTCTATTAGGGAATGCCCTCTACTATCTATGTTTGTAACACTATTTACTATTTGCGCGCCCAAACTCATTTCTAGTTCTTTAAGTAAAGCTCTGGTTTCTATATTACCCTCCTTATGTGTAATAACAGAAGGGAAGTCATTATTTTTAACTGTGTAATAGGATAAAAAAGAAAAGTTTTCATGGTCTTGGCTTCTTTCAGTAACAAATTTAGCGTCATCTGAATCTAAGGTAGTTTCTGATGCCCACTCATCGGGTGTCAGAATAATTAAATCTCTATCCGACATCGGTTCTGAACTAATATTCTCTACCAATAGTGGCAATTTAAAATAATCGTTGCTAATTGCTGCTGTTGGCACAAATACTTCATCAAAATATTCAATCTCCCTTATATAAACAAACGCAGCTTGTTTTCTATAGCAAAGCATTTTCTTGGTCCAATTGCCTTGTTTATCCTTCTCAACCCTAGAAGTATATTTATCTTCTTTTTTCTTAACTGCTTTATTTTCAATGGGGTCTCCAGCAGCATCATAATATTGGTAAAGTGTTGAATGACTATGTATGCTACCATCGGGATTTAAGTAAGTGTGTTCAACTTCATGCCCTTTAATATTGTACTTAAACTTAGACCAATGTGTCAATATCCCTTTTGCATCAGTGATTTGTAACTCTATCCTATAGCCATTTTTGTCATAAGTACTTTCGCGGTGTTGGGTTAAGTTGCCATCTTTGTCAAAAGTATCAATTACAAATTCATTTCCTTTAGATACATAGGTATGGATACTTTTTGAGTAAACCTTATCGCTACCATCATATTCTATCCTCTCTACTATGTCGCCATCTGCATTAAATAGGATACAAGTTTTGCTCGACACTACTCCAATTGAGTTGTAATGTGTCAATTCTTTAATTTGCCCCTTTTCATTGTAGATTGTTCCAAAAAGTTTCCCACTATCAGAAGTACATATTTTTTCAAGTTTGCGTCCAGCTTCATTAAACGTTAATACTATATTTTTATCTTCATAATATTCTCCTTCTTGACCATTGAGATAAACATTTCCATCCCTTTCAAATGCTTTGTAATGATTTTGCCTTATTTGCTTAACCCTTCCTTTCAAGCCTTCTTTTTCTACATCGGTTTGTGGTGCAGCTATTGGCTTCTCACCAAATATGCTACTCAATAAATTGTCGGTTTCGGTAGAGGCACTTTTACCATCATCATTCTTTTTCATAACATTTTTTTTATTTATTGAAATAAAAAAAGGCAAGTGGATGATCATATTCTATCCACTTGCCCTTATAATAAGTTGAAAGTTGAAAGTATTAGGTTATAAGTTGGCAGTTTACTTA
>CANCVE010000146.1 GCA_947381435.1 Chitinophagaceae bacterium
CGCGACGTATGACATCTTTTCAAGACTTTTTACGTCGTACCCCGTGACGTACGATATCATTTAAAGACTTTTTATGTCATACTCCGTGACGTATTCGATAAATTCAAGTCTTTTTATGTCATACGTCGTGATGTATGACATCTTTTCACGACTTTTTATGTCGTACGTCGTCTCGTACGACATAAATAGTGTTTCTGGACTAATAACGTCGTGACGTATGACATCATTTGGCTCAAAAGCTGAATACCGTTCCTTTTCAAAACAGCATCTTTGAGCGGTTTGTACACTCCTGCTGTAAGGCTTGTATGATAGACCTTCTATCATCATTCATGAAATTACAAAACAATCGCTTGCGCTCTTGTTTCTCGTGACATACAAACACTTGCGGTAACAGCGAAGATTGTAGAGAGTGGGAAGCCTAAGCTAGTCGGAGTCTAAAACTAGCACGAGTATTCACCAAAGCTGGTCACTTGTGCTTAATAGTCGAACCAGTTTGTAACTGGAAATCGGTAATATAATCACAGCTAATATTCCTACTCTTAAAATAACTTGAGCGAGGGGGATATATTTGTGAAGAGGTTAGTTGTTAGATATTAGCGAGTATTAAATTAGAACATCGGGAAACAAAAAAGGCTTTCACAACCAAATGTGAAAGCCTTTTTTGTGAACTTTTTACGTCCGAAAGAATATGTTTTACGAACTAATACTAGTTTATTTAAAACTGATATTCAAGAACTCTGATATCTTGTAAGCAGGAATACAAAATGCAATACCTTCTGCACCACCACCAATTATTTTTGAAACAACAACCCCATAAAGAGTGCCATCCTTATTAAACATTGGTCCACCACTATTACCAGGACTTACTCCAATATTAGTTTGAATTAAGTTTAAATTGTTTACATTTCTTTCGCTAGAGATGATACCTTTTGCTGCAGATTGACCAAGCTCTATTGACTTTGGTGCTCCCATCACAAATACCTCTTCCAATACACTGAAATTCTTTTTAGTTGGTATTTCGAAACATTTTTCAAAAGTTTCATTTACTTTAATAAGCGCTAGATCTTTTGATTTAGAAAATTTTTCAACAGTAGCCTTTACTTTCTTACCGTCACCCAATATTACGGTCAGCTCATTCTGTTTTTTAGGGTCAGTTCCTGCAATTACATGATAGTTAGTAATAATATAGCCATCATTACTGATAGCAAAACCACTGCCATGACCATCTTTAGTTTTTACAATCACCGTGCTGTTTTGAGCGTCAGATGCAGTCTTTAAAAAAGAAGTAGGTTTAGTAATGCTAGAAGCAGCTAATTGAGTTTCAGCTGAATTAGTCTCAATTTTAGAAACAGCTACTATGGAAGGATTGGTTAACACTTGATCTAATGAGTTCTCAATCAAATCACCTAACATATCTCTAAAATCAGAATCTTTTTTCTTTGTATGCATTACAAATTCTCCAGATTGAGATCTTACGGTAATACTCTTAAGTATTTCACCGTAGGAATTCATTACATCCCAAGTAATATCAGATTTTGCAATGTAAAAGTTTGGAACAACGTACCCCAACTGATAATAAACCGAATAAAAAGTAAGTGACTTTACATTTGCTTTCAGTGTTAAACTGTTTTGATTGTCCTTGAAAATCATGTTAACCGTATCGATATATCCAGTTTCTTTCAACACCTTTTCAATTTCATTAGCAAAAATGGTATTATCTACTTTAACATCTTCACTTTCAGTATTTACAGCTTTTTTCTTTTTTGCTTCAGGTTTTTGTTCCTCTTTGTCTATTTTATTTAAGTAGTTTTTATAGTTAATAGGTATAAATTTGAAGTCTTTGTTTTTAATATCAAAGCTTACTTCGTCAATACTTATGTATTTGCTATCAGCTTTTCTAACTACTTTTTTGTTAACCAATGGGCAGTCAAATGTATGGCTATAACTAAAAGCCTTCGGACTATTCTGGTCAAAAAAGTATGGATAAGCAAGGAAAAGACAAGAAACGCATACTAATGGATTTAATTTATGCTGAATCACAGCATAATATGCAGGTTTGTAACCAGGGGCTTCTACTTTAAGCTGTTTAGAATCTAAGTCTTTGGTAACTTTTGCTTCAATTGTTTCGCCACTACCCGCATTTTCATCTTCAACATAGAGTGTTGCTTTGCTGTTATTGGTAGTTACTACAATTTTTTGTTTTTTAGGACTTAATATCATTGCACAACTATTAAGCAACAATACACTTAATAAAAGTGCAAACAAATGGACATTTTTTCTCATAATTTTTATTTATTTCGAAACAAATATATTGTCCAAAAGTCAATTGCGTCTAAAAAAGTACAACTTTATTTGTAGGTATTTATAATTTTCTGGTTTATTCTGTTTTTATATTCAAATAATACTTTGTTGTTATAGGCTATAACTTCATTTTTAGCTTTTCTTTTCCCTCCACTTCTAAAAGCGTCGAAAGTACTTCCACCCACTAATAAAGAAGCTAGCCAATACCCGCTTTGCCACGTAGTCCAAGTAAATATTGCAGATCCAGTTTGAAATAAAAGGTTGCTCAATCCATCTATTGGTTTTCCGGCATAAACTAATCCTAGTCCAGGGAAAATTGTAGATAAATGCTTCGCTTTTTTTTCACTTTTTAATAAAGGGAAGTTGTTATATAAACTTTCGTATTTATAGACGGAATCTATACAAACATATTCAAGTATATAATTACGATAGGCAGTTTTTGCTTCAGTCCAATTATTCAATTCATTTAATGATAATATATTAATGATCTTGCTAAATTGAATTTCTTTCTTAGTTAATAAATTTGTATCAATTGTTTTGGTGGCTTCTATCGCTAGCGTATAGCTGCTGCTTAAGTATAGCGCAATCATTTCATCATAAGCTAATGTTTGGCGAAAACTGTCGGGAATATCCATTTGCCTACATCTGTTAATAAAATCAGGCAATTCACCAACATTCCCACCTAATTTTAGACAACTAATTTTATCTTTTATCGCATTAATATACATAGATGCAATAAATGGATTACTTTCATGTGTAGTGTCATCAGCTAATTCAAATAAGCACCTTTCATACAAAACGGAGGCCTCCCAATACTTTCCTTGATTGTAAAGTTTTTTAGCTTCAATATTTGCCACATTGTAGTTATACATTTGGGCATTAGCGAAGCAAACTTTTAACAGGAATAAGCATATTAATAGAAATGTTTTTCTCATAGTTAATCTCAATACTTGCGTTTCTAATTTTGACTGCAGACATGCTTCCCCAAATATTCCCCAAGTAGAATATAGTAAATAGAGATGCAAAACTTATAAAGCCTACACTTTTAATGCCCTCCTTGTTGTAAGATTCGGCTGCCAATAATCCTAATGAAGCAATAGGGATAAATGCCCCCAGAGCTACCGTAGCCTTACCCGCATATAGTTTTCCTGAGCCAGGTACAATGGTGCTTAAAAGACCACTCAAAAAAATAGACTTTCTTTTTGTATTGTTCTTATTTTGATAAGCTTTATTTAAATTAATTGTAGCAATATTTATTATAGGATTGGTTGTGTCAATTGCTTTTTTATAGTCTAAAAAGAGTGAATTGTTGTTTGTTAATAAAGAATTGCCTGCTAATAAAAGGTTTGCAATTGAACATGTAACAGTATCCTTGGAAGTCCTTGCAATTTTTAGCATTTTTTCGGACATCTTATATTGATGTCTTGTAGATTGTAAGTACGAGCTAGCGATTAATGCTTTGTAAAAATAACTGCAATTAGCAGAAACTTCATTGAAATTTTTAATAGCGTTTAAGGTGTCATTCAAATACAAGGCTGTTAATCCTTTATAAAAATGTAATGTGTCTATTCTAGCTTGTGCAATGTTTTCTGTGTCTATAGTTGTTAGGGACAGATTTGCCTCTTTAAACATGTTTTTATCTATCAGATAATTTACAAACCTGATGTCTCTAGAAAATCCGTTATCCTGTGCAGCTAAATGAGAAAAAGCGTACAAAAGAAGACTGGAAATTAAGATGAGTCTATGCAATTGTGATACAATTTTCTGCTGCTGAATGTTTGTTATTTGTACCAGCATGGAAAATCAATAATCTTCTGATTAATTGGGTTTACGTAGTCTTCATTTACGTCAGCTAAACTAAAAGGGTTGCATCGCATAAGCCTATCTGCTGAAATCAATACTCCTTTTATTACTCCATTTTCTTCAATAGCATGTTTACTAAAGTTTGAGCAAGTCATCTCGTAAGGGCACTCTCTTGCTAGTTGAGGAGATAAAAAATTTTGATAAAGCCACATCGCACCTGATGGTATCGTAATAACGGGATTTACTTTAGATAGGATACCTGTTCTTTTGATTTTCATTCTCTTTTGGCTATTCTGAGAGCCAGAATAATAAGTATCTGCGGAGTAACTTATATTTTGCTTTTGTTTAATTAATAAGTAGTCAATATCATTAACCTGACACATGACAATTTGCGTTGAAAGAAAAAATGCTAACAGAAAAAAAAAGTATCTCATTCTATACATTTTATAAAAAAGACATAATCAAGAAATAGATTTTTGAATTCTTATGATTATTTAGAAATAGTAAAACCAATTTAATAATTTTCGTAGGTTAATTCTTGTATTGAATATTAGTTCATCAGATTTGTTTTCAATCAGAAAGGCTTTCACAACCTAATGTGAAAGCCTTTCTGATTCAATTAAATTCAAATATTTATTTCAAGTACCCCAATATCTTCAGCATACTCTGTGCAGATTGTTCCTTGGCATACACCCAATCTTCCAACACACCTTGCTTGTTATACTCAATAATAATATGCTTTGGCGAAGGAATTAGGCAATGCTTGATGCCACCATAACCACTTATCTGATCCTGATAAGCACCCGTATGAAAGAAGCCTACATATAGAGGTTCTTTATTGCTCTCTTCCTCACCTTTATAGTTGTTGGTAAGCTTTGGTAAGAAAACCTCGTTAATGTGCTCCTCACTATCATAATAATCGTGACTATCGCAGGTAATACCACCAAGCACCACCCGATGGTATTCATTGTCCCATTTATTTACAGGCAGCATCAAGAATTTCTCTCCTATGCCCCAAGTATCTGGAAGGGTAGTGATAAACGATGAATCAATCATATACCAACACTCCCTATCGTTCTGTACTTTCTGACCAATAACGCTGTATATGTGCGCCATACTTTCACCAACGGTATAACTACCAAACTCGGTAAAGATGTGCGGCATAGCCACCTTAGCCTTCTTGCAAGCACGTTTTATGTTGCCCACAATTTCATTAATCATGAATTGATAGTCGTAATCGAAACCTAGAGAATGCTTGATAGGGAATCCGCCACCAATATTGATAGAGTCTAATTCAGGACAAATCTTCTTTAGCTGACAATATAAGTTGATAACCTTATTCAATTCACTCCAATAATAGATGTCGTCCTTTATCCCTTTATTCAAGAAAATATGAAGCATCTTCAATTGAAACTTATCTTCAAAGCCTTCTATCTCATCCACATAAAATTCCAGAATATCACGCGGTCTGATTCCCAGGCGTGAAGTATAGAATGGGAAAGATGGTTCTTCTTCAGCAGCAACTCGTATACCTAGTTTAAAAGGTTCTTTTACTGTTTTACGGTAAGCATCAAGCTCCTCCTTATTATCCAAAACAGGTATTACATTCTTAAACCCACTATTAATAAGCTTAGCAATACGGTTGGTATATGGCTTTTGTTTGTAGCCATTACAGATAATAAATGTTTCCTTATTTACTTTCTTTTTAAGATATAGCTGATTAATAATTTCTATATCGTAAGCATAGGAAGTCTCCAGATGTATCTGATGTTTCAGTGTTTCTTCTACAATAAAAGAAAAGTGCGAACTCTTAGTACAGTAGCAATAGTTGTAAGTTCCTTCGTACTTATGCTTTTTAAAGGCTTTGTCAAACATGTCCTTAGCCCTATTTATCTGCATCCCTATCTTTGGTAGATAGGTTATTTTAAGTGGCGTGCCGTACTTGTCTATCAGGGCTTTAACGTCTACATTGTTAAACATCAAATACCCATCATCATTCAATTTATAACCCTCCTGTGGGAAGTGGAAGGTTTGATTCACCAAAGAGGTGTAGGAATTGTTCATCTAAGAACTCGCTTTAAAAGTGATAATAAATTGATTAACCGTTTCTGTAAAAATTTTAACCACAAAGAGCACTAAGAAAAGAAACGCAATGTTCACAATTTTTTTTTGAAATTACTCTATCAAATCTTAGTGTACCTAGTGTAAATCCTTTGTGAGCTTAGTGGTAAAACTTCTTTAAAGTTGGCAAAAGTAATAGTTTGAAACACATAAGGCATAAAAAAAGCTGAAGTGTATTTCTTCAGCTTTTTTTTATTATTTACTGTGTAAGATTACTTAACAGATTGTACCAATGCTTTAAAACTTTCAGGATTGTTCATAGCTAAATCAGCTAAAACTTTACGATCCAAAGTAATACCTTTTACATTTAGTTTATGTATAAACTGACTGTAGGTAAGACCTTCTTCACGAACACCCGCATTAATACGAGCAATCCATAATTGACGGTATTCTCTTTTCTTAAGTTTACGACCTACGTAGCTGTAAGTTAAACCTTTTTCAACGATATTTTTGGCTACGGTATATACGTTTTTACGTTTACCATAAAACCCTTTGGCTTGGTCGAGAATTCTCTTTCTCCTTGCTCTTGATGCTACTGCATTTACTGAACGTGGCATAATTTATAATTTTTTATCAGCGACTGTTAGGCCACCAACGAATGTTTTAAAATGTTTTTTTCTTTAACTGTGCGGAAAAATGTTTGCGTATTATTTCAAACGTAATAAACGCATAACAAAGTCTTTGTTAGCAGGTCCTACCATTCCTTTCATTCTTAGGGCACGTTTGCGCTTGGTAGATTTCTTTGTTAGGATGTGGCGTTTGAAAGCCTTTTGAAATGTAATTTCACCTGTGCCGGTTATCTTGAACCGCTTCTTTGCACTTGAATTTGTTTTAACCTTTGGCATAAAATAATCTTATTAAAGATTACACCCTGCTGGCGTCTCAAACAGATGAGAACTTGTTGAGCCTTTTGGGAAATGGGCGCGAAAGTAGGGGAATAGTTTCAAATAACAATGGATGAATTGGTATTGATTGTTCTTATGTAGTAATTATGGAGTATATAAATGCAAAAGGTGAAAAACCATTTTGGTCTTTCACCTTTTTTGGGAGGAAATATCACCTTCCGTTAAAAGAGTTGCTATTTACAGCAACAATCATTGAAATGTAAAAGTAGTAAATTATATAGTTTGACTAATAAAGAATTATGCAAGGTGCAATTTGTCTTTCTTAGCCAACAATTCTTCTACGGTTTCTTCATACTGTTCATCAGGCACACAGCAATCTACAGGGCAAACTGCAGCACACTGAGGCTCTTCATGGAAACCTTGACACTCAGTACACTTGTTTGGTGTAATGTAATATACATCTACACCCAATGGCGCATGTTTGGCAGCCACATCAACAACTGTTCCATCCATCAAGGCAAAAGTTCCTTTTACACTTGTTCCATCAACTATAGCCCATTGTACACCACCTTCATAAATGGCATTATTTGGACATTCTGGCTCGCAAGCCCCACAATTGATACATTCGTCTGTTATTTTAATCGCCATATCTGTATTTTTGAATTAAATTGGCGGTAAAAGTAAAAGACTAAATTGATTTTAAAAAATGGATTTACAAGAAAGAATAAAAATGTTAGTAAAACTTGGTAATTATATGCTGAGTAGTGAGGAAGAGTGGATAAATGTAAAGGAAAGGGCAAGTAGGGAGAACGCCTGGTTTACGATTGAGTTTGTAGAAATTGCGGTGAATAATATTGCAAAGTCTTTTTTAAAAGAAGATTTGTTAATTGATTGGGCAAATAAGTATGAGGTTAAGAATATTCCTATTACCCAAAAGAACATTGGCGTAGTGATGGCTGGGAATATACCATTAGTGGGCTTTCATGATTTTCTTTGTGTATTTATCAGTGGGTATAAGCAAACTATTAAGCCATCATCAAAAGATAGTATCCTGATAAAACATCTTGTAGCTAAATTAAACGAGTATAATAGTAATGTTGAAACGCTGGTTCAGTTTGCTGAAAACTTAAAGGGTTGTGATGCCTACATTGCTACGGGTAGTAATAATAGTAGTAGGTACTTTGACTATTATTTTGGAAAATATCCTAACATAATTAGGAAGAATAGAACTTCAGTTGCAGTACTTACAGGCAAGGAAACTGAGGAAGACTTGGCATTGTTGTCGGATGATATTCAAATGTATTTTGGCCTTGGTTGTAGAAATGTTACCAAACTATATGTGCCAGAAGGTTATGATTTTCAAATGTTGTTAGATACATTAAAGAAGTATGGCTACTATTTCGAATTTCATAAGTATAAGCATAACTACGATTATCAATTGGCTTTACAAATGATGGGGCGGAAATATTATATGACCAATGATTCTATAATATTAGTTGAAGAACCTTCTATATTTTCTCCAGTCAGTCAGGTAAATTATGAGTTTTATTCAGATAAGGAATCTTTAATAAAGAGTCTTACTGATAATGAATCCATTCAATGTACTGTGGGAAAGGGGTTTGTTGATTTTGGTGCTGCACAAAAGCCTAGTTTAACAGATTATGCAGATGGAATAGATACTATGAAGTTTGTAAATGGATTGAACTAAAAAGAGTCTACCAATATTTGAATAGTAACTAGGATTGCAAGGATTGTAGTACATCTATAATTTAATCCTTGTGTTCTTTGTGAAAAACCTTAGTTCTCTTTGTGGTAGAGTAATCTAAAGTAATAAAAATAAAAAGGGTCCTCCTGTAGAAACAGGACGACCTCTAACGATTGCTTGCCATATGAAAAAGAGTTAGATAACTACCCGTTTGCAAGCCAAACAGAGCCAATGGTAGTTACAATAAGTTTTTTGCTTATTTCTTTGTTGAATCTTTCTTAGTAGAAT
>CANCVE010000147.1 GCA_947381435.1 Chitinophagaceae bacterium
TCGGAGCCTAGTAGAAGATGATTTTACTAGTAAAGCAACATCGGGAACTGTAAATAGTCTAGTAAGTCAAAAAGCAGGATTAGGTAAAGAGTTGGGTCTTGGATTAAGGTATAAAGCATCTGATAAAATTACATTGAAAACAGGACTGCAATTTAATATTAGAGAATATTATATTGATGCTTACAATAGTACAGGACTAGCGACGATTGGCGTATTTCAAAACAATACATTCGACTCTATAAATGTTGCTTCGAAGTATAGCAATGGATCTGGAATGGGGCAAACAAGATTGTCGAACAGATTATATCAAATATCTATACCAATTGGGGTTGAGTGGAATGTATTTAGTAATAAAAAAATTGGGCTAAGTATTGGAGCTTCAATGCAGCCAACTTATTCTTTAAACAAAAATGTATTTATCATTTCTACCGATTATAAATATTACGCAAACGGAGAATCGCTATTTAGAAAATGGAATATAAATAGTAGCTTGAGTGCAAACTTTACCTATACACACAACAAATCAACCTTCTTTGTAGGGCCTCAAATTCGTTATCAACACCTTCCTACTTACGTTGATAAATATCCAATTAAAGAATATAGGGTTGATTATGGCATCAGATTAGGTATAATCAGAGCTTTTAAAAAATAAAATCAATTAATAAAATTGAAGAGAAGCATTGGTAAAAGAGCATAAATCAAAGCTACTTTTAGTCGATATAATTTTGTCAATATTAATCTACAACACACATTCTTTCCTTTTGTGGAATACTTTAATAGAGTATTAGAATAATCTAACGATAAATTTGCCGTCCAATAATTTAAAATAATGAGCGAAAAAATAACTGAGAAAGTTCACCTATTGATAATAGGAAGTGGTCCGGCAGGATATACTGCTGCAATATATGCGGCAAGAGCAAACATGAAACCAGTATTGTATCAAGGGATACAACCGGGTGGGCAGCTAACCATAACAACAGAAGTAGAAAACTATCCTGGGTATCCTGATGGAATTCAAGGTCCAGAAATGATGGTAAACTTTGAGAAACAAGCTGTGAGGATGGGAGCAGATATCCGTTACGGAATGGCTACTAAAGTAGACTTCAGTTCTCAGCCTTATAAAGTTGAAATAGATGAAGAAAACTGGATTGAAGCTGATGCCGTAATCATTTCTACAGGAGCTTCTGCCAAATGGTTAGGATTAGAAAGTGAACAACGTTTAAATGGATTTGGGGTAAGTGCCTGTGCGGTTTGTGATGGTTTTTTCTTTAGGGGAAAAGAAGTTGCAATAGTAGGTGCGGGCGATACTGCTGCCGAAGAAGCATTGTATTTGGCGAAACTTTGTACACATGTACACATGATTGTGCGAAGAGACACAATGCGTGCTAGTAAGGTAATGCAAGACCGGGTAATAAAGACACCTAACATTACTATTTATTGGAACAGTGAAACTGAGGAAATACTTGGTGAACACAAAGTAGAAGGTGTACGCATTAAAAATGTAATTACTAATAATACACAAGATGTAGCAATAGGAGGTTTCTTTGTTGCAATTGGTCATAAACCAAATAGTGACATATTCAAGGATTTTATAGATATGGATGAAACTGGCTACATAAAAACAATTCCAGGAACATCAAAAACAAACCTTGAAGGAGTTTTTGCTGCTGGTGATGTGCAAGATAAAAACTATAGACAAGCGGTTACTGCGGCTGGAAGTGGCTGTATGGCAGCATTGGATGCAGAAAGATATCTAAGTACAAAACAGTAAAAGAAACTTTTTGAGTTTCATAAATTTTAAATAAAAGGAAGACAAACAACCAAGTGATGTTTTGTCTTCCTTTTTCTATTTAAATGGCTTTTTCAAGTATAAAAACTTTTGCTCTAATACATTACAGAAGCAAACTTCTAAAAAGAATACAAACATGAATCAACAAGTTAAATCTATTCGGGCATTTATTGGGGCAAAAAATTTCAGTATTTCCAGGGCTTTCTACAAAGACTTAGGGTTTCAGGAATATATTCTTTCAGATAGTATGTCCTACTTTAACATCAGTGATAACTATGGATTTTATCTACAAAATGCTTATGTAGAAGATTGGGTAAATAATTCAATGTTGTTTCTTGAAATAGAAAATGTAGAACAATACTTTAAGGAAATACAAAAACTAAACCTGACAGATAAATACCAAAATGTAAAACTAGTACCTATCAGATATGAACTATGGGGTAAAGAATGTTTTCTACACGATCCATCAGGGATATTATGGCATTTTGGTGAGTTTAATAAATAGTTACATTAACTAATAATGAGGCAATTACAAAATGCTTCCCTCCTTTTATTCAGTATTTCACTACTACTTTTCCCCACATATATTCCCAGCCGTTTAATAATCTTTAGCGCAGTATATTTGTCGCTATGGCTAAGGCTACTTCAGAAACACCTTTAATGCAGCAACACCGGGCTATCAAACAGCGTTATCCCGATGCCATATTGCTTTTCCGTGTGGGCGATTTCTACGAAACATTTGGTGATGATGCAGTAAAAGCCTCACAAGTTTTAGGTATTACCCTTACTAAAAGAAACAATGGAGATGCCAATAGTAGTCAGTTGGCCGGGTTTCCTCACCATGCACTCGATACTTATCTACATAAACTGGTAAAGGCTGGATATCGTGTTGCCATCTGCGATCAATTAGAAGATCCAAAGCAAGCAAAAGGCATTGTAAAACGAGGCGTTACAGAACTGGTTACACCCGGCATTGCCACTAACGACAAGTTACTAGAACTTAATAGCAATAACTTTCTTGCTGCATTACATTTTACAGATACTGATTTGGGTGTTGCTTTTTTGGACATAAGCACAGGAGAATTCTTTGTAGCAGAAGGCAATGCAGAGTACATAGATAAACTTTTGCAAAGCCTGAAACCTGCAGAGGTGGTGTATCAGCGAAGCCATCAAAAACAATTTAAGGAAGTATTTGGCAATAAGTTTTACACCTACACCATGGAGGCTTGGCTGTTTGATGAAGCCTTTGCCACAGAAAGTTTATTGAAGCATTTTCAGACACATTCCCTAAAAGGTTATGGCGTAGAGAATATGCACAGTGGTGTAGTAGCAGCTGGAGCAATATTGTATTACCTGAAAGAAACAGAGCACCCTAACCTTGGACACATTACGTCCATTCAACGGATGGAGAAGGATGATTACCTATGGATGGACAGATTTACCATACGTAACTTAGAATTGCTAAATAATGGTGTTGGTGATGGGAATTGCTTACTAAAAGTGCTGGATAATACCGTTAGCCCAATGGGTGCTAGGATGCTGAAAAGATGGGTGGTATTGCCGTTGAAGGATATTACTAAGATTAATGAGCGACTAGATACTGTTGAACATTTCATTATTCAAACAGATATAAGAAAACAATTATCTGCCGCCATCAAGCAATGTGGTGATGTAGAAAGGTTGGTTAGTAAACTGCCAATGAAGAAGATTAATCCACGAGAGGTATTGCAACTTGCACGTGGATTGCAACAGGTAGAACAGATAAAGTTGCAACTGAGTGTTAGCAATAATCAATACTTGAAAAGATTGGCAGATGCATTGAATCCTTGTCATTTTATTGTAGAAAAGATTATTGCGGAGATAAATGAAGCAACACCTATTGCCGTAAATAAGGGTAGTGTTATTAACCCCGGCATTAATGCTACGCTTGATGAGCTCAGATTAATAGCTAGTGGGGGCAAAGAATATTTGCTAAATATCCAACAAAGAGAGATTGAGGCTACGGGTATTTCTTCGTTGAAGATTAGCTTTAATAATGTATTTGGGTATTATCTGGAAGTAACTAACCTGCATAAAAGCAAAGTACCTCCAGAATGGATTCGTAAGCAAACTCTTGCCAATGCTGAACGATATATTACCCCAGAACTAAAAGAATACGAGGAAAAGATAATGGGGGCAGAAGACAAAATGCTTGCCATAGAACTTGATTTGTATGATAAACTATTACTTGCCCTGCAAGATTACATTGCCCCAATACAAGTTAACGGGAACATACTAGCCATTTTGGATTGTATGCTTTGCTTTGCAGAGAATGCCTTGCAATACAATTATAAGAAGCCTGAAATTCATGATGGGCTTACTTTAGATCTATCCGAAAGCCGCCACCCAGTAATAGAACGCAATCTTCCTCTGGGTGATACTTATGTTGCTAATGATATTTATTTAAGTCCCGAAGAACAACAGATTATCATTCTTACTGGCCCCAATATGAGTGGTAAGAGTGCAATATTACGGCAGACAGCCCTCATTACGTTGATGGCGCACATTGGTAGTTTTGTACCTGCTTCAACAGCAAAGATTCCTTTAACTGATAAGATATTTACCCGTGTGGGTGCTAGCGATAACCTTAGTGGCGGCGAGAGTACTTTTATGGTGGAGATGAATGAAACGGCAAGTATTATTAATAATATTTCTCAAAGAAGCCTTGTATTATTGGATGAAATAGGACGAGGAACTTCTACTTACGATGGCATTTCCATAGCGTGGAGTATTGTTGAGTTTCTTCACAATTCTCCCTTTGCACCAAAGACTTTATTTGCTACGCACTATCACGAACTGAATGAACTGGAAGAGAAACTGCCGCAGGTAAAGAACTTCCACGTTACCAACAAAGAGATTGCCAATAAAATTATCTTCCTACGCAAACTAGCGCCTGGTGGCAGTACGCATAGCTTTGGTATTCATGTGGCTAAGATGGCGGGCATGCCGCCCAAACTAATAGAACGTGCCAATGATATACTGAAACAATTAGAGGCGAAACATGTGGATGATGAAGTTTCAGTGAACAGTGAACAGAATACCGTTGACCGTGTTCCGTTAACCGATGGGGATGCGCCTTCGGTTAACGGTCAACAGTTAACGGTTAACGTAAAAGATACCCGAAAAGCAGTGAAGAGTATTGCAGCACCACAAATGCAGCTATCAATATTTGATGCACATTCTCAAACATTCGATGAAATACGTCAAATATTAGCGGCAATAGATATTAATAGACTCACGCCTGTGGAGGCATTATTGAAGTTGCAAGAAGTGAAGGAGAAGGTGAAGTAGGAAGGTTCAAGGGACGTTGAAAGTAATAAATAATAAGTTGTTGTTCTAAGTTGTAGGCATTAAGTAAAAAGAGTATCCTGTTTTACCTAAAGATTCTCTATTAATTTTACAACATTCCTATAAGACATTTTATCAATTAAGAATTTAAGTTTAAGTTCATTTTTAATAATTAAATAGAATACTGTAAATAAGAAAGGCTGTCCCCAATATTTAATTTGAGACAGCCTTTGTTTTACAATTTATGAAAAATTAGCTATTGTTTAGTAGAATAATTGAATACTTTATAACCCCATCCATCTAAACTGAATTTCTCATCTGCCTTCAATTCTACAATTTTATTAGTAAAAATTTCTATAGCGTTTCCAACAATAATGGGGTTGGTAATAGTAGTTACAATTGGATCTGGACTGAGATTTAAAACTATCAAAACTTTCCTGCCATTCTTTTCTCTTATGTAAGAAAACACTTTTTTGTCGTTGGTACTCTTTAGCTTAGTATAACTTGCATTGGCAGCTAAGGCTTCATTGTTTTTTCTCAACTTTAAAAGCTTACTATAAAATTCAGCTCTAGCATACTTTTTAAAGGAGATAGTATTCTTATAAAAAAAACTAATACTATCTAAATGTGGTTCTTCTTGACCAGTATAAATTAAAGGAACAGAGCGTTTCATGGTCTGGGATAGAACTGCAAATGGAGCATGACTCTTGCCTGGCATGGTACCATAATCGGCCAATTCCCAACTATTCAGGTCATGATTACTAGTAAAATACATCTTAATAGCATTCTTTGGATAATCTTTTTCAGTGTCATTCAAGCTACTATCCAAATCGAGGGCATTCAATTTACCTTTCACAATATCTTTCATTACATTATAATCTGGCCAAGTATAAGTAGCATCAAAACCAGCTTTATGTAGCCAAGGCAAACTAGCTTCGGCTAACATAAATATGTTTCTTCCCTTTTTAAGTTTAGCAATGCACTTTTGCCAGAATGCTTGTGGCACTTCAAAAGCAACATCGCAACGGAAGCCATCTATGTACGTTTCTTTCAACCAAAATTCCATATTGGCAGTCATCGTATCGCACAACTCTGGGTTTTTATAGTTCAGTTTACGCACATCTGTCCAATGAAATGGGGAAATTGCCTTGTGCGTTATGCTATCTTGTACATAAAAATCTGGGTGAGATTTCATCCAATAATGATCTGCTGCAGTATGATTTGGCACCCAATCTATTATCACCTTAAAACCCATTTCATGGCATTGTTTAACTAATGCTTTCCAATCAGTCATTGTACCAAATTCAGGATTTATTGCTTTATAATTACTCACGGCATAATAACTTCCTAGTTCTCCTTTTCTATCCAATATTCCAATAGGATTTATGGGCATAAACCAAAGAGTTTGCACGCCCATTTGTTTGAGACGTGGCAGATTTTTGGCGAAAGCCTTGAAAGTTCCTTCAGGTGTGTACTGCCGAATATTCACTTCGTAAATGTTTCCTTGCATTATCCAAGCTGGATGACCATCGATGGTTAGTTTTGGGGCTGTAACAACTTTTGTTTCTTGTGCACTTACTCTTGTGGCAAACAATAGGGTTACAGTAAATGCAACAGATAAGATTCTTTTCATTAGCATAACATTTGTTTTAAGGGACAAATATCAGAATTATTGTGTAAAATTTACACAATAATTTATTTAACTACTATTTTTCATTTTACAATTCACTTTGTGGGAATTATTTGGCCTTTTAAATATACAATTAATGAAATAGTAGACCTCTTTGACAATTCATTTCATATTCTCTTTTTTGGTTTTTCAGTGCCTCTGCGGCATTTTTTATTCGATTTATGGGTATTCCATTTGCCACTGATGACACAGAAAGAACAGAGAAAAGAAATATTTATTCTATTTTATTCACGAAAACCAATTGTCGAAGAGGTCTAGTAAAGTAAAAGTGTTTGAAACGCACGTAAAAAGTCCCGAAATGCACGTAAATATTGGCTTTTTGCACGTAAATATTGGCTTTTTGCAAGTAAATATTGACTTTTTGCAAGTAAAATATGACTTTTTGCAAGTAAAAAGTGACATAATGCACGTAAAAAATGGCTTTTTGCAAGTAAAAAGTCACTGATTTGCAAGTAAAAAGTCTCTTTTTTGCACGTAAAAAGTCACTTTTTGTACTTAAAAATGAATATATTAATCAAGAAAATGACTCTTTGAACTCTTTAATTGGAAATAATAGGTGAATAATAAGTTTTATTCAATGAGTTTAGTAGTATCTATATTACCAGTAAAAACAGACGTTAGTTTTCTACCGGAATAAATACTTTTATTAAATCTATTTCCTAATATTATTAGTGTAGCACTATCTTTTACCAAACGAGTAAATACTGTATTGTTGCCATGCCACCATCCATTATGATAGACTATTGTTTGGGTTGGTTCTATTAAGAGCCTCCAGCCTAAACCGTAATTATGTTCTCCTCTATGTTCATTACTATATCCTTTGAAAGCGAGATCCAAAGTAGGTTTACTTACAAAACTTCCTTCGTATAATGCCTTATCCCATTGTAACATATCCCTTACGGTACTGTAAACACATTTATCTCCAAAAACAAAATCAAACTTTTCAATTGGTGCTGGTTTAGAGCCCATATAAGAAGGCAAATAGCTAGGTATATCTTTTGGCGTGAAAATAAAACTATTTGTCATGCCAAGTGGAGTAAATACGCTATCCTTCATGTACTGGGGGAAGGTCATTCCAGTTACTTTTTCGACTATTAAAGCAAGCAAAACATAGTTTGTATTACAATATTTAAATACTCGATTAGGCGATGCTTCAATCGAAGGTTTTTTATTAACCATCCAATCTAACACATCTTCGTTAGTAGCTAGTCCAACAAATCCTTTACCCTTATTTATAACTGCACTACGTACTAATACGCTCCTACCACGTCTGTTTAGCTTGCGTACATATTGTATTTCCCTTCCACCCTCCATGAAATATATATAATTTGGCAATCCACTTCGATGAGTAAGTAAGTCTTTTATAGATACGTTAGTATAAGGGAAAGTAGGGAGATATTTTTTAACATCGTCCTCCAAAGAAAGTTTTCCTTGTTCCATCATCCGCAATGTGGTCATAGCGGTAAAAGTCTTGGATATTGAAGCCAAATGGAAGGGAGTATTAGAATTAATTAATTCCTTTGTTTTGAAGTTTGCAAATCCATGGTAATCTTCAAAAACTATATCACCATTCTTTGCAGCTAGTATTGCACCATTGAATCCTTTTTGTACAAGCATATTCTTATATAAAGGATTAATGGCATTGAAATAGAATTCTTTTTCTTTAGATGTTAATTGCTTAAAATGAGAAGAGGTATCAATACCGATATGCTTTAGGGTAGGAGGTTGAGTATGCGAACCGCCACAAGAAAGTAAAATGTATATATAGATGAAAAGAGGTAAAAACATTTTCCGAATCATTATTTAGTGATGTGTCGATGGTACAGCCACAAATATAGGGGGAGAGGCATCGGTGACCAAACCTGCTCGGGTAAAAATTATGAGTTTAACTGTTGTACTAACAAATGTGGTAAAATACTACACTTAATGTATTTACTAAAAAAATAATCATACACTATTTATTTGGGTGATGGTTTTAAACCACTATTGTCCGACAAAAAATATAAGATTATAAAAAGTTAAGGGAGCTATTAGGCTCCCTTTGTTGTTTATTTGTTCTTACCACAGAATTTTAAACAACATGAATAAAAGTAGCACTTTTGTCGGACAGCACATCTTTTCCCAAATACT
>CANCVE010000148.1 GCA_947381435.1 Chitinophagaceae bacterium
TGGCTATTAAAAACATTGAAAAAGCATGGACACGCCCTATTGCAAACTGGCAATTAATATTAAACCAATTTCTAATTATTTTTGAAGCAAGATGTAATATTTAAAAAGCCAGTTTACACAAACTACTTTATACTCTCATTTAAACTAACTTACTTCAATTATACTCTCCAAAATATTTCTTTATAATACTGTAAGGTTATCCAATTTGCTTCGTAAAAGAAGATAAAATAGCTTATTAACTCTTTAATTTAAAAAATGAAAAAGGTAATCTTATTAGGAATGATGGTAGTATTGGGCTTGGCATCTTTTGCACAAGCAGATAAAACGGAAGTACGGAAGGCAAATTTTAATTTGGCTAGTAAACAAACAGGTATCAAATGGTACGACCCTGTAGCGTACTTCACCGAAGGAAAAGCAAAGGAAGGAAAACCATCCATCACCGCTACTTATCAAGGCATAAACTACTACTTTGAAAGTGCTGCAAACAGGGATTTATTTAAGGCTAACCCAAGTAAGTACGAACCTCAATATGGCGGATGGTGTGCGTATGCAATGGGCAATGATGGCAGCAAAGTAGAAGTAGATCCCGAGACTTTTAAGGTTACAAACGGCAAACTATATCTCTTTTACAACAAGTTTTTTACAAATACCAAGAAGAGTTGGGATAAGGACGAAGCACACTTAATGAAAAACGCAGATGCAAATTGGGGGAAAACATTTAAGTAGTTATTAGAGTTGAAAGTCAAGAGTTAAAAGTCAAAAGAAAAAACAACTCTTTATAACTTCTAATAAATTGACTCTCGACTTTCAACTTATCACTTTCGACTTTCGACTTTTTCACTTTTTCACTTTCAACTTATAATACAATGAAAACAACAAACATCTTACTCTGGATTAGCCGCTTGGTAGCCGCTATTATCATGTTACAAACACTGTTCTTTAAGTTTACCGCTGCACCAGAATCGGTTTACATATTCGATAAAGTAGGCTTGGGAGCACCGGGCAGAATAGGTTCTGGCATAGCAGAATTAATTGCCTCTTTACTAATCCTTTTTCCCAAAACGTCCGTATATGGAGCAGTATTAGCCGTTGGAGTTATGGCAGGCGCCATCGCATCGCATCTTACAATATTGGGCATTGAAGTAATGGGCGATCATGGTCAGCTTTTCATCTATGCAGTCTTGGTAACCATCGCATCACTCTACATAATCTGGAACGGCAGAACGCAACTTTTATCATTAATAAAGAAAAAATAAACTGGCGCTTTATGACAACCACCGTACTGCAAGAGCTAATAGATTTTCTGTGTATTGTAGAAGCAGAACATTACATAAAGCCTTCCGAAATATTATCGCGCGCCACTATCGGGCAGCATGTAAGGCACTCCATAGAGATGTACCAATGTTTGCTAACCGGCTATGAAACTGGTTCAATAGATTATGGCAAAAGAAAGAGAGATATTGTAATAGAAAGCTCTGCAGTTTATGCTATTGGCAGCCTAAAAGAGATAATGAATGGCATAGAAAGAAGCGATAGGTCACTGACACTATATAATAATGAGGAACACTTCTCTACTACTTTTAAAAGAGAGCTTTTTTATTGTGATGAACATACTATCCATCATTTGGCACTGATAAGAGTAGGCATCAATGAAATAGGCGGTTACAGACTAAATGAGTCTTTTGGCGTTGCACCATCCACCATCAAATACAGGCAATCATGTGCACAGTAAGTTTTATTCCAACGGAAAACAAAGTAATCATCACGAGTAATAGAGATGAAAAAATTGTTCGTCCATCAGCGTTTCCTCCTAAAAAGATGATGTCAACCTCAGATGGGGCCATCTATTATCCTGTTGATGCGCAAGCTGGTGGCACTTGGTTTATTGCCAATAACAAAGGTGATGTGGGCGTATTGCTAAATGGGGCTCATCAAAAGCATAAACCTCAACCGAGTTACAAACAAAGCCGTGGAAGTATTTTGCCAGCCTTATTTAGTGAGGAAAATCCTTGGGAAGCATTGGCGAAATTCAACTTTAATGGGATTGAGAATTGTACGTTGGTATTATATATTGATGAACAATTGAAAGAATGTATTTGGGATGCAAATGAATTGAGAATAACTAAGCTTGATGAAAATGAGCGTTATATATGGTCGTCGGTAACATTGTATAATGAGGCGATGATTGCAGAAAGAAAGCAATGGTTTAAGGACTTTATCAGTACCAACCCCTACCCTTCCCAACAAGAGATCATAAACTTTCATACAAATACTGGTAAAGAAAATAATCATTATGGATTGAAGATGAACAGGGATAATGCCATGCTTACGGTGAGTATTACTTCGGCGGCAATTGATGAAGAAGAAACTTTATTGCAATACATAGATTGCCTAAAGGATAACCATACAACACATCGGATTGAAAACAAACTAAACACATTAATCAGCCATGAATAAGCTAAACAAATACCTAAATAGGCACCCATTTTTTATCAGGTTATTGCATTGGGAATACTGGCCTTTTAATGTGGTATATGCCCCGATGTACCTAGTTTATTTATTATTTGGATTGAGGGCACGCTCCTTTTTCTTCTTTGCCGCCGCTAATCCCACCATTAAGAATGGAGGTTTCTTGATGGAGACAAAAAGTGATATTGACCCATTAATTCCTGAACAATACAAGCCTGCCACCCTTTTATTTGACGTAGGAACAGAGGCCGAAAAGGTATTAGCAAGCATTAAACAAAAGAATATTGTCTTCCCTTTAATTGTAAAACCAGATAATGGCGCAAGAGGAAGGGGCGTGCGAAAAGTATATAATGCCGAAGAGCTAAAAGAGGTGTTGCCGCTATATACTGTGCCCTACATTGTACAAAAATTTATTCCTTATCCCGAAGAAATGGGGTTGTTTTATGTACGTATGCCCAATGAAACAAAAGGAAAGGTGACGGGCATTGTAGGAAAAGAATTTTTGCACGTAACGGGCGATGGCGTAAGTACCATTCTTCAATTATTGGAACAAAACCAACGCTACATACTACAATTACCAGCGCTGAAAAAGTTGTTGGCGGAAGAGCTAACGATTATTCTTCCCCCAAATAAAAAACATGTATTGCTTCCTTATGGCAACCATGCTAGAGGATGTTTATTTATTGATTTGAGCCATCAAATTGATGAGCAACTGACAGAACAGATGGATAAAGTTTGCAAGCAAATTGATGGGTTTTATTATGGAAGGATGGACATTAGATACAACTCGTGGGAAGAATTGCTGCAAGGGAAAAACTTTAGCATCATCGAATTGAATGGCGCAGGCTCTGACCCAACACATATTTACGACCCAAACCATTCTATCTTTTTTGCCTGGAAAGAAATAATAAGACATTGGATTTATTTGTATAAAATATCAGTAATAAATAATAAAAAAGGACACAGATACCTAACTACCAAAGAGGGATTACAAATGTTTAGAGACAATACGGCTTATGACAAAACGCTGAATGCACTGGTTGTATAGTTGTATAGTTGTATAGTTGTATAGTTGTTAGTTATTAGTGGTTAGTGGTTAGACAAAAAAATATGCTAACCACTAACCACTAATAACTAATCACTATTTAAACTTGAAACAATCCTTTCCTTCACCTCCTCAGACAATTTTTCTTCTGAATGATTGTGTTTTGCATTTCTTATAATTAATCCGGTTTGTTGCTCAAATTTTTTGCACAACGAACAGATAGATAGATGTATGGAAAGCGTTAGCCTATCAAACAGATTGATGCGGTTTTGTTCCTTTTTTGAAACTAGATAGGTAGCCTTCTTACAACTTATATTTAGTAAATTCATGTCTTTCTTTTAGCTGTTAACCCAATTTTGCTCAATACATTTTCTCAACTGCAACTTAGCCCGATGAATAATCACCCAATAGTTAGACGAAGAAATGTTAAGAACCTTACAAATTTCTTCTGCTTCTAAGTCCTCCATATATTTCATTACAAAAACATTCCGTTGCATCTCTTGTAGCTTCTTTTTGCAGTACTCTAGTATGCCATAAAACTCCTTCGTTTCCACCGTGCTTGTGTAGCTTATCCCCCACTCATTGGGCTGGTCTTGCTTGGTCCAATGTTCTGCATCATCAAAAAAATGACTAGTGGTATCTAGTTCGGCATACTGTTCCTTGCTAGTGCTTTTCTTACGATAATGGTCTATAATCTTGTTTTTACAGATAGCAAAAAGCCAAGTCTTCTCCGATGCTTCAGCGTTGTAAGAGTCCTTTGCCCGCCATGCACTCAAAAAAGTATCTTGCACCAAATCTTCTGCTATGCCCTTATCATTTACCCTAGTAAGAGTATAGTTGTAGAGCATATCAGCGTATTTGTTTACCCATTCATCTGCCTGTATAGTTGGCTTCATGATAATATTTTAAGAGTTCAAAGTAAGTGTTTATGATTGAGAAACTGAGTTTTCATCGATTAATAACTCCTCAATATCATATTGAGGAGGATATTTTAGGTTAAAATAGGGGATAACAACCTATCAATTTAACTACACCAAGTTCATTAAATAAAAAACCCGGAAGAAATTTCCGGGTTGATTGTGTGCGGCAAAGGAGATTCGAACTCCCACGCCCGGTAAAAGGCGCTACCACCTCAAGGTAGTGCGTCTACCAATTTCGCCATCGCCGCAACTGATAGGGATGCAAATGTAAATAGTAAACAGATACAATTACCGCATGAATTGCTGATTAAATGATTTGAATGATAAAAATGATTGTTGATATTCATTTTCCCCAAACCATTACACTCTAAAGTAGAAGATAATTCTATCATTCAAAAAGAAAGAAACTCTACTTCATAAATTTATTGGTCTTCATCCAAACAAACACTTCGTCTAGCCAAAAAGAGGGTTCTGCTTTGTTATGCAATCCGAAACCATGTCCTCCTTTTTGAAGTATATGTATTTCCGCAGGTACCTTATTCTTCTTCAAAGCAAGAAAGAATTCTATGCTATTTTCTACCTTAACGGCGTTGTCGTCGGCAGCTTGAATTAGAAAAGTAGGCGGCGTTTGAGGAGTAACCTGCAGTTCATTACTATACAAAATTATTTTTTCGGCAGATGCATTCTTACCCAACATATTTTCTCGGCTTCCTTTGTGTGCAAGGCTATCCGTAAAACTAATAACCGGGTATCCCAATACCAAAAAGCTAGGGCGAAGATTGGTGTTCTCCGCATTTGGAATGAGGCTATTGGTAAAATCTGTACCCAAAGTAGACGCCAAATGTCCGCCTGCCGAGAAGCCCATTACACCCACTTTATCAGGGTTAATGTTAAACTCTATTGCCCTATCTCTCACTAATTTAATGGCTTGTTGTGCATCCATCAAGGCAACAGTTTCCGGATTTTCTACGCAAGCTGCATCAATAGGTAATCTATATTTCAAAACAAAAGCCGCAATTCCTTTTTTATTGTACTCCTTAGCCATCTCATGTCCTTCATGATCCATTGCTAAACGCGCATATCCACCTCCTGGACATATAATTACGGCACTATTTATACTATCTCTTTTCTCGGGCAGATACGCATACAAAACAGGAATAATTACACCACTCACCCTTCCAGGAGCAGGCTCTTTTTCTACCACATTACAAGGTTTTGAATTGGGAATAGAGCCCATATACAACGGAATAACTGTTTGCGCTGTAGCCATAAAAGTAAACATTAATGATAGGAAAAAAAGAAGACCGTACTTTAAATTCATGATAGCAATAAATTAATTTGATGCGATAAAAGTAATGTTTGATTTGAAATGAAAGGCTAGTTTATGTTTTTAACCACAAAGAACACAAGGAAAGGAAACACAAAGTACGCAAAGGAAATAAGTAAAATACACAAGGAAAAGAAACTTAAAGAGTACAAGGGAAATAAATAAAGTCTTAGTGTTCTTGGTGAAAACCTTTGTCTACTTTGTGGTAAATATTAGCTAATCAGAGTACCTCGATTTTGGTTTGGGCTTATATTCTAATTGTTCCAACAATGCTTCTGGCGTAGGATTGCTGGTAATGCCCACCGCCACCTGAAAAAGGATGAGATAAATAACTGAGGAAACTAGTAATTCATCCCACAATATCCAATAGCCCCACACACTATAAACAACAGCCTTCTTGGGGTTGGCAGATTCATAAATAACCTTTACTACATTGCCTTCACTTACAGAACGCAGCGGATAACTTGCTGGAACGGTGTATTTATTTGCCCCAATTGAGAAGTTTGCTATTGGTTTAAGTGCATTATTTGCAGAATCTTTTGCCAAGTGAATGGTTGCACTTAAAACCTCGCCATCAAAAAAATCGGGTTGCCTAGCAAACAGCACAAAACATCCATAAAGAAGGATGTAAATAATAGAGATGGATCTATACATATTTATAATTAGCAGAAAATTGAGAAAGTCTTAATTAAATATTGGCAATACGCGTACTTAACCAAAGGGCTAAAAGTAAAGTATTTGGTGTAATGGGAAATTAATTGGATGAAAATGGATGAACTTTTCAACTGTTATTCCACTCTGAATCAGCATCCAAATTTCATTTTCTATCTAAAACTCCTCAATAGGTTTATTACCTGTCAAACAATCAATCATGTTCAACACTAAATAATTCCAATTCTGAAAACCCTTATTCATAATGGGTTCCCCATTATCAGGGTTATAGTATTCATGAAGTGCACCTTCTTTTTTAAAGTCATTACCAAACAGCATTATAGTTTTGCAGCCTAGTTGATTTGCTTCTTTTTGATATCCATATTTCAAAAGCCCTCTGTAAGTCATATAATTAGATATTCCCCATATAGGCCCCCACCAATTGGATGGGTTACTACTTGCCTTTAAACTATACATTTTCTCTAGTTTAGATAAAGTTCTTATGCCATATTTAGCATTAAAAGTTCGGGTATCCCTATAGTTTTCTGCAACCATTCTCTTAGCTTGTTCGGGTGTGGCAATACCCGCCCACATAGCCATAAAGCCCGACCATACACATGTCCTCTGTATCAAGCAACTGTAAGTGCGGGGCATTCCTTTATGCAATACCATTGTCCGCCCAAAAACGATTGAAGGTTGATTAGTTATTGGTCGTAGATTAAGGTCTACTGAATAATAAAACCCATCCTTTTCATCCCAACAATTGGTTCTTATACTTTCTTTTAGTGCCTCTGCGTCTTTATCGTATTTAACCCCGAGGGTATCAAGTTTTAAACAAGTTGATAAATAAGACATCGCTTTCAGTTCCTTATACATCAAACAATTTAGAAGGATAGAAGCCGAGCTGCGATTGGGACGAAAGAAAGTAGAAGGGTCATTATCCACCCCGATTGCAAGATCGTCCTGCCAAAAGAATAAGCCTGTCTCTTTACTGTAATGATGGGTTTGATAATTATTTATAAAAGCCTGCAAACGGTTAAACTTACTGTATAACCATTCGGCATTATTATTATTTTGCTTGGTCAAAAAGGCTGCATGCTGTGCAATAACCGGCTTATGCATATTGGTACTATAAATATCTGCTGGTTTAAGTTTAGCAGTGTCCGAACCCTTACTAATCACTATCGGCATATATCCATCCATAGAATCCGTGTAAGCCAAATAATTAAGTACACAGCCTTGTTCGTACGCTACTGCCTCACTTTTATCGGCAGCAGTACCTTGATCTTGCAATATCTGCCGGAGAGCTACATTGCTTAGCCACGAATCCCAATCCCACAAAACATTGGCGTAAGAATGACTTCCTGGCGTAATAAAAGGATACAACAATGCTCCAACAGGTGGCTTGTACATCTGTTTATAATCTTGAAAAACATACTTTTTAATGATGGCAATATTCTCCTTCACGCTATCAGGTAGTTGTGCACATGTAGGTTTAGTTGATAATAGTATTAGTAAGCAAATCAAACTTAATTTAAGTTGTAGTATTTTCATTTAGCGAAGTCTTTGGGCAAATGTATATTGCATCTGCTATTTAAAAAGTAAAACAGAGTAATAAAAAATTTCCACTTATTTGGACTCGAGAGCAATCACCTCTAATTTTTGTGTTTATATTATCACCTGGAGAACTATTAGCTAGAAGGGGTTTTTTTGAAGCGCATTCCTGTTACAAACTCGTTCCACACTTATGCACTCTCACTAGTGGTAAATAACCTTATCACTAATACTTTAAAGTCAAGAAATTGCTTAAATTCAAACCCAATACGTACCAACTCTATTGACTTGCTACTCTTGCAAAACACTTTTTTGATTAAAGAGATATTTCCACAGCTACCATCGTTAGTGGATTCTCTTTTTTATCCATTCTACTCTCAATCCATTGCACAGTAACAATAAAGGCCTTATGCAAATTTATCCTATTAGATGTAAAATCAACTTTCGTCCATCCCGTTTTAAATTTATGAATTGTCAAAAAAACTTGTTTATAGTGTATTTATGTATCGGACATATTATTTTTATAGAATAAATGTAAACCCGATTTTTTATAATTAAAATTGTTAGCTGCTAATTAGAAACTAAAATCTTTCAATATGGCATGAGGATGATTGGTAAAATAACGCATTTTCATTTCCGAACGAATTGTTTCGTCAACAGACTTTTATTATTATGAATCAAACCTGAATAAATTTTCCACTTCCCTGACTTCCTATTATTTTGGACTTTACTTTATTATTGGTTATTCTAAATCTTGTGTGGGATATTAATTTTCCCATAATAGAACATCACATTAATCCTAAACCGTTCAAAATTTACAAATCCTCTTGCCTTTGCTATTAGGGACTGGATGTTTCCATTGATTCTTTCATGTTGTGCACTCGTT
>CANCVE010000149.1 GCA_947381435.1 Chitinophagaceae bacterium
TTAAAATTTGAAAATAATGAAATTAAAATGACTAAAAGTTTTCAACTATTTAGATTGTGGAAAATTAATTAATTGAAAATTAATGTTTTATGAACTTCAAGATTGCTTGTAACCTATATACGAATTCTAATTGATATAAACTCTAATATATCTGGTTTGATGATTGAATTATCAAAGTGAATCTACTAGCATAAAACGATTATATAATTTAAATAACAACTACCTAATACTTACTACTTACTACTTAAAACCTAATTCATACTTCCTAGCACTTTAAATACAAAAGATGAGTATTAAACGCAATACTATTATAGCCATCATCTTCTTTCTTGTGGGCATTTATGCCTGCAAGAAAGAGATTGATGCTCCCTTTGTTGGCTTTCTGCAACCTGCTAACTTTCCTGCGCCTGTGTATCATTTTTCAACAAATAATGTTACTCAAGCTGGCTTCGAGTTGGGTAGGAAGCTTTTTTATGACCCCATCTTGTCTCACAATAATACCATCAGTTGTGGTAGTTGTCATATTCAAACATCTGCTTTTGTTCATCCAGGACACAGCGTTAGTCATGGCATTTATGATAAATTGGGTAAACGTAATAGTCCGCCAATTATGAATTTGGCATGGAGTACTTCTTTTATGTGGGATGGAGGCATTTTCGATTTGGATTTACAACCGCTTGCACCTATCGCTAATCATGTGGAAATGGATGATACCATTGGCAATGTATTGGCGAAGCTTTATAAGACTACTACTTATCCGGCACTGTTTCAGAAGGCTTTTGGCACACCTGAAATAACTGGCACCCGATTTTTAAAGGCGATGGCGCAGTTTATGGCAATGTGTGTGAGCAGCCACTCGAAGTACGACAGCGTAATGCGTAGCGAAGGGGCGGCGTTTACTGCTACCGAAAAAGCAGGATATACTCTCTTTCAGCAGAAATGTGCTGGCTGCCATAAAGAACCATTGTTTACTGACTTTTCCTTTAGGAATAATGGATTGCCAGCAAGTGGATTGAATGATGAAGGACGTTATTTGGTTACACTGGGTAGTGCTGACAGGTATAAATTTAAAGTTCCTAGCCTTCGAAACATTTTCTATACCGAACCTTATATGCACGATGGAAGATTCTTTGATTTGGATGGTGTGCTTGAGTTTTACAATAGTGGAGTGCGGAATACACCTAACCTAGACCCATTGCTACAACAAAATGGAAGGTTAGGAATTTCTTTATCGGCTGATGATAAAACAAAGCTCTTAGCATTTTTAAAGACATTGAATGATAGAAGCTTTTTGCTTGACAAACGATTCTCGGAACAGTAAATTAGTTGTTAGTGATTAGTGATTATAAAAAAATAACATGAAAAAAAGTCTTTTAATATTAGTTTTTGTTTACTTGTTTGTTTCCAACACTATGGCTTGCGATATATGTGGTTGTGGTGTGAGTAGCTACTATAATGGTATACTCCCCGACTTTAAAAAGAGGATAATGGGCTTTAGGTATCGTTACAATTCGCTAAGAACGCATGTAGGCGTGGGCGGATTGGAGAGTTATCTGACTACAACAGAGTCTTATCGTTCGGCAGAATTGTGGGGAGGATGGAATTTAGGTAAACGTTTTAGGCTTATGGCTTCTATTCCTTACAGCTTTAATGAGCGACTGAACCAAGGTGATGTAACCCACAAAGAAGGGATAGGTGACATTGCATTTGCAGGTTATTTTCTGGCATTTAAACAAGATAAAACGGTATTTACCTCTAAGCGTTTATCACAATCTCTTTGGATAGGAGGAGGAATTAAGCTACCCACGGGTGAATATAATCCTGCGGAGAAACAAGGAAGTGCTCAGAACACTAACTTGTTTCAGTTGGGGACAGGAAGTGTGGATTATATGATGAATGCCATGTACGATTTGCGTTTGCAAGATGCAGGCATTAATGTAAATGCAAGCTATAAAATGAATAGTAGCAATAGTCATCATTATCAGTATGGCAATAAGCTGAGTACTACTGCACAGTTGTATTATAAGTTTCGTCCGCAGCATAATCTTTCTTTAGCTCCCAATGCTGGTATAGTTTACGAAAAGGCAAATGAAGACTTTAATACTGGGTTTAATGTTGATATATCTGGTGGTAAAGTTGTTTTAGGAAGCATTGGTCTAGAGGCGGCATTCAATAAACTAAGTGTGGGTGGTAGCTGGCAGACTCCTTTTAGCCAAAATTTGGCTAATGGCTTTGTAAAAACTAATAACCGATTGATGCTACATGTATCAATGGCGTTTTAATGAAACTGTTTATTTAATATGAAAAAGTGTTCCTACATATTTGCTTTAATCTTCAGCATACTTAGTTGCAAAAACAACAAGCCTAATATAATAGCAAAGCCTTCAATGGATACAACTGTCGTTGAAAAGAAAGATTTCTCACACATTAAATTCAACAATACAAAGGATCCTGTTTGTGGTATGAAATTAAAGTTTGGCATTGCAGACTCTACCCTTTACAAAGGGAAACCAATTGCCTTTTGCAATAAGGGTTGTAAGGATGAGTTCGCGAAGAATCCGAAGCAATATCCCATCAATTAATGTAGTATAAATTTATTATTGTGCGGGTATGGTTACTGTTTTATAGGCGGTATCGGCACAGCCATTACCTGTTACTATTAATCTGACTTTATAGTCGGTAGTGCCAGTACCAGGATTACCACGTGCATATCTTGTTTCGGTGAAGCTGTTGTAGTTGTTATCGGCTTTTCCATTGGCAAAATCCCAGTAGAAGCCATCCATACCGCCATGTTCTATGGTAGATTGACTGTTAAATGATACCAATACATCGGTAGCATATTCTTTTACCCATGTGAAGTAAAATGAAGCCTTTGGTTTGGGATTAGGTCCTTTTGCATTCACCACTTTATGGGTGGTATAAATGGTTCGTCCATTGTATTTTATGTACATTATTACATCGTAGTCGTTCATGTAGGCAAAAGAATGCTGTGCATTATAGCCAGAATCATCGTGTGTACCGTCTGACCAATGCCAGTAGTAAATAGAACCACCTGGCACACTAGTAGCTTGTGGCGTAAATGTAAACGACTCGTTGGTGCAAGCATTTTGTGCCACAGCAGCAAAATCTCCCGTGATAACGGATGTATAAACAGCAGGCACCCAAACATAAACAGTGGTATCGGCAGCGCAACCCGCATCGGTGGTGATGGTAAGCTTTACAGGATAGGTAATATCTTTTATTGCCTGAGGAAACTGATGCCTTGTAAGTGCAGCAGCCACATTGGACACGGTGCCATCTGCCCAATCCCAATAAAAATTAATAATAGAACCATGATTTACACTAGATGCACTATTAAAGGTTACATAGTTCATATTGTCGGGAAAATCATTCTTGGCAGAAAAGATTGCGACAGGCTTTAGTTGCTGTCCCCATGCTTTTAATGGAAACGTAGAAGAATTGGTAAGTATACCCTTGCTATTCTTTACGTCTATCTGAACTACAAAAGAAGCGGCATTATTGTACTCATGCTGCACTTCTTTTCCGGTAGCAATATGACCATCGCCAAAGTACCAGTTTACACTAGCAGCATCTGTTATTTGAGAAATGTTAGCCTTGAATGTGAAGACCTCTGTAGATGGATAACAAGGAGAAGTACGAGTGGCGGTAACTACCAAACTGCCAATAGTGTAAGTGGTTGTATCGCCCGATGTAGAGGTGGTAGTTTTAACTATCACTTTTGAAATATTAGTATCAACAGCAGGCGTAGAATCTTTATTGCACGAAAGGAAGCCCATCAACACTAAGATGATAATTGATAATTGATGGTTAATATGCCTCCTATTATTATTCATTATTCTTCTCCGAATTATCGATTGTGATTTATAAACTATCAATTAAATTAGTAGGTGTATTTACCAATAATAGGAACGGTTATAGTAGATGTACCCGTATCTCTACAACCCGTATTGCCAGTAACTATGAACTGAAAGGTATGTTTCGACTCAGTTTGCCCCTTCTGGAAGGTGTGTGTTTCGAATGTTCCATTAATATTATTATCAATCAAAACATTATCTAAATACCAAGCATAGCCGGTAAAGTATCCATGAGGAATGTTTGCCTGGCTATATACCGCCCACTTTACGATGGAAGAATCCTCGAAAGAAACATTTTGCATAAATAAGGCTCTTGGTCTGCAGTTTTGCCCAAATGCACTGACTGCTTTGTGGGTGGTGTAAATTATTTTTCCATTTACACTCACATACAATTTTACATCATAATCGTTCTGATAGGTAAAAGAGTGCGTAATGGGGTTGCCTGATGGTGTGCCTGTAGCATCACCAAAATCCCAGGTGTAAACCGCATTTGCAGGAATGTTAGTTGCATTGCATTTCAATATAAAATACTCAGCCTTACAAGCGTCATATTGTACCGCATCAAAGTCGCCGGTGATGTTGGTATAAACCGCCGCAATAGAAACTGGAACATAGGCAGTATCCTTACAACCCTCGCTAGATGTTACTATCAGTTGGACTGGATAGTTTTTATCGGTTGCCACCTGCGGAAAGTTGTGTGGTGTATTGTCTGGCGTGGCAGCACTTGTAGTAGTACCATCTCCCCAAACCCAGTTAAAGTTACTAATATGCCCCCGAGGAACAGTAGAACCATTAGCGTTGAAATTGTAATTATTAGGATAATTAATATCGAATATTTGTGCATAAAACGATGCGTGTGGCGTAACCTGTTGCCCATGTGCATCTACATTTACAGTGGTAACACTCAAGGAATGGTTGCTAGCATCCAAAATAGTTAGGGTTACAGTGTATGCCCCCGCATCCTGATAAATATTGCCAACTGTAGTACCGTTACTAGCCCCTTTTATTGCGTGTCCATCACCAAAATCCCAATTTAAGGTAGCACCTGTAGGCAAGCCGGTAGCTGTTCCAGTAAAGGCAAATATCTCATTGCTAGGATAGCATTGGCTGGTGCGGCTATACTTTATGTTAACTTTATTGATGGTAGCTTCTACCGTATCCTTATAAGCCGATGTAATGCCGCCCACCGTTTTTATTGTGTCAGTATTAACTACAACCGCAGGTGTGTCGCCAGTTTTATTACAAGATGTAATAAGGCCTACAAGAAGCGTAATGATGAGTAAGTATTGAAATGATTGTTTCATTCTATTAAGCGAGAAATTATTTTATCTACAAATATACCATCCTGATAGCCAAATAGTCCCCCTAAAATGAAGGATAGTATTGAGTTTACCTATTTATAACGTTGTGATGATAGGTTATAGTATGATTGAAGAGATGAAAAAGTGAATTGTTGATAACTAATGAATTAAAGGACATAAAGATTTAGTGTTTGCTTATATCATTTGTCTACAAGCGAATATACCATTCCTTGTGTTCTTTGTGAAATCCTCAGCGGTCTTTGTGGTTAAACCCAAAATACGCAATAGAACTCTACTGCAAGTCTCAACTACTTCAAATACAAATATTTGATTGATTTATTCTCCTTCAACAGAATTTATTATGCTTTCAGTCAAAGAATCTGCTCAAATACCTGTATTTATTGTATTTGAAACTTTCGTCACGAGTCTATTGCGTAATTTGGGTTAAAATACACTTGAGTAATAACATTTGTATCTAAAAAAGTATTTCTTTCATTCCCATATCTTTGATATATGAAAAGATACCGACTGCTAGTTGTTGCATTTTTAATAGGGTTAATCATTTCTGCTATTCATCCGCACGATTATTTTACATGGATATTAGAAGTATTTCCTGCCATTATTGGTTTTATAATTTTGTTCTTTAGTTTCAATAAGTTCAGGTTTACTTATTTAACTTACACCATGATGTTGCTACATTGTTACATCCTTTTTGTAGGTGGGCATTATACATACGCGGAAGTGCCTTTGTTCAATTGGATAAAAGATGTATTCCATTTAGCACGAAACGATTATGATAAGGTAGGCCATTTTGCACAAGGATTTGTTCCGGCAATGATTGTTAGAGAAATATTTATCAGAAAACAAATTGTAAAAGGAAATGGATGGATTTCTTTTTTAACTATTGCTGTATGTGGAGCTATCAGTGCCTTGTACGAACTATTGGAATGGTTTGTAGCCATCACTTCTGGTCAATCATCCGAAGCATTTTTAGGTACGCAGGGAGATAATTGGGACACTCAATCCGATATGTTTATGGCGTTTATTGGCGCAAGCTGTATGGTGCTTTTTGTAAGTAAAATTCAGGATAGATTGATTAATAAACTAATGTAACGCAGCTTTATCTCCAAAGGTTGATATTACCCGCTGATGCAACTTTATGGAGAAGTAAAGAGTTTCAACACATAGGTTTCATAGGAACATAGATCACATAGGTTTTGCGTGGTAGTAGTTTGAGAAAAGGACACATAGAAAATGCTACTTCGTAGCATTGACCAACATTTTTGGGAGTATTTTTAGTAGGAACATAGTTTGGCATGTTAAATAAAGTAGTTTAATCAATTGCCCCTTGCGATGAAGCTTGTTTGCGAACTGTTTTATCCAATGTAAATGACAATAATACCTGCGCAAAGTTTTTGCCACTCCCCCCTGTTGTTACGTTGTTATCGAACTGCCTGATGAAACCTGCTTGTAAAGTAAATTGTTTAGAGAATTTATACCCTGCACCAACAAAGAAACGGTTGCGCATAAAGTATGGTGCATTATCTGTAAAGAATACTTCCTCGAACGCAGAGGCATACCATGTGTTTGGAAGCATAGTTGTATGATTAATAGGAATTATTGGGTTCAATCTAAAGCGAAACCTATTGCTATAAACGCCATTTATCCAGCGTTGTTCTATCCTGTATCTATGTTCCAACTGAACCCTGCCTATGTAATTATTGAATACAAACTGCTCCCATATTCTATACTCTTTGGTACTTGCCGGCGATTTATAATTGCCAGGAAATGGATAGGTTATATAGTTTCCTGTTCCTACAAACAATGAGTTGTTATTGGCAAGATTGTATTGAAAGCCACCTTTTAGCTCGTGGTAATAAAAGTTTGATGTTACACGCTGCGATCTTGTTTGCGCTTCCAGATAAACAGACCAGTTCTTTTTTATTTTGGTATTGAGGGCAATAATATCCCAAGTACCTGTATTACTATTTTGTGCATTGGTTATAGAAGTAAGTACTAAAAGAAGCAAAAGGGTAAAAATAGTAGCACGTATAAGCATGTTTTTCCTATAAATTTGGTAGGCAAAGGTAATTGTAAACAAAATAGGAAAAATAATTGATACATTTCGTGATGGAAGTGATAATTGATCTAAAAATAATACCCCAAACCTAACATAAGTAAGTGAGAATATGCTTCATCTCTATATTCTACTTTAGCCCTTATATTTTTTTGCAAATCTGTTTCAACACCAAGTGCGAAGTTAAAAGACACGCCAAAATTTTTCTGAAGGCCATTATTAGAATGATCTTCAAACACATCATTCACTTCATTCAGATAACTTAAACTTGCGCCAAATGCTACAAATGGGCGGTTTTTTTTATTTAATATGTTTTGTTGAACAGTAATCGGTAGGGAAATAAGCGTTCTTTTAAAGTTTGCAGAACGAACATTGATTGGAAAATAATTGCTATAGTTACTTGATTCAGTATGATAAAGCTGATAAATACTTAAACCAAAGTTTAGCGAACTAGTTTTGCTCTGCATAGGGAAATACAAACGATAAACCCCTTGTATACAAAATTCGCTCTTTGAAGAATTTTTTATCATCCCTCCAACATCAACAAATACATATTTTTTTGTCTTCTCCTTATAATTTTCCACACTTGGCGTTTTGCTATCTGGAGAAACAAGCTTATTGTAGGCATTAACAACTCGGATAATTGATTCTTGGCTATATGAAGAGTTATTAACCATGTCTATCAATTCGTCATAATCAAATACTGCTTTTTTTAAGTACTCTTTATAGAAATACCTAGTTGTTTTTGCATTATCCCCAAGTAATTCATCTTCCTGTAGTGGATAGTTTATCCCGTCTTTATTTAAAATAAACACCACACTTTCTTTATAGTAAGCTTTATACAAAGATGCATTTCCTTTCACAACTAGCCATGCAATAACCCTGATGGTGCCCTTGCTATAATGTGGTTTGTAACTTAATAATTGATAGCTTTCAGCAGAGTCTACAATAATTCTACTAACACTAGACGTATCGTATTTGGTTAAAATCTCTTCTTCTAAACTTGATTTAAAGTAAACTGCATAATTAATTGCTTTCAGATCATCATTTCTAATAAAGCCTTCATTCTTTTCATTATTCTGAAGTAATATGGTTGCTTTTATAAATTCCTTATGAAATTGTGCTTTAAGTATTAATGGGAATCCAATTGAGATGGCTACTAAAACTAAAGTTATTTTGATATAATATTTCATCTTTAGGATTTGTCTATTATTAGTGATGGAGTTTTACTTCCATCGGGTTTATTTATTAGACTTTATGTCAGTTTACTAACGTAACTAACGAAATTACCCTCCATTACAAATGCGAGTAATATATGAATTTATTAGAATTATGTAACAGAAATGTTAAAAGTATTTTTTTGTCGAAGAAAAGGGGTTAAAATTTGAAAATAATGAAATTAAAATGACTAAAAGTTTTCAACTATTTAGATTGTGGAAAATTAATTAATTGAAAATTAATGTTTTATGAACTTCAAGATTGCTTGTAACCTATATACGAATTCTAATTGATATA
>CANCVE010000150.1 GCA_947381435.1 Chitinophagaceae bacterium
TTCACAGCCCATATAAGATCTTATATGGGCTGTGAAAGATCTTATATGCCCCGTGAAAGATCTTACATGCCTTGTGAAAGATCATATTTGCCACGTGAAAGATCTTATATGGCTCGTGAAAGATCTTATATGCCTTGTAAAAGATCTTATTAACCATCTTATCGTTCTCATTGGTAGATTTATCTGCCCATTAAATTACAATGTAATATCATTGCAATTATTAAGATAACTAATGGCAAAAGATAAAAAAGAAGCCGCACTAGGTTTTATATTCATCACCTTACTAATAGATATTATAGGTTTTGGTATCATCATTCCTATACTTCCAGAGTTAATACAAAACCTTACTCATGGCTCAGTGAGCGACTCATCACAATATGGTGGACTATTAATATTTGCCTATTCTCTTATGCAATTTGTTTGCTCCCCAATCATAGGAAACCTTAGCGATCAATATGGAAGAAGACCTGTTTTGCTATGTTCCTTATTTGGATTTGGAATAGATTACCTGTTTTTAGCATTTGCACCTTCTATTGGATGGCTATTTGTGGGTAGAATTGTAGCTGGCATTACGGGGGCAAGCATTACTACTGGCTCAGCCTACATATCGGATATTAGTATACCAGAAAAGAAGGCACAAAACTTTGGAATGATTGGGGCGGCATTTGGTTTGGGCTTTATTATAGGGCCAGTATTGGGTGGTCAGCTAGCACACTTTGGGGTTAGGATGCCTTTTATTGGTGCAGCAGTTTTATCCTTAATAAACTGGATATATGGTTATTTTGTTTTACCAGAATCACTTGCAAAAGAAAACAGAAGACCATTTGAATGGAAAAGAGCAAACCCAATTGGTTCTTTGAAAATGCTTAAAAAATATCCTGTCATTGAAGGGCTTGTGGTTTCTATAACGCTTATTTATATTGCCTCTCATTCAGTACAAACAACCTGGACTTACTACACAATAGAAAAGTTTGGATGGTCGCCTACTATGCGTGGTTATTCTTTGGGAGTAGTTGGTATTTGCGTGGCAATAGTACAAGGTTTATTAATAAGAAAAATCATTCCAAAACTGGGACAAGAAAAGAGTGTTTACATTGGGCTTGGGCTTTATGCTGTAGGATTTGTGTTGTTTGCTTTTGCTTCACAAACATGGATGATGTATGCGTTTACAGCCGTTTACTGTATGGGGGGTATTGCCATGCCGGCCATTCAGGGGATCATTTCTACACACGTCCCTGCCAATGAACAGGGTGAACTGCAGGGCGCACTTACTAGTTTGATGAGTGCTACTTCTATAATTGGCCCATTAATTATGACAAACGTATTTGCCTATTTTACTGCTGCTCAAGCACCCATTCATTTTGCAGGAGCTCCCTTTATTGTTAGTGCAATACTCACTTTTTTTAGCACCATATTGGCTTATAAAAGCCTTAAAAAATAGTTATGAGATATGAGTTAGTTAAGTTGCTCATATCTCATATCTCATATCTCATATTTATGTTTACATCATTAGATCAGTTTGCAGAAGGACAAGTTTTATTATTTGATAAGCCAATTGGCTGGACAAGTTTCGATATAGTTCGCAAAATTAGAAACATAATCAGGGTAAAGAAGGTGGGTCATGCAGGCACTTTAGATCCATTAGCAACCGGACTTTTAATAGTATGCACAGGTAAATATACTAAGAAGATAAATGAGTATATGGGCATGGAAAAAGAATATACTGGCACGTTTACGTTAGGAAGTACAACGGCTAGTTATGATTTGGAAACAGATCCTGAGAACTTTAAAGATACATCTCATCTTACTACTGAATTGATAGAAGCAGCTACAAAACAATTTACTGGTGATATTATGCAGATGCCACCTCAACATTCCGCCATTAAAAAAGATGGCAAACCTTTATATCTCTCTGCAAGAAAAGGAATAGAGGTAAAAGTAGATGCAAGGCCTGTAACCATAAAGGAATTTAGTATTACTGCTATCGAATTACCTGTTGTGCACTTTAAAGTAGTTTGTTCTACTGGAACTTATATTAGAAGCTTGGCAAACGATTTTGGTGAGGCGCTAGGCGTAGGAGGCTACATGAGTAGCCTTTGCAGAACAAGGATTGGAGAATTTAATAACGCAGATGCAAGAAGCATTGAACAATTTGAAACTGAAGTTAGGGCTTTGAGACAACTCATTTAAGTAATAAAATAGTGCTTTAATGCTTCAAACTGTTTCATTTGTAAGCAATTTTCTTGTGTGAGTGGTTTCTCAAAAAAGCCAATTACTTGCGGATATTTAGTTGCCTTTCTCTTATCAATTGTGTCAATAGAAGACGTTACAATGACCACATGTACTACCGGGGGATTCTCCAGTTTACCTAAACTATCTAAAAACTGCCAACCATCCATTACTGGCATATTAATATCAAGTAGTACCAAATACTCTTCTTTTTCAGCATCCTTCTTTGTGATTAAATCTAAGGCTTCCTGACCATTAAAAGCCGACAAAGGGTTAGTTGACAACTTACTATAAGACAAAATTTCTGTGTGGAGGAAAATCACTATATCACTATCATCTACAATTACAGTCTGCAATTTATTTCAAATTAAAGGGTTAACAAATGAGTGATGTTGGATTAACGAATGCTAAAATAATAGTTTTACTTTAGATGAAGAGTATTTTTTTATAAATGGCAAATTAATATCTAATATTTGCCAATATTGTAAGTAAGTCTTAGATTAAAATAATTTTGTGTATTATCAGTCCATTGATACTTTTTAGTACCAACTGCAAAATAGTTATCTGCATAGTTAAATGCTGCTTTCCATCTATTACTGAATTGTACTTCTAAACTTAATACAGAAGTTGAAGTTCCAATTGAAGGGGTCTCCAAGAATATGCCTGGTCTTAAATAGGCATTACCGCCATTCCATTGGTATTGAATACCACCACCTATGCGAGTAACATTGTACTCATAACTACCTGTTTGTTGAGTTTTTATGTTAGAAACCGTAATGTTTTTGCGCAAACTTCCGTTTCTGTAGATGATGCCACCCTCAACAAATAATTTTACGGGAGCATTGTATTTCAATCCTGCTAGTAACCTAAGTAGACCACCACCAGCAAAGTGGTTTCCACAAGTGCCGCTTCCTAAATTTATTCCATAGCTTGCAAAAGGATTTACTTGGAATGAAACAGGAAGAGAATCAAAGAAATTAAAAATTACGCCCCCAATCAAAATAGGGTGAGAAGAAGCATCAGAAGTTGATGAAGCTTTAACATTAGTTCCGGTAACACTATCCTGATTCAAAATCATTGGTATATGCTCCCATCCAATGCCGATGTATGGGTTAGTAAAAACTATTTTTCGGTATTTATCTTTTTTTTTTATTGCTGGAAGAGATTGTAATAAAGAATCTTTTTTAAAATCAATTCCCTTAGAAATTTGTGACTTTAAATTAATTAAAGAATCTTGTAAAGTCACATTACGCTCTTTTAAGAAGCCTACAACTCCAGTAAGAGAATCATACTTTTGCTTATAAAAAGTTGTATTGGGATTGCTAGGAGTAACTACGTTAGAAAAATTTGGTACAGCTGATTTTACTGGAATATTTGGTTGCAAAGAACTGGATTGTATTTGTGCCCCATTACCACCTTGCACCACAACATCTTTTACATATACATCCTGAATCCTGTTTGTAACTGCGTGCTTTGCAGAAATAAATGTCTTTTTACCTGCACATTCATCCTTAGTTACTACCCCTGTTTGACTGTTACTACTATCGGCATAATTACCTCCAGAAGACTCTTGTTCTGGTGCTAATGTGGTTGTAAAAGTAGACGCCACCTCTGAACCACAAAGTGTTTTTGCAATTACTTTTCCAGATACTACTACTGGGTAAGGATTGTAGTTCTTTAGATAAACTGAAAAGCCTTGCCCCCCATCCAAACTATATTGATGCCTTCCCAAACCTAAGTAAACACCGGATACAGTTTGATTTGTCAACTTTTTCCAAGGACTATTTTTTTGAGAAAACCCAATTACTGTTGATATAAGTAACAATAAAACCAATGAAGTTTTTAAGCTATTAAATCTATGTGACATATTATGTTTATTTGAAGTTATTAACTTTAACATATTGCAAATCTATGGTTATATTTTATAAAATTACAATTCCAAGTACCTCTTGATTTTTATTAGAACTCTAGTAACATTTAAAAATAGGCTTCAACTAAGTTTGTACTGTATAAAAGTTTAGCTGTAGATTCATAACATCCATGTAGATTTACCTTAGCAATTGCATAAATTTTGTTAATCTCATTGTTATTCATTAAACATTCACTTTCTTTATAGTTCAGAATTTAAACATTTAAATTTAGCAATTATGAAAAAAACGATTTTAGTCCTCTTAGTTTCAGGACTGTTTGCCTGTGGCGCGAATGCGCAAGATGTACCTGCCCAGCCTAAACCTGGTCAGAACCCGCCTCCTATGATGAGTAAGGAGCAGATGAAAGAAAGACGTGAAATGATGATGAAAACAATGAAAGATGCTGGTGCAACGGATGAACAAATCCAAAAGTACAAGGATTTACTAGAGGATTCAAAGAAGAAAAATGATGAAATTAAAAAAGATGCCGCACTTACAGATGACGAGAAGAAAGCAAAGCGTAAAGAAATTATGACTGCTCAAGAAGCTAAAGTAAAAGAAATTTTAGGTGATGAAAAATTTACAAAGTTCAGGGAAGCAATGAAGGCAATGAGGAAAGATATGCCACCTCCGCCACCTGCAGCTCCTAAAAACTAGTTTTAGTTATTGAAAAAGGCACAAAAGAGGCAGCTTACCTTAAGTAAGCTGCCTCTTTTGTGCCTTTATAACAAAGCCCTCAGACTCGCCCTCCCCGTATTAATTACTCTTCCATCACCAGGCTTACGTCCTTCGTAGCTAAAACTAATTTCCAAACTATTTATCAATCTTTTGGTAAAATCTATTCCCCATAAATAGTTTTTACCGGGTTGCAAGCCATCTAATAGTACAAAACTTGTTGAAGTATTTACTTTTCCAGTATAGCTAATGTTATTCATGGTAAACCTACCCGTAAAGCTTGTATTCTGCACTGCATTGTATTTTGCTTCCATCACCATCGAATTGCTCGATACTGATTCTCCTCCATAAACCGTAGCATTCTTTTTATTTGTATATACATAGCTTGCCTGCATCCTAAATATGGTTGCGTTGGTAAATACAATCTTTGGCTCTGCAGATATTGTTTTTATTGAATAATTCTGATTAGTATAAGCAGGGGTTAGCAAACTAGTATTAGCTATTCTTTGCAGCACATCTACACTGAAATTTCTATTAATTGAACCCCTAGCCCTAATGTTCCATTCGCTTTGTTCATTGCTTTGTAAGCCATAGGTAAGCAAATTTTTATTGTAAATAAGCAACCTCGTCACATCCATTCCCCACTTACTACTACTTCGGTTGAAAGAAAGCGTATTACTGAAAATATATTTTAAAGTAACCAAAGCCGTATCTGCTATTTTACCCCCTATTGGATTAAACACAAAATCGGACTGCGCCAATACTTTTTTACCACTCTGCAAAGAGGATTGCAGATTAAATCTCCCAACTAAATCCTTTAACTTCTTGTTATTAATGCTACTACTTATCGCCTTCGGACTAAACAATAAACTGTAATTAAACTGTGTATTATTTGTTTTTACATACACATTGGTTGGCGTAAATAGCCTGATATAAGTTGCCTGATCAGTATAACGGGCTATCTCAAATTCGTTTAGTTGTTGCACCCCATCATTATTATAATCTATCCAAGTATATTGCCCTTGCCCAGCTGATACTTGAATGTATGAAATGGCCAATTGTTGTTGCTGACCAGAACCAATCTCGTACAAAGAATTTCCTGTTATAAATCCTTTCCACGCATTCAATGTATATTCTGCTCTCCCCAACAAATTATTCTCTGGCGTAAGGTTAGTCAAGCTTTTATTAAATACTTCAAATTGTCTGTAAGTAACTTCTACCCTCAGTTGCTGCTTTTTGTTTTGCATCAACTCAAGCAAGAAGTTATAGTTATGGCTTCGGTCTATCTGCAAAAAAGATTGTTGATATGCTTGTTTATCATTGCGCATTGAGTAGGTAAAAGTCCATCTATTGCCCCTCGCTAGGTTACTTCTCAAATATGCAGACAAGGTATTAAAGTCAAAACTATTGGGCGAAAGGGTATCAATTCCTGCTATCCTTTGTTGGTTATGTTCCAATGCATACTCTCCACCAATGGTAATGTTTTTTAAGTAAGGCATCGGTCTATTTATCTCTACTATTGGTTTAAAATAATAGCCGTTTCCGCCTCCAATATCATTATTTGTAAGACTTATATCAGTCTTTATGTGCCACTTGGCAAGTGTTTGTATGTGCTGCAAATTTTGCCTGAATCCTTTGTAGCCATCGCTTCGCAAATAGCCCGCTGCCGCATATTTAAAAGAGTTATTATTGGTATCTCTAATTTCCACGCTCATGCTAGGCAATTGTTCTGTCGCTTTTGTGGCAACCAAATTCAGTCCCCAATCCCTATAAAACTCTACCGAACGCAACCTTTCTATTGGCTTAAAATTTTCATTTGCATATTCATAACCAAGGGTGGTATTGTATTGCAAAGGCTTGTGCCGGTAATGCAATGTGTCATTATGTAGTAACAACACCCTTGTTGCCATGCCCACATTATTCCCTTTTTGTATGGTAGACAATGTGTTTACATCATAATTACTCACTGCCACATCAGTTTGCAGGGTATTGTTTTTATTTATTTGATAAGTGCTGCTCAAGTTTATCAATTGCTGCTTTTTAGGCGTAGCCAAATAGATTGCAGGCTCATAATTTCCTTGTGGCACACCGCTTTTTGGCGCAATGTATTGATACACATTACCATTGGCACCGTTGTAAAAAGGAACATAATTACCTTTATTTGTACCCACCTGTACAAAATTGAGAATATATCTTGCGCTGTCTTTATTAGTAGAATACTGATAAATAGAATCATTGCTATTGGGCAATTTTACTTTTGCATACATTATCCTCGATGCATTAAAAGTGTCTATGGCAAAGCTTGGATAAAAAGCATTCTGTATTTTACTACCAATATTTGCCAGAAAACGTTTCTGGCTAGAATCTAGTGTTTGATTAATAGGCGAGTTCTTCGCATCGCTGTTATTATATACGCCTACAGTAAACGATAACTTCTTATTCACCGTTATTTCATCGTTTGCAAATAGCATTACGTTGAGGTAATTCTGGTCAGAATATTCAAATTCTACCTGAATCCTTTTATTCACGGTTATCAATCGTTTAGGAGAAAAGGATATTTCGGCCGTATTATAATTAATGGTATAGTCTTGGTCATCACCACGTTGCAGTAGTTCGCCATCTATAAAAACGCGTTCGGTATTAGCAAGTACCACAAAATAAAGTTCATTATTTGCTCCTTGCAATCGGTAGGGCCCTTGGTTACCTTCTTGCCCAGCAAAAATATTTCTCGTAAACTTACCTTTAGCTATTGCCCCACTTACGGTTAGTTTATTGCCACCCTCCTTGCCTACTTTATTTTGAAGTTTATACGATAAACCTTGAAGTCTTTTGTAAAAGTTGAGGTAATAATTTTTATTCTGTCTCAAATCAATATCACCAAGATTAAGCTCCCAATTGCGTTTCTTAAATTGAAGCAATATCTTATCAAATTCATTAAGTTGTTTAGTATTTCCATCAGGTTGTATCGGAATATTATTATCGCTAATGGCAGCCGTCATCATGATACTATCACCAATCATTCCGCTTAATTGTAAGTTCAATTGCGAATTAAAAACTGCATTTTGCGCATTGCCTACCGAAATACTTCGCCCCATGCTACCATTGTAATTAATGCCACTACCAAAATTGAACAAACTATTGGAAGAAAACTCGTTGGTAGAATTATAAATAACGGGTCTATGTGCCAAAAAATTATTGCTCACACTATCGTAATTAAATCGTCGCGCCGGTGTGTAAAAACTTAAAGGAAAGGTTCGGTAGGTTATTTGCACACTATCTATTGGTGGTATATGTTTCCACAATAAAGTAGCCTTAAAATTATCTACCGAATAAAAGCTAGTATCTATCCCTTTTATGATAACCGAATTAGGCACCAAACTATGTTTATCCAACACAATCAGCCCGTTGGTTTCTATCTTTTTTGAATGAAGATTAGACAACTGTCCTTTGGCTACCGAAGCAGCCACCAATAACAAGTGTAATATGACAATACTTTTTCTCAGTGCTAATTATTATACCTGCAATGTTAGCGATAAGTTATCATCTCAAAAGTTGAGGGACTGAAGTTATTGCTTGAAAGTATAGAGTAAAAAATTAAAACTATTTGGTTTATAAACTTCACTTGACATGATATTATAAATACCTGTCTTAGGTAAACCATTAGTTCTTCTTTGAGTCTTTGCGTCATTTTGGCAATTTAATCCACCATTATCAAAGAACACAAACTTTAAAACAAGTAACTACTCAACCCATCATTAGTACAAGGATAATAATCCTTCAAAAACATTATTATTATTTT
>CANCVE010000151.1 GCA_947381435.1 Chitinophagaceae bacterium
AGTGCACAACATGAAAGAATCAATGGAAACATCCAGTCCCTAATAGCAAAGGCAAGAGGATTTGTAAATTTTGAACGGTTTAGGATTAATGTGATGTTCTATTATGGGAAAATTAATATCCCACACAAGATTTAGAATAACCAAATAAAATTAAAAAAGCCCGGTTCTCCACAAATGGAATAGCCGGGCTTTTAAATAAATATGATATCGTAATAGATTAGTTCTTTCAAGCCAAATACGACTAACTTATTGCAAGCTTCATTAAAATATCCTTTTGTTCATCATCTCCAAGCATAAATGAGTGAGTATCAAAAGCTTTAAAGCCATTCTTAGTATAAAACTTAATTGCTTTATTATTTTCTTCCCAAACGCCTAGCCATACATATTCCACTCCAATATTCTTTGCAATTTCAATTGCTTTTTCATATAACGCCTGTCCTACTTTCTTGCCATGAAACTCCATACTAACGTATATTCTTTCTATTTCTAAGGAAGCACCATCACAAATATCAGTTTGTGCCTGTCCCCTATTTAGTTTAAGGTAACCAATCGGTTCATTATTTAATAAAGCAAAATAGAACTCAGAGCCAGGATTATTTAGTTCAGCTGTAAGTTTAGCAATACTCAATTCCTCATTTAAATATTTGTTCATATTCTCTGCCGTATTCCTATCACCAAAGGTTTCACCAAAAGTCTTTCTGCTAATTATTTGTAATTTATCTATCTCATTCTGGTGTACTTTTTCTACTATTACCATAATCTAATCAATGCAGCTTCAAATTCTTACCCAATACTTATCCTACTTTTTCTGTCTTCAAAGCAAAAGCCTCTAATTTTCTATTCAACCAAGTTTGTTTTGCTGGCACCAACCATTCATTCTGCAAAGCTTCCTTTGTAGCAACTAAGTTGTTAAAGTATAGTGTATCGCCATCTATAAAACCATTCTCCAGTGCATGATTTAGGTGTGCCAATGGCAGTAATTGCACTTTCTCTTTTATAAAGAAAGCTAGATTTTGCCTGTTAAACATATCTACTTTAAATTGTTGTTCTATTTCTTTTATTAACCGGACGCTACTATCTGTGCTACATCCACCAACTGTTGTAGCAGTTTCGTCTGCCATTAAGATAACAAACTGCCCATAAAACAAATTAGCATATCCCTTTACTGGTGCTCCATGACTCTTCCAGTTAGAAACAAAGTTTTCGAACATCGTCTCAATCTCAAACACTTCACTCATGCCAAATAATCGACTACTTTGATAAACCCACACTTTAGATTGTGGATGAAAATTTTCGGGCAATATTTCTTGTATATTCATAATTAAATTTTGTTTTAAGTCGAAAGTAAAAAGTCTCAAATCGAAATTCGGAAGTTAATTATCAGAAGTCGTTTGTTACTAGTTGACGGTTGAATTTATGGTAACCAATACAACTAACCACTAATAACTAATAACTAACAACTAACAACTATTTCGGTGTGTCATCCGCATCAAATCTATCTACTTTCAGTCCAGGTAAACTTCTTAGTCTATCTACTAATTCCTCTAACTCTTCTTTATCATGCACAAATACTTTGATAGTTCCTTCAAACAGCCCCTCCCCTCCTTCTATGGTTAGTGCGGCAATATTAATCTTTAGTTCACCACTTATTATATTGGTAATCTTATTCACAACACCAACATCATCAACACCAACTATTTTAAGTCCGGTAAGGAATGAAATCTCTTTATTCTTTGCCCACTTAGTCTTTACAATTCTATGGCCATAATTAGCCATTAACTGGGTAGCATTCGGACAGTTTGTACGGTGAATTATTAAACCCTTTCCGGTACTAACAAAACCAAAAACGACATCGCCAGGAATAGGGTTACAACATTTGGCAAGACTATACATAATTTTTTCGCTACTCTCCCCAAATATTATTAGCTCACTATCCTTTTTGGTATATTGTTTTTGTTGTTCAGGAATTAATTCTGTTACTAAGTGTTTAGGCTTTGGTGGTTCTAATTTATCACCAAGAACATTAAAGTCCTTAAGTTCTTTTAAATCTATACCCTTTGTAGCAATAAGATAAAACAAGTCTAGCTGCGATGAAAGTTTATAGAAGCTCATCAATTCATCAATATTGTATTGACTATAACTTGCCCCAATACCATCTAGTTTTCTTTGTAAAATATATTTGCCGTCTTCAGCTATTTTACGCTTTTCTTCTTTTAACGAATCTTTTATCTTGGCTTTAGCCTTAGCTGTAACAATAAAACTTAACCAATCTTCTGTTGGTTTTTGTTTATTGCTGGTAATAATCTCTATCTGATCGCCACTTCTAAGTTTATGACTGATGGGCACCAATTTATGATGCACTTTAGCACCTATACAATGACTACCTACTTGACTATGAACTGCAAAGGCAAAGTCGAGGGCAGTACTACCTTTAGGAAGCATTTTTACCTCACCTTTTGGCGTATAAACATATATTTCTTCTGCAAGAAAAGAGGTTTTAAAATCGTTTAAAAAGTTAACACTGTCTGTATCCTCTTGTGCAAGCACCTCTCTTATTTGTCCAAACCATTTATCAAAACGATCCTCTTCACTACTCCCCTCTTTGTATTTATAATGTGCCGCAAGACCTCTTTCGGCTATTTCATTCATACGTTTGGTACGTATTTGCACCTCCACCCACTTACCCTGTGGCCCCATTACAGTAGTATGCAAGGCTTCATATCCATTACTTTTAGGGTTACTCAACCAATCTCTCAAACGTTCAGGACTAGGATTATATTCATCGGTTATCATCGAATATACCTTCCAACACTGTTCTTTTTCCATCTCTGTTGGTGCATCCAAAATAATACGGATGGCAAACAAGTCATAAACCTCATCAAAGGTTACCGATTTCTTCTTTATTTTATTCCAGATGGAATGTATACTCTTTGGTCTACCATAAATATCAAACCTAAAGCCTGTTGCTTCAAGTTTTTCTCTCAATGGTCTAATAAATTCATTAATATACCTTGTTCTTTCCCTTTTTGTTTCAGCCAACCTTTTTGCAATTTCCTTGTAGGCATCTGTTTCCAGATACTTCATAGACAAATCTTCAAGCTCAGTTTTTATGGTATATAAACCCATCCTATGAGCCAATGGAGCATAAACCCATACAGTTTCGGAAGAAATTTTAAGTTGCTTCTCCTTCTTCATACTGTCTAGCGTTCGCATGTTATGAAGTCGGTCGGCAAGCTTTATTAAGATAACTCTAGGATCGTCAGTAAGCGTTAATAGAATCTTTTTAAAGTTTTCAGCTTGTTGGCTTGTACCTGTACCTACTACACTTGATATTTTAGTAAGTCCATCTACTATTTTAGAGATTTCAACCCCAAATTCTGATTGTATTTCTTCTAAAGTAATATCGGTATCTTCAACCGTATCGTGCAATAATGCGCAGATGGTACTTCTAACTCCAAGACCAATTTCCTCTACGCAAATCATTGCCACAGCCAATGGATGCAGAATGTAAGGTTCGCCACTCTTACGACGCATGGTTTTGTGAGCATCAACTGCTATTTCAAAAGCCCTTCTCACCAATTCCCTATCTCCTTTCTTTAGTTTTGGACGAAGTCCTCTAAGTAAAGCTCGATACTGACGCAATATTTCCTTCTTCTCCTGCTCTGGCGAAAGTGTGTATTTAACTAACGGTGCTGTATCTGGCAAAATCTTTTCTTCTGTCATGGATAACGAAAATAATAAATCGTTCACATTAAAAAAAGAAAATGATGAACAATTCAAAGGATTAGTTTTTTTGGATGAAAAAAGAATGAATCTATCCATCTAAAGAATGAATCCATCCATCTAAAGAATGAATCTATCCATCTAAAGAATGAATCTATCCATCTAAAACATGAATCTATCCATCTAAAACATGAATCGATCCATCTAAAACATGAATCGATTCATTTAAAACATGAATCGATTCATTAAAAACATGAATCGATCCATCTAAAACATGAATCGATTCATCTAAAACATGAATCGATTCATCTAAAAAATGATCAATCCATCCAAAACATGAATCGATCAATCAAAAACATGAATCGATCAATCTAAAACATGATCAATCCATCCAAAACATGAATCGATTCATCCGAAACATGAATCAATCCATCAAAACAGTGAATCGATCCATCCAAAACATGAATCAATCTATTAAAAACATGAATCAATGCATCCAAAACATAAATAGATCAATCTAAAGCATTAATCAATCTATGATTATACTGGTCTGAAAATTTTCAATGAACCAATGAATAACCTAAAAATCAGTCGGTAATTAAATTATTAACTAGTACTTATCAACATTAAAACGAGAACTGTTAAAAAATGAATACGTTGCGCCACTTAATTATTCCGTTTCTTGCGTTTAACTCTTTATAAGTGCAATATTTAATACAGTAAAGAAGCGGATAGGAAATAAAATAATAGTTATGGCAACATCTAATTACGACGAGAGTGACATTCGGAGCCTTGATTGGCGGGAACATATACGCCTAAGACCTGGTATGTACATAGGTAAACTAGGTGATGGTACAATGGCGGATGATGGTATTTATGTACTTATAAAGGAAGTGATAGATAACTGTATTGATGAACACATGATGGGCTATGGTAAACACATAGACATTACGCTGAAAGATAAAGTGGTTACTATTCGCGACTATGGCCGAGGTATTCCCTTGGGAAAAGTAGTAGATGTGGTAAGCAAAATAAATACGGGTGCCAAGTATGATAGCAAGGCTTTTCAGAAGAGTGTAGGGCTGAATGGTGTGGGTACTAAGGCTGTAAATGCACTTAGTAGTTACTTTAAAGTGACTGCCTACAGAGAGGGAAGACAAAAGGCGGCGGAGTTTGATAAAGGCATATTGGTAAAGGAATATGATGAAGAAGCTTCTACCGAAGAGAATGGCACACAGGTAGCTTTTATTGCTGATGACACCATATTTAAGAACTATCACTTTTTGCATGAATATATTGATAACCAATTATGGAACTATTGTTATCTTAATGCAGGATTAATCATAGATTTTAATAATAAAAAGTATGTAAGCAAGAATGGTTTGCACGATTTATTGAAAAGAAAAACACCAGAGGATGAACTTCGGTACCCTATTATTCACCTAAAAGGAGAAGATATTGAAGTAGCCATTAGCCATAACAACGATTATGGTGAGGATATATTTTCTTTTGTAAATGGTCAATACACCACTCAAGGGGGTACACACCAACAAGCATTTAGAGAAGCCTATGTAAAGACAATACGCGATTTTTTCAAAAAAGACTATGAAGCAGCCGACATAAGGCAGAGTATTGTTGCCGCAGTAGCTGTTAGGGTACAAGAACCCGTGTTTGAAAGTCAGACAAAGACAAAGCTTGGCTCACAGAATGTAAGCGAAGGCGGTAAGAGTATGAAGAACTTTGTGCAAGAGTTTTTGAGTAAAGAACTAGACAATTTCTTACATAAGAACCCCGCCATTGCAGATTCGTTAAAGAAAAGAATTGAGCAAAGTGAAAGGGAAAGAAAGGAACTAAGTGGCATTAGGAAGCTAGCAAATGACCGTGCCAAGAAAGCGAACCTACACAACAAAAAGTTGAGAGATTGTAGGTTGCACTTCAACGATGAACCACCTGTAAAGAATAGAGAAGACTATATAGAAAACCAAAAGAATACAACCGTCTTCATTACAGAGGGTGATAGTGCAAGTGGATCTATTACCAAAGCAAGAAATGTTGATACACAGGCCGTATTTAGTTTGCGAGGTAAACCATTAAACAGTTTTGGACTGACAAAGAAAGTAGTTTATGAAAATGAAGAATTCAATTTATTGCAACATGCACTGAATATTGAAGACGGACTGGAAGGATTACGTTTTAATAAAGTAGTTATTGCTACCGATGCCGACGTGGATGGTATGCATATAAGGCTACTACTAATGACCTTCTTTTTACAATTCTTCCCAGATTTGGTAAAACGAGGGCACGTATATATTTTGGAGACGCCATTGTTTAGGGTTCGTAACAAGCAAGAAACAATCTATTGTTATGATGAAACAGAAAAGCAAGCCGCAGTAAAGAAGTTGTCAAACAAACCTGAGATAACTAGATTTAAAGGATTGGGAGAAATTAGTCCAGGAGAGTTTGAGCGCTTTATTACACAAGATATGCGTTTGCAACCTGTATTTTTAGATCAGGGAGAACACATACAGCAATTGCTAGAATATTATATGGGTAAGAATACGCCGCAAAGACAAGACTTTATCATAGACAATCTTAGGATAGAATTGGATATAGTGGAAGAAGCGACGGTTTAGGAAATAGGTTGTAGGTTATAAGTATTAAGTATGACCTATTACCTATTACCTATTACCTATTACTTAATACTTACTACCTGATAACCCAAATAGATGATAATATGACACACATAGTTTTTAATGATCCTGATATTACAGTATTACAAGAAGCGATAGATTTAGATTCTTCGTTACATGGGTTAATTATTCAGATAAAAGACGATTTTGGTGTAGGTCCTATAATGAATATTTACGAACCCGATGGATTCAGACAAAGACGTAATTGGTGGCAGGAAGTATTAGAATTTACACCGTACGCTGATCAGTTGGATTTAGTGAATGATAAGCTTACTGTACATCAACTTATCAAACAATTGACAGAAGATATTAACTTGGAAGTTTGGATTTGGATGGGGCAAAATCACCATGATGTATGTGGCTATTATTGGTTGATGGGACAACTAAAGGACTTTCAAGGAAGGGTTCAAGTATTGTATCTAAATAATCTACCCTTCATTAATGAAAAAGGAGGCATCTTCTACCCTACCCATCTGCATCAAATTCTGCCAAAAGAGTTCCTAAAAGCAAAGAAACTAGCAAGGCCTATTACATTAAGTGAATTTGAATTAGATCCTGATGAGTGGAATAAGCTCTGTGTAGAGAATGGCTTCATACGAATACTTGAAGGCGGTAAGAAAATAGTTAGCAAACCAGCAAATTATCATGATAAGGAATTACTAGGCTTATTAACAGATGAACCTCAGAAACTTTCCAAGTTCTTGTCAACTGTTTATTCCAAAACAACAATCAAGGCTAGCGATGTATTCATAATTTGGCGACTAAGAATACTAATCAGTGAAGGAAAATTGTCAGTGGATGGTTCATGGGAACGAGGATGGAAAGAAATTGGTTTTTCAATTATTAAATCCTAAGGTTTAGAACAAATAACTCTATAATATTTAGTAATTATTTTTGATTTAATTACAATAAACAAATTAGATTAACGTTTATAATTACATAAACACATATTTTACAGATGTTGAATAATTATTTCTTTACTTTTATCTTTTAAAAAAACTTTTTGAAAACATTTTACTGAGTTATGAAAAAAATATTAATCTTATGTTGCACTATTCTTCCTTTCATAGGAATGTCACAAACTAAACCTAAGCCAAAAGTTAGAAGAGCTATTAGTGTTACCAAAAATAGTGGTGCTAAATATGAGTTTGAGGATAAAAATGATAGTGCTCACATTTATTTCATGAAGGGATGGGATTCTTACAAAACAAAAGATATAGATGCAGCTAGATATTATTGGGAGAGAGGTGCGAGCTGTACTAGTAGTATTCCTTCTAAATACTCAAGTGCTTTTAGGTATGGTTTAATGTTGCAGAATGGAGAGGGAATAACTTCGGATAAAGATGCTGCATTTTACTATTACAATCTTGGATCTGCAGATGGAAAACCTGAAGGAGATGTGGATGCAACTAAAAATGTAGCAGCATATTACGAAAATGGCATGTCGGTACAACAAGATTTTAAAAAGGCATTAGAATGGTATTTAAAGGCAAAGGCACAAGGAAATAAATTTTGTGATGCTGATATCGCTCGAGTAAGAAAAAAGATAGCTCAAGGGTTATAATACTATATCCCGAATTTAAAGAATATATATAGTTTAAAACTTAATTCAAATTTGATATAATTTTCCAAACATTTAAATCAACTGACTGCAACAATCTGCCGTTTTTAAATCATAAAACTCCAGATTTTTCCAGTTTTTTTTAATATCCTACTAGTTTTTTAGGCTCAGATTCATTATTTTGGGTCTAAGTATACTTTTGTATTCAACTTTTATTGATGGATACAGATATCATTAGTCATTTTTTACCACAAGGCTTATTGGAACATTTTAGTATTACTTCGGTGTTTGAGTTGTGCTTTGTGAAGGGAAAACAGCCTTGTTTTGAGATCAGTCTTGCCGAGAATAATAAGATACTTAAAGCAGTTGATTCTTCATTATATGAATCAAAAGGGTTCACAGAGATTACCCTTCAGGACTTTCCTATCCGAGGGAAGGCAGTATTTCTAAAGATTCGTCGCCGCAGATGGCGTTTAAAGGAAAACCCGAACATTATTATTCGCAATGACTTTTCGTTTGTAGCCGAAGGTTCTGGATTTACGCAGGAACTATCGGATTTTTTAAAAGGTACAGG
>CANCVE010000152.1 GCA_947381435.1 Chitinophagaceae bacterium
TACAAAACAAGTTTGTTTTGAAAAGAGGCACGATCAATTGTGCTGTAAGTCGATTTCTTTTCTGATTTAATGGATACTATCTGATAAAAATCGCTCCCATCCTCACTCCGTTCCACCACATAACTCGCGTTATTTTTTTCAGATGAAACGTGCCAGCTAAGCGAAACATCATTACCCATGCTTTTACCCTCCACATCCAACAAAGAAATGGGCAGTAAGGCATCAGCCTGCCTAACCAAAGAAACATCATCAATATTCAAGGAGCTTTTTGCTAAACCATCCGAATAAAACTCAACAACTGCCCTATTATTTTGCACAGTAACATCCTGAGTTAGCAAAACCCAATTGCCTTTTGTAGAAACAATATTTTTGGCAGAAAGAACACCACCAGAAAGCAATCGCATCTGACAAACGTTTTGTCCGCCACTGCAATTAACCCAAGCAGAAAGGGTGTATTTACCATTGGCAATATTGTTTAAAATCTGTCTTGTTGCTGTTTTATAAGGCTTGGTGTAATAATGTTTAATACTAGCCAACCCAGTATGAAAAAGCACTGCATCAACTGATGTAGCAATGGTATCAAACTTTGCAACGGTTCCATTTATATCAAAGCTTTGGGCATTTATCCAACAAAGTGGGCGATGCAAATTCTGTCTTCTCAAATCATAATCAAAACCTCCTTCACTTATAAAATTCCTATTAGCTTGGGCGATATTTGGAGCATAAAACTTAAACCAATCTACCAACATTTCTGCACCTGCGGGACACGACATATTAGCCGTCATTGAGGTACTGTATCCATGCGGCGTAGGCAGTCCACTAAATTGAACCCCCAATTGCGCATGATGCTGCCAAGGTTTTGGCGTTAAAAACAACTGCCGAAGCGTGTCGTTATAATACAATTTAATGCTATCGGGCAACCATTCTAAACCAACTTTTATCCATCCAGTATCATAAACAGCAGCATTACCCGACCCCGACTCCCCAACATAAGGCAAGGCATCGGCATACAACGGCACAGGCGCATGATTGTACATAGCAAACTGATTAGTAGCTTTAAAATACGAAGCAAAAGGAGGATTAGAAATGTAAGAATCCATCTGCAAAGCATCTATTTCTACCTGACTATTATTTACTGGCAAAGAATCTTTACGCCAGTTATTATTGGCACCAATTAACCAAAAGGTCTGGTGAAAATTAGATGCACCTATGTATGCTTTCATATAAGTTTCATAGTATCCGTAATGAAATTGATTTAAACTTTGGATACCTCCCCCAATATAGTTGGTGTCTTGCTTGGTGTACTTAACATGAAGCAAATTGTTGGCTAAATAAACATTGGTGTCCTTCATTAAACCGCCGAAGCCACCGTAACCACGGGTTACCCAATTTTTAGTATTGATTTTAGTTGGGGTAGTACCACTAGTAAAATCTTCTGTATATACCAATTTATACTTGTCAATAGGCGGCGGACTTAACCACACATTATCATTTCCATTGCAATCTTTATTTGCGCTCAATGGCAAGGCACAGCCAATCACCGATACATTAAACACATTTATCTCTGCCTTTGATGGTGCATTGAAAAAGTATAAATAGCCCATGAAAGATTGATTGTGCTGAACCAAATAATTGCAGACAGTACTTTGAAAAGGGATATTGATGGATGAACAAGCCGTTGATAACGGAACAACAAAATCACTATCGATAAAATTAATAGTACTACCGCCATCTACAGAAAAGGCTATCCTATATTTTACCCCCTGTATGTTTGCTGCCACCTGACAAGTAATAGAATCTACCTGCAACTTAAAGCCAGCCTTTGCCAGAATACCAAAACTTAGGCTAGCAGTTTTGTTTAAAGAAGAAAGAATAGAATCTCTTCTGAATGAATTGAGCGAATCGGTAAAAAGACGACCTGGGGCTTGAACACAAGATGCTCCAGCAACAAAACGACCTCCAAAGGACAAGCCTTTTTTTAGGGTAATGTTAGTGGCAACTGTATTTAGGGGTACTGTTTTATTAGTGATTTTGGGAGTAGCAGAAAAGACTGTTGATTGCGCATAGACGCTACCAAAAATCCCTGTAAATGCTATTGATAAGGCAAGAAAAAACTTGTTCATTTGATTGAATATTATTGAGATTTATTAACCATAAAAATCATTTTTTCAAAGAGGAAGGCTACTTGTTTATAAGGTTATATATTTTTTGAGCAATAACATTTCCAATGTCATCCAATCCTGATTGATTGTAATGAACTTTATCATGCATCCATTTCTTTTCTATAAACAGGTTTGTGTCGTTATATACTACATAAACATTTTTCAATTCTTTCGCCACTTCATCCTGCATAGCCCTTACAGCATCATTACCAGCTTGGGGTCTGTCAGTTTGATAGCCTGTTTTTACAATAAAGAAAGGTATGTTGTCACCCAAGGAGGCTCTGAATCTTGTAATAACACTCTTTAGTGCCTCTTTAAATTCTTCATTTGTTTGTTTGCTATCATTTATTGCATTTGCATCCCGTTCGCCTTGCATCCAGACAATACCCTTTAACGGCAATCCTGTTTTAGCCATAGCCATTTTTGTTTTCTTTACAGCAACTGGCAAAAGGAGAAGATGTCCACTTGTATCCCATGTGCCATAATTATTCATCTCTGCCTTAATGCCACAAGAACTTCCGCCCCTGGCAGCTGTAAGCATAATAACTTTTTGATGAGATTTATCTGCATAAGCCTTTGAAAAAGCGGGAGCAATACTTCCTCTTTTTGCTGTCTCTAGGTTTTCCCATATTTGTCCTACTGGGTCTTTAAGTGGCTTTATTTCATCAAGCAGAACATCATACTCGAATGTATTTCCTGTACAGTACCTATTGCTCTTAGAACTATCTCCCATACCACAAGCATTACTCTGTCCGGCTAAAAGAAACAAACTCTGTGCATTACTTAAATTCAACATTATCAAACAAATACAGGTGATAGTAAATAATAATTTCATTTTAATGATTTAATCTGTCACAGATTTATTAACAAGTTAGCACTATTCATAAGTTAATTTACCTTTAATGGAATAGCCACATTATAATTATCATCTCCATCATAAACAGCACAAAATAACACTTTCGGAACCCCATTTTCAATATATAATTGAGGTCTTTCCAATTTCTTCACTTGTTTAGTTCCTGTGCTCCAAGGGACTTCTGTTTTAGTAACTAATACATTCTTAGCAGGTTTCCAATCGAGACCATCATTCGATTCAAAGAGGGCAAGGCTTAGTCCTGCATGAGTAAAATTGCCTTTGAAGTCCTTAACGATTGCCCAATACTTACCCTCTTGAAACCATATAAATGGGTCTTCTGCGGCAAACTGAACGGTATCTTTTACAAAAATCCTATTGGGTAATTTGGTAAACGGTCCTTCGGGTTTATCCGCAATTGCTGCCCCGTGAAGTACTTTCCCACCAAAAGGCATTTTGCCATCACTGACACCCTTATAAATCATGAGGTATTTCCCATCGGGGCGTTTTGTTACGGCAGGATTTGCAGCCATCAAATGATCGAAACTTTTATATGAGGTATCAATAATAGGTTTATCTGAACGTTTCCAAGGCCCCAATGGTGAGGAAGCAACTGCCACTCCTATACGCTGATGATTGCGATGATTCCACCATTCTCCATTGCCATAGTTGCCCATGTAATAGAGATAATACTTTTTACCAAACTTATATACCGTAGGATTGTGTGTAACATCAGCGTCCCAAAATTTTTTGTCTCTAGGTGGTAGGATTACTTTTACATGTTTAAAAGGACCTGTGGGTTCGCTTGCAACTGCCACTGCAACTTCACTTTTAGTAACCCAGGATTCGTGCTTACTGCTTCTTGGCCAACGACTGTAAAACAAATAGTATTTGCCATCATCGCCTTTTACACAGCTACCACACCACACCATGAAACTATCTAAACCAAACTTTGCAGATGCCGGCACAGGTTGAATCCAACTTTGTACATTTAAGTCTTGGGCATAAAGTCCACTTTTTCCAAGGGAAAAAAGTAAAGCAATCGATAGTATAAACTGTAATCTGTATTTCATGTTGTAAACTTTGAACCTATTAATAACAAGCGGCCATTAGATTTAGTGACCCTAATTGCACCCACAAATTGGACTTAACTCATTTTAAGAACTAGTATTATTATAAATAAGGGGCAATCTCTCTTGAAATAGCCCCCAGAAAATTTAATTTTATATCGTGAAAGAGGCATTTAGCCCTCCAATAAAATTTCCTCCATCAGCTTCTTTCTTTTGTTTGCCGCTAACCAAACCAAAATTGAAACGAAGAAAATAATAGTGCCTACCGTAATTACTACATTGCCATAAAGAGTAGCCATAATACCTAGCGTAACAATACCGATACTAACTACAGCCATAGAAAGGGCAATAACCCGTATACCAAATATGTTCTGTTCTTCGGCTTCGCGATGATGTTCCTTTGAGATTACCACAACATTTTGGGTTGCTGACTTTTCAAAAACATCTGCTTTATCGTGAATCATTCCTTTAGAACGATAGTACAATTCAAAACCAAGCAATACCGTCAAAGGAATGGCTTGCCCTAATACGGTTTCCATTGTACGGCTCAATTTTACATGGATTAAAATTGGCATCAACATCTCAAACCAGATATTAACTACCAATGCTGTAACAGTTGCTGACACTGTAGAAAAAGTAGTTTGTCTTTTAGAGAATAAACTCCAGATAATGGGTGCAAATAAGGCACCGCCAGCAATGGATGCTATCTTTAAAACAAAATCAACAATTCCGCCTACATAGGGTACCAACATGGCTATCCCAACTGTGCCAGCACCAAACAAAAGGGTAAACAAACGAGCCATTAAAATAAGTTCCTTTTCACTTGCTTTTGGCCTGATTAGGTTCTTGTATAAGTCAGTAGCAAATACAGTGGCAGCGAGATTTATAGTTGTGTTAGCCTTGCTTGAAGTTGCTGAAATCATCCCTGCCAATACTAGTCCGATTAATCCGGCTGGTAATATTTTTTGACATAGCATCATGTACGCTCCTTCTACTTCCAATCCTTGTAGATTAGGATTTATGACCCTGTAAATCATTGGGGGCAACATCCACAATATCGGACTGATAAAGTATAATATCGTAAATATATAGGCCACCTTCTGCGCATTCTTTTCATCTTTCACACTAGTATATCGTTGCACATAGCTCCAGTTGCCACCTATATACATGGTTTGATAAACAATAAAGGCTAACATGAACCCAAACGTATAATCATCATTAAAGGGCTTAAAGAAATTTACAGGCGCATGATCGATAAAGTGATTCATTCCTCCAACTGTTTTAAGCGCAATCGGTAAAACAATCAGTACTGATGCGGTTAGAATTACAAATTGTACCACGTCTGTTACCAACACAGCCCACAATCCACCGGCAGCGGTGTATAAAACAATGATTACCCCAATTATAATGATGCAGGTATTTAAAGAATAAGGCGTTGCCACATGTACCATTTTACCTACCGGATATAATACAGACGCAGTTGTAAACATGCTCATTGTAAGTACTAGATAAGTATAGAATTGCTGTGTTTTTAAACCGAAGCGTCTACCTATATATTCAGCAGCAGTTTTCACACCCGTTCTTTTCCAACGCTTTGCAATAAAATAAGCTACGATTCCACCACTGATTGCCATTGTAAGTTGAATGGCATTAGCTACTATTCCATAACGGTAAGCAATAGATCCCCAAACGACAAATGTGCCTGCAGAGAAATAACTGATAAATAGGGATAGTCCGTTTATCCACCAAGGTGTTTCGCCACCTGCCTCGAAGAAAGCCTGCCCATTCTTACTACCCATTCTGGTAAATGCTAGTCCGATTGCGAAGATTAGCAGCGCAAAAACTGCCATTACTATAAAATCTAATTGTACCATCTTTTTTAAATTACGAATTATCAATTACGAATTACGTATCAATTACGAATTATCAAAGCGTAATTCGTAATTGACAATTCGTAATTCTTTAAAATGCTCTTACTGCAAATACAGCCGCGGGTGTTGTTGCAGATGGATGAGCCACTTCGATAGTTAATGAAGATGTTGTTACAGGCGCACTAAATTCAACCTTATTGATTGTTTGATAGTTACCTTTTTTTGTATACAGCGTATTTCCAGCATCATCTTTAATGGTATAATCACGAACTACAAAGGGCATAACATTTTCTGGATGTCCCATCAAAACACTTTCCATTGGATGATCGTAATCTGCATCAAAGAATAAGTTTATTGATTGAATAGTCTGCTGTTTATCCCAGTTAATTGTTATTGCTGGATTAGTATCACCTAAGTCTGCCACCCAAGCATTCGGAGCGTTAACGGGTCTATCAATTCCATTACGAATATTCTCAACTGTAAACAAATTGATTGGCTCCGCTAATTTCAAAGCAATATTGTGTCCTTCTGGTCTGCGTTTCGGACACCAAAATTCAAAGGCATCTACGCCAATATCTTCTTTGGGTTCTTGCTTTCCATAATTAGAAACGGCAGGATTAATAGAATTAAACACTGAAAGTAAACCTGTAATACGCCAATCGGAATAGTATAAAGAAACGTCTGGATTCTTCAAAATAGTTAAGAATGCATATTGAGCAACCTCAATCTCCGTTGTAAAACTTAAGGAAATACAATTTCTGTTTGGATGTATGGCCACCTCAATTGTTTCCACAATTTCATCTGGGGTATGATTACCTAATTTTCCACTCAACCTCAACTGTACAGTTAATGATGTATTAGTTTCTGAATGTGCATGGATAATCATAGTAGGCACTTTGCCCTTTACCAAAGGAACCATCTGAGCAACAGAATTGTCTAAACGCTTTATCAGCTCTTCCTTAAAGGGAAGCTCAGTTAATTGTAGTTCGCTTGAAGCACTTAATATGGCTGTAGAAACTAAATCTTTAGTATCACTAAGTGTATATCCCGGAATATATTGTCCTGTACTTAATAATTGAGATTGTAGTTCACCAATCAGTCCTTCGCTTATTAATTGGCTAGGTTGTAAGTTATGCTCCTTACAAATTTTTGCTGCCACTGCAATAGATTGACCAACATAAGCACTAGTAGCCATAACCCTTGTTGAACCAAATGCCACATGGGTTGCACTAATTAACCGGCCAGATATAAAGAGGTTTTTGATATTGCGACTATACAATGTTCTATATGGTATTTGATATATTCCCTTACTATGCCATTGATTGCAGCCGGGCTTTTCGCTAAATACGCCATCAGCAGGATGAAGGTCAATGCTCCAACCACCAAATGCTACAGCATCCTCGTGGGTTCTTTGCTCCACAATATCTTGTTGAGTGAGCATATAATCCCCTTCAAATCTTCTACTCTCTCTCTTTCCGGGTATTGTTCCCACCCACTCTAGGGTTAAATTCTCTGCTTCTGGAAAGTTTCCTGAGTTTTTAATATGATTCCAAACACCATATACCACTTTCCATAATTCCCATTTGATAGTCTCGGTATCTGTTATCGTATCTAACCTTCCGCCATATTCTATCCACCATAAACGGCAACCAAAATCCTTTGCATTAAAGCTTTTAAATCTTGGTATTTTGGTAATATCATCCAACGCAAATGATGGAGCGGTATATTTTACTGGCTTACCAACATCTTTGCTGTAGAAATAGAGTGAATGACCGAGCAATTCGCCATACTCTTTAGAAGGCGCAAACTTTTCGCCAAACTCCTCTTTCGATTCTGCGCCCATCCTAAATGCTGCCCCTGATAAAAAGCCTACTATCCCATCGCCCGATGAATCACAGAACAACGGTGCATTAACGGTATAAGTCGTTTGATTCTGACTACAAAAACCAGTTACTCCAGCTATGGTATCAGCATCTTTTTTGGTTACTTCATAAACAGCTGTATTAAGCAGCAAAGTAATACTTGGCTCACTTATTACTTTGTCCAACAGTATAGAATCGAATATTACAGGGTTTCCCTCTTTGTTTCTGTAAATGTTTTCAACCATCAGTTCATCCACTACACCACCCTCGCGTGCCCAACGGTTGTTATTCCCCATGTGAGAAGTAGCACCTAATATCCAAAGACGTACTTCGCTAGAGGCATTGCCTCCTAAAACTGGTCTATCCTGAATTAAAACTACTTTCAACCCCTGTCTGGCAGCCGTAATTGCCGTACAAACCCCTGCAAGACCACCACCAATTATCGCTAAATCAGTTTCTAGATTTACTTGTTTTAATTTCCTCGAAACATTCAATTCATCATGTATCATAAAAGTCTTTTTGTTATTCCTTAAAAGGGCTAAATAGAAATTTTCTACTTAGACTTAATCAAAGTTTGATACAAACTTTTATTATTTACTCACCCATTCAATTTCATTTCATCAAGCCCAACTATGCAGGCTTTAATAGCCAGGATTCTGCGTTAGATTTGGGTTATTTGCCAATTCTGCATAGGGAATTGGCAACACTTTTACATTATCATTTAAGAAA
>CANCVE010000153.1 GCA_947381435.1 Chitinophagaceae bacterium
TCTTTAGAAGAATGTACTCATTAATCTAAAAAAATCTTCCCTAGAATATTATATCCAAAAGAAATTGTCATTCTGTTAAATGAATACTCTTTCAATAGAAAGTATATTGTTTTTTTAGCGGGATATAAAAAAGAAATTAGAGAGTTATATATGGTTTTTACTGATTTTAATTAATAGCTGTTTATTAACCATCTTCAAACTAAACTTTCACTTTTTCTACTTTATTCATCATAACAACGTAAACTTTCATTGAGTTTTTGTAACAAATGTGTCTAGGTTACTTCCTTAGCAGTTTTGATATAAGTTCTGATTTAGTTCTTACTTCCATTTTTACATAAATGTTTTTAAGGTGGTCATTTACCGTTGAAGCTGAAATACCCAACACTGCTGCTATTTCTTTGTAAGTAAGGCCTTTCAATAGTTCATTTACAACATCGTTTTCTCTCGTAGTTAAATGTGCTGTTACATCTTGATAAGTATCTTGTGGTTTATGTATTTTTTTAAATAGTTTCATTGCTACATCTGGAGTAATAAGTGCACCTCCCTTACGTATAATGTCTATATTTTTTATCAGGGACTCTATATTAAAAGGTTTTAGTAAATAACCATTTGCCCCTCTTTGTATACAATCAAAAATTACGCCTTCATTGTCGTTGCCAGTAGTTACAACAATATGTGCTTCCGCCCATTGTTGACGGATAAGACTAATTCCTTCCATTCCAGAAATACCAGGCAGACCTAAATCAATAAAAATGATAAATGGTTCATCAAGGGTATTTCTTTGCTCTAAGAATGATTCCATGCTATTACATGAGAATGTTATATATAAATCCTTTTGGTTATTGATGTAAATCTCCAAACTTCTTCTTAGTGGGCGATCGTCTTCTATTATTCCAACTGTTATCATGCAACTAAGTTAATAAGTATCATCAATTTAGGGTACTTTTTTTTAAATTATTTTCCTTTTTTTGTCAAAATAAATACAATATTAGTATAAAATGATTTTAAATCGTTAATTATTTATTTCCATTTAATTGTTTATTTAATTAATTTCAATCTTTATAGTTTGTTATTGACATTTTAACATAGTTACCTTAACTTTGCCGACTTTTAAATTGATGCCGTAACATCAAGCGAACTTTTAACCTCATTGGTTCGACTTAATGTGGCCTATTATTAAACAATTAAATAGACACATGAAATTATCAGCTTTCAGGTATGATCTTCCACTGAATCTCATTGCACAGAACCCAACAAAAAGGCGGGAAGACAGTAGAATGTTGGTTGTTAACCGTAAAACCGGTAACATGGAAAATAAGCATTTTAGAGACATCTTAGAGTATTATGATGATAGAGATGTTTTTGTTGTAAACAATACAAAAGTCTTTCCAGCTCGTATGTACGGACGTAAGGAGAAGACTGGTGCAAAAATTGAAGTATTTCTTCTTAGAGAACTTAACAAACCTAATCGATTATGGGATGTAATAGTTGATCCTGCTAGAAAAATAAGGGTAGGTAATAAACTTTATTTTGGTGATAATGAAGAGTTGGTAGCTGAAGTAATAGACAATACAACTAGTCGTGGTCGTACTATTCGTTTTTTATGGGATGATGATGATGCATCTCTGAAAAGGATGTTAGATTCTCTGGGGGAAACTCCTCTTCCCAAATATATTAAAAGGGTTCCGGATTCAGATGATAGAGAACGTTATCAAACTGTTTATTCAAAGCATGAAGGAGCTGTAGCCGCACCAACAGCAGGTTTACATTTTAGCAAAGAACTTATTAAACGTTGTGAGATAAAAGGAATACGTTTTGCAGAAGTTACTCTTCATACTGGGCTTACTACTTTTCGACCAATTGAGGTTGAAGATTTGAGTAAACACAAAATGGATGCTGAGTACTTTACAATTACAGATCAAGCAAGTGCAATTGTAAATAAGGCTAAAGAAACTGGGCACAGGGTTTGTTCGATTGGTACTACAACCATGAGAGCGCTCGAATCTAGCTTTACTGCTCAAAAACTATTAAAGCCTACTGAAGGTTGGACAAATCACTTCATTCACCCTCCTTACAGTTTTAACATTGCAGATAGCTTAGTTACAAATTTCCATTTGCCTAAAACAAGTTTACTGATAATGGCCTGTGCATTTGCAGGTTACGACTTAACAATGGAAGCATACAAAAAGGCAATAAAAGATAAGTATCGGTTCTTTAGTTATGGGGATGCTTTATTAATTATTTAATATTTCTATACTAACTTGTTTTTCAATTCGCCATCAGTTAAATATTAAAACTGATGGCGAATTTATTGGTAGACGAATTTGCAGTTGTGTAAATTAGGTTCGCATTATGTATTTCTGATATTTTCTTTACAATTAACAAGCCTAAACCGAAACCCTTAATTAGCAAGGCATTTGATCCTCTAAAAAAAGGGATAAACATTTTCTCAATTTCTTCTTTTGTTAATGTATTGCCCGTATTTGTAAATACAACATTTATAAAATTTTGTTTAGTCTCAATTGATATTTTTACAGTTTTATTATCAGAATATAAGTAAGCATTCTTTATTAAGTTTCTAAATGCAGATTTTAAAAGTACTTCATTACCTTTCAATAATAGTTCTTCTTCTAACTCAGGTGTGTTGCAAAAATTTATTTCAATATCAATATCGTTAAAAAAGCGCTTACTCTCTGACATACTTTCAAATAACAGTTCATCTATTCGCAAAATTGGCCAACTAGAAATGTCATTTATTTTTTCATATTGAGACAATACCAAAAGCGAATTTGTTAGTTCTATAAGTTCTATTTGGTCATCCTGTAATGATAAAAGTAACTCTTTATATTCACTGTTACTTAGTTCTCTATTTAATGCACTTTCTGTTTGAGAAAGCATTTTTGTAAGTGGTGTTCTCAGTTCGTGAGAAGCATGTTGGACAAAACTTTTCTGTCTTTCAAAACTTTGATTTAATCGGTCGAGCATAGCATTGAAATTCTTAGCAATTTGTTCAAGTTCATTCTTCCCTTTCCCTTCATTAACTTTTCCAGACATATTTGTAGATGTAGTTAACTGCATTTGTTGACTTAGTCTTATTAGCGGTTTAAAGGCTTGTTGCACCATTATGAATGATAAGAATGTCGATAAGATAACACCACCAATAAATACGCCTAAAAGGATATAAAATAAGTAGGATAATTTCCTTAGACCTGTTTTATCTACCGCTCCGCTAATTACATATACATTAAGGTCAGGAACGTATGTACCCAAACATTCATGTTGCCCCTGTCGGAAACGCAATTCTTTGTTTTTTTTAATTGCGCTTAATAGGGAATCTGTAATATTAAGATTAATTGTATCATTTTCTTTGAAAACAATTTGTGTGGGGGACTTTGCCAAATACATCTGTAACAGATTCAGGCTTACAGTATAAGGTCGGGGCTTTGCCATTGCGGCACTGTCTTGATTGAAACTTCTGTATTCTCCTAATAAGGTATTAGTTCTAGCTTTCAGACGCATGTAATGATCGTCTATTTTATTGTTTTTGTATAAAAGGTAAATGGCTACAGAGGAAACTAAGAGAACAATCGCGACGAAGCAAGTAATAAAAATGGCAAAACGGAGTTTTAAATTCATTGTTTACCAGATTGTTACTCTTTGATGAAATATCCAAACCCAGACTTAGTAAGGATTAACTTATTAGCAAAAGGTTTATCAATTTTGTTTCTCAAAAAACTTATATATACTTCAATGGTGTTTGTTCCCGTATCGAAGTTCATATCCCACACGTTCTCCATAATTTCTTTCTTAGAAACTACCTTCCCCCTGTTTTTACACAAAAGAGTTAGTAAGGAAAACTCTTTGGCTGTGAGAACAATATCCATTTCTCCACGCTTTACTACTTTGTTTTGAAAGTTGATAGTTAAATCTTCAACTACTAATAATCCAATGTCGGAAGTAAGCGTTTCTGTACGTTTAATAAAAACATAAATTCTAGCGAAAAGCTCATCAAAGTAAAAAGGTTTTACTATATAGTCATCGGCACCAATGCTAAATGCACGTACTTTATCATGAATTTCCCCCAATGCTGTTAATATTATTATAGGAACAGCCTTATCTTTTTCTCTGAAAATCTTACATAAAGAAAGGCCATTTTTGTAAGGTAAGTTAACATCTAAGATTATTAATGAGTAACTATTTTTATTGAAAAATGCTTCCGCTTCTTTCCCATTAAGCGCAGTATCAGTCTGAAAACCCTTTCTTTCAAGCTCTTCTTTAATAACCTGATTAAGTTTAGGCTCATCTTCTGCCAATAAAATTTTGTATACTTTTTCCATCAGTTTATGTATGAATTCATTATGAGTGCAATCGTTTATTGTAACAATATTACGACAAATTTAATATACTATTTGTTGCAGTAACAAAATAATAGTTGTAGTTCTACCCTCAATATAAATACTTTATCCCTAACATTCTAATTCTAATATCTAAATGTGTTTTGTTAGAATAATATTGTTTCACTAGTTGTTATTATACAAATAAATTTCTACAACAAAATGCTAGAATTCTAATTGGTCTGTTTCTTTAAAGCAGTAAATATTGGTTTATTTATGTGTTGAAAAAAAATATTGATAGATAAATAAAATAATTCAAAATAAGTTTATTACTTTCGTTGCGATTTAGCCATTTGAGGAAACACTGTTTCTTTTAATTAGCCCCAGGTAGAATAAATATTTCAACTTACAGCAATGCAAACGATTAAAAAAGCTTTACAATTATTTGGACTTGTTTTAGTAATGAGCCTTTGTTTGAATACAAACATCTTGGCACAAAGTCCTGCCGATGATCCAGGAATTGGTGGACCAGGTTCTCCTGGAAATGGACCTATTGGTGATGGTGGTCCTGTGGTTCCTTTTGATGGTGGAATGAGTTTAATGCTTGCAGCTTCTGGTATTAGTTACGCAGTAAAGAAAGGCAAACAAAACAACTTGTTTGCGTTAGTTAAATAAGGTTAAAAAAAAATTAAGCATTTTTACTAGTAATGGATTGCTTCTTAGGTTCTGAGAAGTACTCCATTATTTTTTTATATACGTATATTTTCATAAATGTCCTAATATAACGGCGTTCGTCCTAAAACTATCTAATTCTTTAAACCTAATAAAACCTTCTTAGTTATCACTTAGCCAAACAAGACAAATATGTTCAAATACTTTGTAGTGTCCCTGTAGTTTGTATTCCATTTTATTTTTTATAAACCTACTGTCTAGAATTCCTTCTTGTGACATCTTAAAATTATCAGTTCTAATCATTTCACTAAAGTCCACATCACCTAGTCCCCACCATTTAAATATTGCCTCTTTTGCACACCAATGCAGGGTAAGTTCTGTAAGTTTTGCTAATAGTTCTGTTTGTAAATTATCTGAATCTACTACTTGTTTATTAATGTTAAAGTCTATCAGTTGCTTTATCTCATCTTCATGAAGAAATTTGTGCGCAATCTTTGCCACAGTAGGCCTTACCAATTCTATATCAATTCCTGTTCTTTCGGTAGAGCTTACAATGGCAGCAGCATAATCTCCGCAGTGAGAGATGGAGAAATGATATTTTTCATTCTCTAAAAAAGGTTTACGCGTATCTGCAATCTGAATGGAACTAATGGGGAAATCGGGATATAAATATTGTAATAAATATCTGCCAGCCAAATGTTGTAGCCTTTTATGTGGATGGGTAATAGCATTACTCAATGGCACATACGATAAGAAAAACGATTCAGGCTCTTCTATTTTCCAGATGGCTAATGAAGTAGTAGGATTAATATCTTTTTTGTAAAATAAAGGCATAGTCGTGTTTAATGATTAGTGTTTAATGATTAATGAAAAGGGTTGCAGATTAACAATTAATCACTAATCAATAATCATTATTTAAGTAATTCTACCAATGCAAGTAGTTCATTTCTAGAGTCTATTTCGGCAGGCTTTTCATAGCAATTGCTCAGTTCCTCCAACAATATTCTAATGATTCGCTTATGAGAAAGCGGTTTAAAGTATGCTGGTTTATTGGTAGCATTCATATCTTTTAAATACTTTTCTATATCCAAATGCGAGTATGCCTGCCCAGTAGTTGCATCTACATAAAAATGTATTTTATCTTGTGGATGTCCTAAAAAGGAGTCAGGATTATAATCTGAATGATAAAACGCAATGATAAAATGCCTAGGAATATTAATAATCTTAGCATTTACATCAAGCAAATCGCACAGAACCTGATAGATAATTCCATTGGTTATGGAGTTTCCTTTGCGCCTTGCCAATACCTTATTCAGAAAGAAATCATCTTTTAGCGAATAATCTACCTCATTTCCTTTAAGGCTATAATAATTGTATAAGATGCTGCTAATAACATTTGCCTGTTCTAATGGCGTTAAAAAGTTGTTTAGTTCTAGCCAAACATTCTTTCTTATTTTCTCTATATCCTGCAACACCGGTGCCGATTGCAAATCTGGATATTGGTATTTTGCCACTAGTAATGCACCTACTAATAGGTCATGATCCGACTCCTCATTCCATTCTGCCAGATCATTTACTAGGTCTTTATAATGCAATCTATGAATAAGACTTTCAATTCTTTCCTGCACATCCTGACTAAAAGTATTCTCCCACAGGTTCTCCAAATTAGGAATAATGGCTTTGCCAAAACTAGATATCTTTTCAGACACAGTTGTATAAACTTCCTGATCAGGATCGTCTATCAACGTAAACAAAGCATTTAATTCCTTAGTGTTATTCATCTCGCCCTATCAATTGAATTAGTAAAACAGAAATATCTTCATCCTTTAATATTTCCTTTAATCTAAAACGAGAAAACATTCTTTTTATTATAGATGTGGAAAGAATAGATATTAGACTATGTGGAAATATTCTTTTGTATTCTGTGTAAAACAACTTTATGCTATTTTTACCGCCACTTATTAAATATTAATTGTAGGCTATGAGCTTCTTCTCAAAATTGTTTGGAAAAAAAGAAAAGGAAACTTTAGATGAAGGATTGAATAAAACCAAGGAAGGGTTCTTTTCTAAAATAACGAAGGCGATTGCGGGAAAAAGCACTGTTGATGCCGAAGTGCTCGATAGCTTAGAAGAAGCCTTGGTGAATGCGGATGTGGGCATTGATACTACCATACAGATAATAGAACGCATAGAAAAAAGGGTACAGCAGGATAAATACCTAGGTACTAGTGAGCTAAATAGACTCTTGAAAGAAGAAATAGAGGCAATACTAGTAGATGCTGCTGATAATACTTACAAGAACTTTGAGATTCCTGCCAATAAAAAGCCTTACATAATACTAGTAGTAGGGGTAAATGGGGTAGGCAAAACAACAACTATTGGCAAACTAGCACATAACTACAAGAAAGCTGGCTACAATGTATTGCTTGGTGCTGCCGATACTTTCAGAGCCGCAGCGGTAGATCAGTTAACTATTTGGAGCGAAAGGGTAGGGGTGCCAATTGTGAAACAAGCAATGGGTAGCGATCCTAGTGCGGTGGCTTTTGATACCGTGAAAAGTGCAATATCCAAAGGGAGTGATGTGGTAATAATAGATACAGCCGGCCGATTGCACAATAAGGCATACCTGATGGATGAACTGACCAAGATAAAACGTGTGATAGGAAAGATATTGCCCGATGCCCCACACGAAGTAATGTTGGTGTTGGATGGCTCTACCGGGCAAAATGCATTGGAACAGGCTAAACATTTTACTGCCGCCACCGATGTAAATAGCCTCACCATTACCAAACTAGATGGCACTGCCAAGGGCGGTGTGGTACTGGCAATAGCGCATCAGTTTAAGATTCCGGTAAAGTTTATTGGGGTAGGAGAGAAGATAGACGACTTACTTATTTTTGATAAACACGAATTTGTAGATAGTTTGTTTAAGTTGTAAGAGTTTGTTTATATGACTTATAAACTATCATTAGCCCTGATTTTAGACGTACGATTTGTTTAATCTTTCGCGTGATACACGACGTGTGATGGATTGGTAAATATTTTCTATTAATAAACTCTTCTTATTGGTATATCTGTAAAAATACCGTTTAGAATAGAATCAGTTTGTTCTAAACCAGATTTGGCATTTATTCCTTTTACTGCCCCTATAAATTTGCCACTAATTGTATTTCCTGAAATGTTTGTAATAGTAGGTTGCATATTAACAGATGAAATAGAAGTTAAAAGTGTCGTCGTATTGGTAGTAAAGAAAAAGTCAAAGGTTCCATTTGTTGATGAATACTTAGTATTTATAATCAATGAATCTGTACCTAATGTGCCAATAGCTTGATTAAAGCTATGCAAACTATCTCCAATGGTAAAGTCAGTATATCCAAAATTGAATTCAGCTCTATTGAATTTGTTTGACAAATAGGTGTATTTAACCCACATGCCTCCTTTTGTCATTACTTTTTGATTGTTAGAGAAGACAAAACTAGAATATCCACCGGTAGTAGATGTTGTGTTTTTTTTACATGCAAA
>CANCVE010000154.1 GCA_947381435.1 Chitinophagaceae bacterium
GGGTATTTCAGTTGATTGTATATTCATTAAAGGTCTTTTCCAAGTTAGTTCAGTTGCAGTATTTCTTTAAAAATTAATTAGCAATTATAATATTTTATTTGATTCAATGTAACCATCAAGCATTTTATGTAGGAATATTCATAATATTTCTTAATAAAATAAATAGATTGTCAAACGAATAACAATAAGTTTTATGAATAAATTAGACACTTCTGTCAAGCACAAATTTAGAAATTGACTTTTGACTATGATCTCAAATTCAGAACTACGAGTGTTTAAAGAATTTGAGAACTGCAATTTAGACATTCAAATAGTGAGATGAAATTATTTGGTTACAACACGGTTTTAAAATAGTTGACTTTGAATTTGTTGTGATTGGCTTTCATTCTCAATTCTTGTTTTCTTCATTTTTTCCAATTCTGGTCTGGGGTTTTTATAAACATACATTCTTGTATTCTCGAGTTCTATGTAATCTCTTATAATTCTGTCATGGTATCTTTCCTACAATTCAAACTCAATAATATTGATAATGCCATAACGTTTTACGGATCCTTTGAAAGCCCCTCCTACACAAAGAGAGGCTTTTTAATGCTTGTAATGGTTATTTTAACGCTAAATCTTTGGCAAACCAAGTAGACGTCGATGGCAAAGAGAGTAGACACGAATGGCAAAGAGAGTAGACCCGAATGGCAAACCGAGTACATTCGGATGGCAAACCAAGTACATTCGAATGGCAAACCGAGTACATTCGAATGGCAAACCAAGTAGACAGAATGGCAAACCGAGTACATTCGGATGGCAAAGAGAGTAGACACGAATGGCAAAGAGAGTAGACTCGAATGGCAAAGGGAGTAGACACGAATGGCAAAGGGAGTAGACTCGAATGGCAAAGAGAGTAGACGTCGATGGCAAACCAAGTAGACGTCGATGGCAAAGAGAGTAGACGCAGATGGCAAACCAAGTAGACGTCGATGGCAAAGAGAGTAGACGCAGATGGCAAACTAAGTAGATACAGATGGCAAAGGGAGTAGACGTTGATGGCAAAAATACCACCACTTCCTTCAATACAATATTACAGGGCTTCCAATTTTTCTACCTTGGTAATAGAATCCCGCATTTACAGGTATTTGAAACGCATGTTGAATAAGTTCTTAATACTTTAGATTGAATGAAGAGAGTAATAATTACTCCCAATAGGCGACATTTGCTTCAGTATATTTAAGATACTCACCTAGTTAATATAATAATTCATTCCTTGCTGATGATGAAAATGTTTGTTTGGTTAATGATTCTTATGCTGCCACTTTCACTGTGTGCACAAAAGGGTGATACAATTAGTTTAAAGAATCTACCGTCTGATTTACACCCCAATGTGGGTATTTTACCTATTAAGGTTATACCAGTACCATTTCCTGACGTTACAGTTAAGTCCTTTCATTATAACAGAAAATGGGCCACCGCCCCTGCTTCGGTTGCAGTTATAACAGATAAACAACTGCATCTTATTGGCACTAACTCCTTATTGCCTGCTATGAATATGGTTCCCGGTGTGCGGATGGAGGAACGTAGCCCCAATAGTTTTAGGCTCTCGGTGCGGGGTAGTCTGTTGCGTTCGCCATTTGGTGTGCGTGATGTGAAGGTTTATTGGAATAACCTGCCTCTTACAGATGGCGGTGGCAACACTTATCTTAATCTGCTAGACCTTACCCAAATATCGGCTGCCGAAATAACCAAAGGCGCCACGGCAAGCATGTATGGTGCGGGTAAAGGAGGTTTATTGTTGCTAGAAACCAAGAATGAGTTTGGTAATAAACCCTTCAATCACTATGCGGCAAGCCTCAATGGAGGTAGCTTTGGCACATTGCAACAATCACTATTATTAAAACACCAAGCGCAGAAGTTTAGCTATCAGTTAATGCAGAGCCACCAGCAGAGTGATGGTTACAGGCAGCAATCTGCATCGCATAAGGACAATATAACCTACACGGCTTCTTACATAACGGGTAAGCATCTGTTCAATTTCATTAGTTTCTATACACGCTTGCACTACCAAACACCCGGAGGTATTACGCTGGCACAGATGCAGAAAGACCCTACTTTGGCAAGGCAAGCGGCAGGTGGATTTCCGAGTGCCATTCAGCAGAGAACGGCCATAGATAATAATACTTTCTTTGCAGGATTAAACCACATTTATACCATCAATAAGTCCTTCTATACCAATGCTGCAGTGGTGTTTCATCATACCAACTTCTTCAATCCCTTTATCACCAACTACGAAACCCGCCGAGAAACGAATGCGGGCATCAATGCCAAACTCATCTATCAGCACCAGATAAATAAGGTGCAGTTCCAATGGATAACCGGTGGCGAATACTTGCACAACCATTCCAACATTGAGGATGATGGCAATAGAAATGGTAAGCGAGATACAATTCAGTTTATAGATAATATTTACAGTAGCCAATGGTTTGCCTTCTCTCAGTTGCAGATTAGTACAGGCAGGGTAACCATGCAATTGGGTATAAGTGCCAACAACCAGACATTCTCCTATAAAAGATTGACCGATAGCAGTAATAACTATACGCACAAGCGTACTGATATTGTTGCGATGCCGAGGCTATCTGTTGGATACAAATTAATAGAAGGCATTACAGTATATGGAGAGGTTGCCAAAGGGTTCAGTCCGCCATCATTGGCAGAAATCCGTCCATCTAGTAGGGTATTTAATACAGCTTTGCAAGCAGAATATGGTTGGAATGAAGCATTGGGTATTAAAGGAAGGGTGTTTAATGGGCGGTTAATGTTCGATGTAAATGCCTATCGTTTTCGTCTTCAGAATGCCATTGTTAGTCGCAATAACCCTGACGGAACACAGTACTTTGTTAATGCTGGCAACACCAAGCAAGATGGTTTGGAAGTATGGGCACAGTATCACTTGTTGCAATATCCAACCAAGCTGTTGAAGCAAGTTACTGTATCCGAAAGCTATAGTTATCAGCCGTATAGGTTTATCACTTATCAGCAAGGTACTAGCAACTATTCTGGCAATAAACTTACAGGCGTGCCAGATACCTGTAGCGTTAGTACGCTTGCCGTAACATTAAACAAAGGTTATTTTCTAAATGTATCTTACAATTATTCATCAGCAATCCCACTCACGGATGCCAATGATGCCTATGCAAAAGCTTTTCATTTATTGCAAAGCAAGATAGGATGGGAGGGCAGATTGCTAGGAGTTGCTATTCAGTTGTTTGTGGGTGGAGATAACCTACTTAATGAACAATATAGTTTAGGAAACGATATAAATGCAGCGGGTAAACGCTACTATAATCCTGCGGCGAGTATTAACTTTTATGGCGGCTGTAAGGTGGAATGGTAGAGTGTCCTGAACCACAAAGAGCACTATGGATTTTAAAAAGGAAAACAAAGGGATGTTATTTAAATCAGCATATAACTTAAAACTTAAAACATAAAATTAAAAATAATCCTATAAAGTCTTCAAATATTCTATCACCGCTTTTCGTTCTGCGTCTGTTAGCTTATCTCCAAATGTATGTCCGCTATTACTGTAGCCAGGCAATGTAGTATTGTAAGTGGTCCGTCGTTCGGGTTTTTCTACTGTTTGATAGATCCACCCAATGTTTTCATAATCATAACTTGGGTTTTTAAAGTTGCGTTTCCAGTATTTGGGACGGTTCTTACTATTCAGTAAAGTTTCAAGGTTAGGCACAGAGCCATTGTGTAGGTAAGGCGCAGTAACCCAGATGCCGTCGAGCGGTGGGGCAATATATCCATCAAAGGGTTGTAGTTGTGCGGGATAATCGCCCTGTGCAAACCAACTCTTATTAAACCATTCAATGAACTGCGGATTCTGTTGATTGCCTTTATATAACATCGAATCAGTTTTGATGATTGATGCGGGAATCAACAAATTAGGATAACTGCCATTGCTGCCATAAGTGCCATGACATTTGCTACAGTTGTTTACAAAGATTGTCTTCCCCTTCGCTGAAAGGTTATCATCAATCGGTTTAGGATATTTAGGTGGATTAATGGACTTTATGTAAGCCAATACATCGCCAAAATGGCTATTAACCTCTGTTGCCTCACTTGTGTCTTTCACGGTAAGAATATTACTCAACATAAGAAATTTGCCAAAGTCGCCCCTGCCAAATCCATTGTAAAACATTGCATTCTTCTTTTTCAGCAACCACCATGCAGGTACATCAGTAGGTATAACCTCTTCTGGAATGTTCAGAATCGGTTGTTGCTGCCAAACTAAAGTTTGTGGATCACGATGCGCTACTAATACGGTTGCCAATCTATCGGCAGCATTCACTCCTCTCACTTCTGTTTGCATCTTTGGTAGCGTTGCATCGAATGAAGTAAAAATTGGCAGCGCAGCAGCATAGGACTTTGGGGAGAATGTCTGCATTATATTGGACATCAGATTTTTGATAGGATTATTAGCATCACTCATCCTACTAAAGTCTTGAAGTGTATTGCCCAATCCTATGCAAAGCTTTCCGTCAAATACCTGTGCATGGCATTGAAGACAAGTTGGAACCACAACTTCTATTTTATTCGGGGCTATTACCACATTGAAATCATAAGGCACCAGTGAATTTTTTCCAGTTCTGTTTAGGTAGTTGTTATAATCTTTAGGAGCGAATATTTTATAATAACTGTAAGGAATACCACTTTTTAAGTAATCACCTGTAGTTAAGTAGTTGTAACCTTTTACAGAGTCGCCATTGCGTTGAACGCTTGGAGGAATGTGGATGGGCAACTTGTTTTCATTATTCAATATGTTGGTAAAAGCCAGACTAATAAGTACAGAAAGCACTAATAACGCGATTATGATTTGTTGTTTGTTATGCACTTGTAGTTGAATGTTATTAGTGATGAATTTTATTTAACCTAGAAAAATTGCGAGTCGAATGTGACACAGATTTTGTCGGTAAAGTCATTCGCAAATAATACAACATGGCATTTAATTATAAGTTTAATTATTGATCAAAACTGCCCTAGTGTCCTTGCTTTTTCTGCATTTATCACTACAATATTTCACTTCTTTCCAATTCTTCTCCCATTTCTTTCTCCAAGAAAATGGTCTATTGCATACAGCACATGTCTTACATGGTAAATAGCTTTTGTTGGGATTGCTTTTTTGCATAACTAATTATTAATTGATGAATATAGCGAAGTCTGTGATCAATGCTATTCTTCACAAACGTTAAACTAATTTGCAGCTACTTTTGTTGCTTGCTTGGCAAGTATTTAAATTGATTCTATTGGTGGTATAAAAGTTAGAAAGATGGTATATGTTAATCAAAACGGAAAAGTAATCAAGGAGACTACGGCTTCTGTGTCTGTAAATAATCGCTCGTTTAGGTATGGGGATGGCTGTTTTGAGACCATGAAAGTGGTTGATGGTAAACTTTTATTCGCCAATTATCATTTTGAACGGTTATTCTCTTCGTTAGCTTTATTGCAGTTCGAGCTACCAAGCTACTTTACAACAGATTATCTAAAGGGACAAGTGTTGGCACTCGCTCAGAAAAACTACCATAATAAATTGGCGAGGATAAGGCTAATGATTTATCGTGGTGATGGAGGATTGTATGATCCTCAAAATCATTTCCCTAACTATGTAATACAGACTTGGGATTTGAATCCTGCCAATAATAAATTGAATGAGAACGGTTTAATTATTGATGTTTTTGAAGATGCGGTGAAACATGCTGATGCTTATTCTGCCATAAAGAGTAATAATTATTTGGGATATGCAATGGCGGCATTATGGGCAAAGCAGCAACACATAAATGATGCAATATTGTTAAACCCCTTTGGCCGTGTGGCTGATGCTACTATTGCAAATGTGTTTATCATCAAGAATGGAATTGCTAAAACACCCTTGCTTTCGGAAGGGGGTATTAATGGAATAATGCGTCGTAATTTATTGGAGAAGCTACCTTCTATAGGAATAGAAGCACAGGAAACAACACTAACTATTCAGGATTTATTAGAGGCTGATGAACTGTTTTTAACTAATAGTATTTATGGTATTAGATGGGTGAAGAAGCTAAAGGAAAAGGAGTACGATAATAATACAGCAGCTTTGATTTTTAAGCGGATAATCAGTTGTTAGTTATTAGTGGTTCGTCGAGAGTCGTAAGTCGAAAATGGTTGTTGTTAAACAAAAAGGCAGTTGTGAGTTTTAGTTCACAACTGCCTTTTGACCTTTTATCAATACTAACGATTATCGACTTTTTACTTACGACTTTCGACTCACAACTTATAACCCGTATTGTATCCGTATCTGGTCTATTACTTTATCTAAAACGAGCTTTACTTTATCCACTATAGCAGGGGTAATGTCTAAGTCGAGACCATGTTTGCCATTGGCTTCAATGGTTCTTATTTCCTCTTTGATACTTGTAATTTGTAAAGTATCAATATTGCTTTTAAGGTGGTGCGCTTCACTACCCATTTTCTGCCACTCTCCGTTTTTGCAATATTCCACCATCAGTTCTACAACTGGTGGTACTGAGGAAACGAATGTCTCGGCTATTTCTTTCATGAATGATTCATCACCCATAGCCATTTCTTCGATTAATGATAAATCGTAAAGTCGTTCTTCTGAATTACTCATAATGCATTTTTTCTTTTTTCCAATATTTCTGCAATCAAGTTGTATAATTCTGCTTCTTTAAAGGGCTTGCTCAAATAACCATCCATACCAAGCTCTAAGTATTTATTGTTTATACCAATTTGGGTATTTGCAGTTAGTGCAATGATAGGAAGGGAATTTTTAGCAGGATTGCTCATTTGTCTAATGTCCTTTGTAGCATTAATTCCATCCTTATTGGGCATGTGAATGTCCATCAATACAAAATCGAAGTCATTATTTGTAACTTCTGCAACTGCTTCTTCTCCATCTTTCGCCATTGTGGTAGTAAAACCCCAACGGTTTAGCATAGTTTTAGCAATCAATTTATTTATCTCATTGTCTTCTGCAAGCAGTACCTTGAGTGGGCCTAATGTATTTTGTACCATAGTGGGAAGTATAGAGTCTAAATTATTAAAACGAAAAAGTAAGCCAAGTATTGTTTTAATGCAATCAAATTTATACAGAATATTTAATTTGTTTTCCCTTTTCTTTTAATATGGTACCATTTAGGTCATTTTTGTTAAAAAAGAAGTGATTCTTTTGGTGTAAAATACAACATGCAAAACACTGGGTTTAAGTAAATAGGAGATAAGTGAATCACTATGGTATAGAAACTAGTTTATTGATTACTGTACTTTCTGTACGTAATTGAATAATATACATCCCTTTAGTCTTCGGTAGATTTGAACCCAATTGGAATTTATGTTCACCCATTAATTGTTTAGTAGACAATAATGTGCCTAATAGTTTGCCATCTGTATTGTACATAAGCAATTGCACATTGCTGGCATTAGCTAAGTAGTAGCTCACGATGCTTTGGGATGTTGCAGGCATGGGGTATATTGCATAATTGAGAGATGTACTCCCCCCTACAATTACTTTTTGTGTATTACTGTAGGAATAAGTACCGTCATTATCTAATTGTTTAAGGCGATATAAGTATTCACCGGGAGTTAGTTTTGCGTCTACAAAGTTGAAGCTTGCTACACTAATTGATGTAGTACCCGTAACAGAGCCTACTACCTGCCAATCATTTTTCGTAGTATAAGAAGCCCTTTCTATTTCCCATCCTTTATTATTTAATTGATTTAAGGCATTCCAATATAGGACAACTTTATCGTTTTCAGCTTTAGCGGTAAAACTCACTAATGAAACGGGGGTAGGAATATAATTACTCTCAAAGCATCCCAAATCTGGTGCCGTGCCATAGAATGAGAAGCCAACATCTTCACCTTGGTCTATTAAGTCACTACCTGCTACCAATTTCATGAAATCAATATTTGGCAAGCTGCCATCTGCCTGACGAGGAGCAGTTAAAAGCGCTTGATCAATGCTTAAAAAATCTGCTTTTGAAATAATAACTGGAAGGTTAAATGAGTTAGTATCCGCATTGCATGCATTAAAATCTATTTGAGTATAGTTGCTACTTCTAGCACTATAGCCAAGGTTGTTTTTTAGTACATGGCCATAACCAGTGGTGTCAGTTAGATAATTTGGATTTCTATTTAGCATATTGAAGTTAACTGCGTTATTGTAGGCCGTATTGTTATACCAATTACTGCCGCCCAAATGGTGGTTGGCATAAAAACCATTTGTCCTGTTTCTAACCGCCAAACAAAAGCGAATATTATTACGAGGAATAACAGTGGGCACACTTGGTGTTGTAGAGATACCATATCCACCCGCCTTAAATCCGTTGCCATCTCCAAGACCTGCAAATGTGGTTGAATAGCCATTATAAAAAGCCCAGCAAT
>CANCVE010000155.1 GCA_947381435.1 Chitinophagaceae bacterium
AAGAACATAACCTGTCATTGCAACAAAACGAATTGGGTTTCTTGACCAATTTTCGTACTTACCTAATTCCATGCTAATTTAAACGATTCATTAGCCAAATTATTTCGCATGTGAGTATAATATTTCTAATTGATATAAACTCTAATAAATTATTATGCCATCACAAACCAATGAACAGGCTCTTGAATCGGCCATTGAAAAACGTCTTACAGGTAGAGACAAGGCATACCTTGTCTCTACCGCATGCCTTGTCTCTACAATCAATACCCTCAATGAACGAGCGGAACTCTACCGTGCTGGCAATGGCTATTATATGGGTGTTACTGAAGATTTTAATGCAAAATATGCTGTTGATGAATTACGTCTTTGGGACTTTCTGCAATCCACCCAAAAAGAAGAGCTCGCTAAACTGCAAAAGCAAGGTGACTGGAAACTAAAGATTCTCGAACGTTTGGATAGGATGATAAAGAAATATGGTATCCTACGTTTGCTTAGAAAGGGTCTTGATGTAGATGATGCCCATTTTACTCTCTTGTATCCTCTGCCGCTGGCAAGCAGTAGCGAAACGGTGAAAGCCAATTTTGAAAGCAATCAATTTAGTGTTACCCGTCAACTTCGCTATTCACTAACCAATACTAGCGAGGAAATAGATATGGTGCTGTTTGTAAACGGATTACCATTTTCTACCGTTGAATTGAAGAATCATTGGACAGGGCAGACGGCAAAAGTGCATGGGCAAAATCAATACAAATACAAACGGGATATTGCACAGCCTTTATTGAATTTTGGTCGTTGCATTGTACACTTCGCCGTTGATACCGATGAAGTATATATGACCACCAAACTGAATGGTGGAGATACTTATTTTTTACCGTTCAATTTGGGGCAGCGTGAACCCTTATTTGGTAAGGGAAATCCTCCCAATCCTTTTGGTCACAAGACAGCCTATCTATGGGAGGAGATTTTGACAAGAAACAGTGTTGCTAATATCATTCAACATTTTGTTCGTTTTGATGGTAAGGATACAGACCCGTTGAATAAGAAGACACTGTATTTTCCAAGGTATCATCAATTGGATGTGGTGCGGAAAATCATTGCCGATGCAAGCAAGAAGGGAGTTGGGCAAACCTATCTGATTCAACATTCTGCGGGTTCGGGCAAATCTAATTCTATTACTTGGGCAGCCTATCAATTGATAGAAGCCTATCCCGAAAGTGACTCGACTCCTGGCAGTAAGGGTGTTTCGAATCCCTTATTCGATTCGGTAATTGTGGTTACAGACAGACGATTATTAGACAAACAGATACGGGAAAATATCAAGGAGTTTTCGGAGGTAAAAAACATAGTGGCACCGGCCTATTCTTCCAAAGAACTAAAGGAAAGCTTGGAGAGTGGCAAGAAAATAATCATCACCACCATTCAGAAATTTCCCTTCATAGTGGATGGCATTGCAGATTTGAGTGAGAAACGATTTGCCGTTATCATTGATGAAGCACATAGTAGTCAGAGTGGTACTGCTGCGGGTAAGATGAATCAGGCAATGGGCAATGCGAATGATGATGAGGAAGAAGAGGACGAAGACCCACAAGATAAAATATTAGCGGCGATGCGTTCACGCAAGATGCGAGGCAATGCATCTTATCTGGCATTTACGGCTACGCCAAAAAATAATACACTGGAACGTTTTGGTGTGCAAAGGGAGGATGGGAAATTCAAGCCTTTTCATCTGTATTCCATGAAGCAGGCAATTGAAGAAGAATTTATCCTGGATGTATTGGCTAACTACACTACTTACAAGAGTTATTACGAAATAGAAAAGTCGATTCAAGAAAATCCATTGTTTGATACTGTTAAGGCTCAAAAGAAACTTCGAGCTTATGTAGAACAGAACAAACAGACAATTGCTACGAAGGCAGAAATAATGTTGGAGCATTTTATCACTCATTTGGTTAACAACAAAAAGCTGAAAGGAAAGGCGAAGGCAATGGTGGCGGCACAGAGTATTGAATCGGCTATCAATTATTATTTTGCCTTGAAGGACTTGTTGGCAGAAAGAGGGAATCCATTTAGAATAGCTATTGCCTTTTCTGGGAGCAAGAAAATTAAAGGGGTTGAATATACAGAGGATAGCATTAATGACTTTCCAGCACATTTTGATACGGCAAAACCAACCGACCCAGGCTATATCAGTGATAAGATTGCCAGATATGTGGATATGGATGAGTATCGAATTTTGGTGGTGGCAAATAAATACCTGACAGGTTACGATCAGCCGAAAATGACTGCCATGTATGTAGACAAGAAATTGCAAGGGGTGATTGCGGTACAGGCATTATCGAGATTGAACAGGTCGGCAAATAAATTGGGGAAGAAAACAGAAGATTTGTTTATCCTTGATTTTTACAATACCGCAGAGGATATAAAAAAATCGTTCGACCCATTTTATACGGCCACATCATTGAGTAAGGCAACCGACATTAATGTGTTGCACGAATTAAAGGCAAGTTTGGATGATGCAGGGGTGTATGAATGGAGTGAGGTAGAAGATTTTGTGGTTAAATATTTTAAGGGGGTTAATGCACAAGAATTAAGTCCAATAATAGATATCGCCGCTGAACGGTTTAATACTACTTTGGAGTTGGAAGATACTGCAAAAGCCGATTATAAGATAAAGGCGAAACACTTTGTGAAGATTTATGGGCAGATGGCATCTATTATGCCTTATGAAGTGGCAGTATGGGAAAAGCTATTCTGGTTTTTGAAGTTCCTTATTCCCAAACTCATCATTGTAGATAAGGAACAAGATGCGTTGGATGGTTTATTAAACTCCGTTGACCTCTCGACGTATGGTTTAGAAAGAGTGAAACTGAATACAAGTATTGCGTTGGATGCCACAGAGACAGAAGTTGACCCACAAAATCCAAATCCGAGAGGTGCACATGGGGGAGATGCAGAAAAAGATGAATTGGATTTAATCATCAAGAGTTTTAATGAACGTTGGTTTCAGGGTTGGGAAGCTACGCCCGATGAACAAAGGGCAAAGTTTGTGAATCTTGCACAGAAGATGAAGGAACACTCCGACTTCAAGGAAAAGTATGCTGATAATGCAGATGTTCAGAATAGGGATATAGCCTTTAGTAAAATCTTTGATGAAGTGATGGGAAAACAACGCAAGAATGAACTTGACTTATATCGATTGATTTCGAAAGATGAATCTTTTAGGGTGGCGATGTTGGATACGATAAAAAGGATGTTGAAGGCTAGTTGATAAATTCTGAAACAGACTTTTATTAAAGTAAAATTCATAATAAAAGTCGGTAATACGAAATAAATTAATACTCATCTTGCTTGATAAATATGCGTGTGATGAAAGCAGTAATTCTTATGTAAGTCCTAATCCTTGCAATTGTAAGTGATACTTTGCCACATTATAGAATCAAATAAGGCTGTGAATAGTAGGATTATACCCTTTTAGTTAATTGAAATAAATAAAAAATCCTATTAGAATGGAGGGATATATAAACTTATTAATAATCAATTAGATAAATACTGGGGGAGGAATTATCGACTAAAATAATTAGTCTATGGACTTTTATGCTAAACCCAACTTTTTGTCTGCCGCAGACAACCGATTTTCTGAAACCCTTACTAGCATTGACTTTCAGGGGTTTTTGTGGAGAATAGCGGGTTCGAACCGCTGACCTCTTGCATGCCATGCAAGCGCTCTACCAACTGAGCTAATTCCCCTTCCGTTTAGTCAGGTTCGCAAAAATAGTGTTATGCAATCAAACTGCCCAAAAATACTTTTATTAAAGTATAACTAACGTAAATAGTAAATTAATAAACAGAAAAGCATATGCCATTTAAACAATTACTTTCTCGCATCTTAAAGTCCCCCTTATTCAAATGATTGCACAAGCCGATGCGAAATCTCATTTTCGCCATTTAAAATAGTTCTTTAATTAATAAAGGGGTGAATTTACACTATGTGAATAAAAAGTGCAAATTGGTAGTAAATACACTACAATAATAATCTAAAAATTACGTTTAAGATATTAATACCCGTACAACAAGATACCGTACTCACTAATAAATAATAACTTATTTATACCTACTTATATGGAAACATCATTTTTACCTAATTCAAGCTTGTTTGACGCTATCAAAGCAGCCTACAAATTTTTTCTTATTATTCTCATTTCACTCCTTTCTATACTAAATAGTAGTGCACAATATTCTACTAAACATTACATAGCTCCCAGTCCGTGGAGTTATTTCGATCAGTACAATGAAATAGTGGTTACAACAATTAGCACTACTCCAGTATCAGTAACAATCCAAGGCAGTGATGGCACTATATATTCCAACTCTCTAACTACCGTTTCAGGTACACCTTTAAGATATAGATTTCCCGCAAAAGATGCAACTGCAAATTATTCTAGTACTGTATTAACAGGTCAAGGATTGATTATTAGTGCTGCTTCCCCTATTGGTGTTCAGGTAAGAAATATTGCTTCTGACTTGTATACAATAAACGGAAATAGTACTCCAGCAAGCTATACTGAATGTGTTCAAAAAGGTAACACTTCTTTTACCAGCTTAGGCGATCAAGGCCAAGGCACTTCTTTCAGATTAGGGTATTACGCAAATGTATCAGGCATTAGCTGTTACGCAGAGGGCGGTGTACCCATTTATAGTGTAATGGCTGTGAGTAATGGCACCAATGTTTATTTGAATAATAGTTTACTCACTACATTGAATGCAGGTCAAAGCTACCTTTTTGTAGCAGCTATAGGAAGTCTGGTTACGTCTAATAATAACATTGTTGTAAATGCTGGAATGAGAGGTGATAACAGTTCAGGATGTGGGGATGGTGTTGAAAGCCAAATAATACCAACAGCATTATTAGGCTCTACCTACATTGTTGTAAGGAGTAATGGGAACACTGGTTACGAGCGTAGTACAATTGTAGCTACCGTTGCAAACACAACTGTTACAGTTTATGTTCCAAGTACAAACAAAACAAATAAATATACACTGACCAATGCGGGTGACTATGTAACCATAAATAATGGAGATGGCTCTACAGCATATACGCAGAGCTACATTACTGCAACTAATAACGTAAGTGTATTTTCGGGCACTGCAGATGGTTGCGAAATAGATATGATTGTTCAGCCACCTTTAAATAATTGCGCTGGTTCTTTTAATGTACAAACTACTTCTTTTCTTAATAATGCCAATGCAGACAATGCGGCATTTCCTTATTTTGGGTATGTAATCATACAGAGTGACACTGCCATTGTATACTTTAACGGAAAAAATTTGGAAAGTATTGTTGGTAAAAGAACAGCCATTGGCAATACCGGCTATTATATAATTAAATACACAAACACTCAATTAGGAAGCCCTACTAATCTTCAGTTCATTGTAAATGCAAGAATTAATGTTGCCTTGATAGAAAGTGGTGCAGGATATTCTATGTCTGCTTTTATTAGTGCCATATCAAGTGTAATGCCTCCGCCATCTGTAACTTCAAACTGTTTACCATCTACGCTTACCGCTCAAGGAGGATTTTCTTCTTATCAATGGTATAATGGTACAACTGCTATCACTGGTGCCACATCTCAAACTTATTCACCATCTACAAATGGATCTTATAGCGTTACAGGCAGTACTGCTTCTTGTGGTGCTACTCCAGTTTCTACAGCTGTTTTGGTTAACCCTAAACCAAGTGCAGGTATAGATCAGATAGCTTGTGCAGGAACTATTGCCACACTTAGTGGAACCAGCACAGTTAGCAATGCAAGCTGGAATGCACAAGCAAGTAACCCCACAGGTGCAATACTTGGAAGTACCAGTAATGGCATCTCTACTGTATTATTTGCAAATAGTGCAGTAGGTAGCTATAACTTTATTTATGATGCAGGATGTACAGATACAATGAAAGTAGTAGTAAAGGCATTATCCACTTCTACAACAAATGCAACCATCTGCTCTAATAGTTCTTATACTTTCAATGGCTCAACTTATAACACTACTGGTACTTATGTAGCACACCTAACAAATAGTGTAGGTTGCGATAGTGCCGCAACTTTAAATTTAACTGTAAAGCAAACATCTGCTACTTCAAGGTCTATAAGTATTTGCGCTGGTAGTTCTTACTCATTTAATGGATCAACTTACACTACCTCAGGTACATACACAGCACACCTAACCAATAGTGTAGGTTGCGATAGTGCTGCCAATTTGGTGCTTACAGTAAACCCAACAAGTACTTCTACTACCAATGCAAGTATTTGTACAGGAGGTTCTTATACGTTTAATGGAACAACCTATAACACAGGCGGAACTTATGTTGCGCACCTTACCAATAGCGTAGGTTGCGATAGTGCTGCCACCTTGGTATTGGCAGTAAAATCTCCAAGTAGCTCTTCTACTCCTGCCAGCATCTGTTCTGGAAGTTCATATACGTTTAACGGAGTGGCATATACTAGTGCAGGAACTTATGTGGCACACCTAACCAATGCAGTAGGTTGTGATAGTGCTGCAACTTTAGTATTAACTGTAAAAGCCAATACAACTAGCACCACAAATGCGAGTGTAATATCTGGTAACAGTTATTTATTTAATGGTACTTCTTACACAAGTGCTGGTACTTATACAAAACACCTAACCAATAGTGCAGGTTGTGATAGTGCAGCTACTCTAGTTTTAACTGTAACCACCCTTTCATCTACTTCAGCAACCATCTGTGCGGGTAGTTCTTATTTATTTAATGGTACTAGTTATACCACTTCTGGCACTTATACTAAACACTTAACTAATAGTACTGGGGGAGATAGTGTAGCTACTTTAGTATTAACAGTAAAGGCATTAAGTACTTCTACAACAAATGTGAGCATTTGCAATGGAGGTTCTTACACTTTCAATGGCACATCTTACACTACTGCTGGAACTTACACTTACCACACTATCAATAGTGCAGGCTGTGATAGTGCAGCTAGTTTAGTACTAACAGTAAAAGCACTTACTTCTTCTACAACCAATGCAAGTATCTGCAATGGTGGTTCTTATACATTTAATGGAACAACTTTTACAACTGCAGGAACTTATACAGCCCACCTAACAAATGCGGCAGGTTGCGATAGTACAGCTACATTATTATTGACAGTAAAAGCTCTTTCTACATCTACTACTACTGCTAGTATCTGTTCTGGTAGTTCTTATACATTTAATGGTACTGCTTATACAACTTCTGGTACATACACTGCACATTTAACCAATGCAGTAGGTTGCGATAGTGTTGCAACCTTGGTATTAACTGTAAAAGCTAAAAGTACTTCAACCACTACAGCAAGTATCTGTTCTGGAAGTTCCTATTTATTTAATGGAACAAGTTATTCTGCATCTGGAACTTACACGGTACATTTTACAAATAGTGTAGGATGCGATAGTGCTGCAAGTTTGGTATTAACTGTCAACCCTAACCCTACTGTTGCTGCCATCTCTGGTGATGCAGCTGTTTGTGCAGGAAGTACTAAGACATATACAGATGCTACTGCTGGTGGTATATGGACATCAAGTTTGCCTGGTAATGCTAGTATAGATGGAAATGGATTGATTACTGGCATTAATGCAGGTTCTGCCACCATCACATACACTGTAACCAGTACAGCAGGATGTACTACTTCCGTTACAAAGTCCCTTACAATCAATTCCGTTCCTGCGGTTACAGATATAACAGGCATCAATACTACTTGCGTAGGTAATACCACAACTTTGTCTAATGGTTCTATGGGAGGAACTTGGAGTTCAAGTAAAACTAGTGTTGCTTCTATAAATAGTAGTGGAGTTGTAACAGGTGTTGCTGCGGGAACTACCACTATTAGTTATACGCTTTCCAGTTCTGCAGGATGCAGCACTACTGCAACAATGATTGTAACAGTTGGGTCTGCTACCAATTCTACTACCACAGCAAGTATTTGTAATGGAAGTTCATATTTCTTCAATGGCTCTACATATACAACTGCGGGAAGTTATATAACACATTTGTATAATAGTACAGGTTGCGATAGTGCTGCTACATTAGTGTTGACAGTTAAGTCTCTTTCAACAAGTACAACTAATGCAAGCATTTGCAATGGTGGTTCTTATACTTTTAACGGAACTACTTACACCACTGCTGGCACTTACACTGCACACCTAACCAATGCTGCTGGTTGTGATAGTGCTGCTACTTTGGTTTTGACAGTTAAGTCTCTTTCAACAAGTACAACTAATGCAAGTATCTGCAATGGTGGTTCTTATACTTTTAACGGAACTACTTACACCACTGCTGGCACTTACACTGCACACCTAACCAATGCTGTTGGTTGTGACAGTGCTGCCACTTTGGTT
>CANCVE010000156.1 GCA_947381435.1 Chitinophagaceae bacterium
AATATCAGCTTTGCTTGAGCCGAAATTAAACTTAGAAGCCTATCATAATCTGACTGTAATATCGTAATTGTTGCTGCTATAAACTATAAACGATAAATTAGAACTAATATTGGATAGTTGGTAAAGTATTTATACTTGAGTAGTTACAAGTGGTTTTATATACCACCCCGGCCTTTGGCTACACCTCAAGAGGGTAATTACACCCAAACTATTGGTAAGAAGTTGAAATTTTTAAGTTGAAAAAGCAATAATGTTGCACATTAGGCTACTAAAATAATTATCGGCGTGCAAATTCTCCTCTTGAGGTGTGGCCATAGGCTGGGGGGTCTCTTCCAGAATAACAAAAGTTGCTGCAACCCCTTGTCCTTTTTAGGCAAGGAAAAGGTAACAATCCTGTCCGTTTCCCCAGCCTTTAGCATCTCATTTACTGCCTTCCACCTGTTGTCTTTCAGGCGTACACAAAATCCTATTTTCCGATGATGCAACTCATACAACAAGCCAATACTAGGGTATCCCCTGTCTAATAACAGGATGTCATCGGGCTTAAATGACATGACTGTACTGCCATCACAGACCAAAACCCTATGCTTATCCCTTAAAAGATAGGGGGCATTGTTATAAAAGAAATCTACACTAGATTGGCTTAATTCTATAAACGCTTCATGCTTTAATTTGGCATGTGCTTGGGTAAAAGCTCCTTTGGTTACCCGCTGAATGCTATAGTTCGAATCGTTCAAACGACCAAAAAAGCCATTCAATTCTATTTGTAATGAACGTCTCAATAGTTGTGAAATAAATAAAATAGTAATCTTGAATGTTAAGCTACGGGTTCTGACAAATCCTTTACAGCCGTAGATGTTACGGCGTTTAAAACCTTCTTCATCTAGATTCGTGTTTATATGTTTTAATAATTTACTCCTATAATTCTATACCTTTTACTTGTAACGCAAATATAAAAATAATAGCAAAATTTTACTTAACTAAACGGCATTGTATTATATGTCCATATTGTGTACGAACGGTTCCCTTGTCTTTTATACCATTTGGATAAAAAACAATCAATGGATTGTGTGTGCCACCCTCTGCATTGGCATCTTGCTTCCAGAACTTGAAAGGAGTGTTGCATGCTTGTGCCCATCCAAGAGGGTAGTTAGCAGAACCTTCAGGTGTTCCTATCTCTACAATTTCTTCTATGTTTCTTTTAATGTATTCTTCCTTAACAGAAGTAGCTGGTGGGTTCTTTTTCCCATCAATAAAGCCATGAACAGTACCTTCTTTGAGCGCCATAGTCGCCAATCATTACAAAGACAAGGGTATTGTCTAGCTGATTGATTTCCTTTAGGTAGTTAATAACACGGCTCACCTGATAGTCGGTATAGGTTAGATATTCTACATATACTTACATAAAACGAGCGTATAGTTTCTTCTCCTCTTCTGGAAGGCTGTTCCATTCTTTGATGCGTGGGTTTCGTGCAGGTAACACAGCATCGGCAGGTATCACACCCAAGCGTTTTTGGTTTTCAAACACCTTAGTTCTATACAAATCCCAACCCTCATCAAATTTTAATCTCTACCGCAATAAAACGCTTGTTCCATTTGCAAATCGTCTCTTTCCATCTTTTGGGGTGTATTCTAAGGACCAGATGTAAGTACCAGCATTTTGAAGTATACCATTAATAGTACCATCCCATCCGCTGTATAAATCGTGGGTTTCAAAAATTAAAAAGCCACCTCTGTTGAACACCCTAAAAACCATTGATTGAATGGAATTGCTGCCTCCAAAAGGTTTTAGTAATTTGGTATAACCAGAATTGCGGCTACTAGTAGGAACAAAACCAGTAGGAACATAGAAAGTATCGCAACTTGCATTGGTAGACATGGTTACATTGATATTATAAATAGAATCTACGATGCAATCATTGTTATTAATAATGCCCACGGCGTAGCTTCCTACACCAAGATTTGGAATTAAGGTGGTGGAGTTATATTTCTCTCCATCATAAGTAAAAAGATAAGGTTTCTCAGTTCCATTAATGGTAACAGTAAATCCGCCGGATAGAGGCTTAATGCAAGTAGCTTGAATTGGAATAGCTGATACTTTACTAGGTTTTACACCAAGCACTGGATAATCTTGCGAAACTATTTGAAGTCCACAGCTAGCATTTATAGTGTACTGTATCTTAGCAATACCTGTATTAATACCTGTAAGAATCCCTGAGATACTATCAATCGTAGCAATAGTAGGTGAGAGGCTACTCCACTTGCCACCTTTAATAAAATTGGATAGTTGAATTGATTGACCCTTACAAACTGCGGTAGCTCCGTCAGGAGGATAGGTAGTTCGGTCGTCAACAATCAGTACAAGTGTAGCTGCACTATCGCAACCCTTGTTATTGGTTAGGTGCACTGTATAGGTGCCCTGCGTAGTGTAATTGCTGCCATTGAATAAAAAACTATTTCCAGAACAAATACGGGCATTGGTTATGGAAGTTGTCGTATCTTTTATTGATAAAATCAAAGTTGCAGTACTATCGCATCCAATACTATTAGTAAGGCGCGCTGTATAAGTGCCAGAGTTGCTGTAGGTATTGCCATTAAACGTATAACTGCTTCCCTTGCAGATGCTCGTTTTAGTTGTGGAGTAGGATGGGGTTTTAAAAGATAGAATCAATACTGCAATACTATCACAGCCAGTACTCTTAGTAATGTGAACCGAATATGTACCCTTTGTATTATATACGTTGCCATTGAAGGTATAACTACTTCCTTGGCAGATACTAGCTGTTGTAACCGAAGAGGTAGTGTCTTTTAGTGAAAGCATAAGCACTGCAGTACTATCACATCCCTGACTGTTGATTAGTTTGGCACTATAGGTTCCGGCTTGGTCATATAATGTTCCATTAAAAGTGTAGGAACTTCCTTTGCAGATGCTTGCAATTGTAACAGAAGATGTGGTATCCTTTATTGTAAGAATTAGATAAGCAGTACTATCGCATCCTGCCGCATTGGTAAGTTTTGAAAAGTAAGTACCAGCAGTAGTATAATTATTTCCATTGAATAAATAAGAATCTCCTTTACAAATACTCGCTTTAGTAACAGAGAAAGTGGTGTCCTTAATAGAAAGAACTAAATAGGCAGTACTATCGCAACCAGCGGCGTTGGTAAGTTTCGAAAAGTATGTACCCGCAGTCATGTAATTATTTCTATTAAATAAATAAGAATCACCTTTACAAATACTCGCTTTAGTAATTGAATTAGTTGAATCTTTTGTTGACAGAACCAAATAAGCGGTACTATCACAGCCTGCCGCATTGGTCAATATGGAGGAATAGGTGCCTGCAGCATTATACTTAATGCCGTTAAATACATAAGAATCTCCTTTGCAAATGCTCGCTTTTGTTACAGAATTAGTAGTGTCTTTCACTGTGAGTACCAAATAAGCAACACTATCACAGCTGCCTGATATGCTAAAGGTGGCTGAGTAAGTGCCTGCTTTCGTATAAGAACTTCCACTAAATACGAAAGATTGCCCCGAGCAAACAGTTTTATTTGTTATGGAAGTAGCGGTGTCTCTTATGGTAAGTATTAAGGTGGCTGTACTATCACATCCTACGCTATTAGTAAGTGAAGCTTTATAAGTTCCAGCAGTAGTATATGTTGTTCCATTAAAGGTGAAAGAACTGTTTTTGCAGATGCTCATTCTAGTTACAGACGAAGTCGTATCTTTTACCGTCAGGATCAAGTAAGCAGTACTGTCGCAGCCTGCCGCATTGGTAAGTTTTGAAAAGTAAGTACCAGCAGTAGTAAAATTATTTCCATTGAATAAATAAGAATCCCCTTTGCAAATGCTCGCTTTAGTAACTGAAAAAGTGGTGTCTTTTACTGCAAGAATTAGATAAGCGGTACTATCGCAACCAGCTGCGTTGGTAAGTTTCGAAAAGTAAGTACCCGCAGTCATGTAATTATTTTCATTAAATAAATAAGAATCTCCTTTACAAATGCTAACTGTTGTAAATGAATTAGTTGTATCTTTTAGTGAAAGATTTAAATAGGCAATACTGTCGCATCCTACTGCATTGGTAAGTGTGGAAGAATATGTTCCAGCCTTAGTATATTTAATCCCATTGAAAATATAAGAATCTCCCTCACAAATAGTCGCCTTGGTAACAGAATGAGTGGTGTCATTAACAGTGAGTACCAAATAAGCAATACTATCACAATTGCCAGCAATACTAAAGTGTACTGAGTATGTGCCAGCTTTCGAATAGGAACTTCCACTAAACACGAATGACTGCCCAGCGCATATAGTTTTATTTGTTATGGAAGTAGCGGTGTCTTTTACTGTGAGAATAAGGGTGGCTACACTATCACATCCTACACTATTAGTAAGAGATGTTTTATAAGTTCCAGCAGTAGTATATGCCGTTCCATTAAAGGTGTAAGAACTGTTTTTACAAATGCTCATTCTCGTCACAGACGATGTTGTATCTTTTACCGTTAGGTTCAGAATGGCAATACTATCACAGCCTCCTTTATTGGTGAGTGTATCTTTATAAGTACCTGCTTTGGTATATGTTTTCCCATTAAAAGTGTAGGAGCTTGTAGGGCAAATACTAATATTGGTAACCGAACTCGAAGTATCACTTACCAAAATAGTATTGGTAGTGTCTAAGGCGCCAGAATAACGTTTTATTACTGCATAATAATTACCCGCAGCTGTAGGAGTAAAAGTTGTATCAATGCTTGGTGCCCATTTTTGCACACGGTAATTGTTGAAATCTCCTACATATATGGCTCCATTTACTACCCATAACCCACTTGGTAAGTTTAACTGATTCGCAGCTTTGCCAGTAGTGCCACCCGCTACTTTTACAAAAGAGCCATTTTGATATTTCAATACATCATTGCTGCTATGCTCTGTTATATATAAATTACCCCTAGTATCTACAAAGGGAGAAGCTGGTTGAGAAAAACTTGTTCCAAATGCTTTGCCATTATTGTAGTTGGTTGTTGCATTGCCACTCAATGGATACCTATGCACGCCGCCACCTCCCAATATAGGGTTCGCATCTGTTACATATAATGAGTCTTTTCCAGCTGCATATACACCACTAGGAAACCAAAAGCCCAAAACTCCATTGGGATTTTTAATTACTTCTACACCTGTTGTAGCACCCGGCCCCCACTTAACAACCCGATAGTTGGCAGCATCGGCTACATATACATTGCCCAATGTATCAACATAAACACCCGTAGGGTCATTTAATTGATTTACCTTAGAACCACTATTGTTCCCTCCCGCCACTACAACACCATTGGTAGCACTGGTAGAGTTAGGTGGAAATCTTAGTACCCTGCTGGCATTGTAATCAGAAATATATAAATTATCCTTGGCATCAATATATATTCCGATTGGTTGTTTAAACTGATTTAAATTGTTGCCCCAACCATTTCCTCCCGCCGCTATGGTACTAGTTTTTGCGCCAGGCGCCCATTTACTTACTTGTTTGTTCATCGAATCGCATACATAAACATTGCCTTTGCTATCTACGGCTACACCTAGTGGAGTGCCCAATTGGCTACTACTAGAGCCTTTTGTACCATTGCCTGCTACGGTAACTCCTTCTGTAGGTGCTACTTGATTAGCCGTTTTAATGGGTGTATTTGTACCTTTTTTGTACCAATTAATACTTTCAGCTTCAGTTGCACCCGTAAGTATTAAAGGATTTCTTGCACATATGCTTTCTGGTGCCAATGCAGAATCTATTACATCTACACCAAAAGTTGTAATGATATTGCATCGAGTATTGTTTGGGGTGAAAGTATAATGGGTAATACCTTTCACTGCCGAATTTATGGGGCTATTCCATGTGCCAAAAATAGGAGGGATGTTGGTAGAATTGGTGGGTAAATCAGGCGCAATGCTGCCTTGTAATATTGTTATTGGGTCGAAAGTGGGCGTAATGTTCAAAGCCACTTCAATCGTATCGGTTTGTGTTAGTTGGCAATTGTTTGTACCAGAATTATAATTCACTGCGTAATTAATGCTGTAAGTCCCATTTAGCCCTTTAGGGTCAAAACTTCCATTTGTGGTAACTCCTTCGCCAGTCCAGTTACCGCCTTTTGTGCCAGTAACCAACGTATTTAAATCAATAATGTTATCTGCTGCGCAAATAAGATTCTTCGGACTTCTCCATGCAGGATTTGACACAGCCCCCAATGGATCAATGTTCAATTTGGTAGCATGAAAGTCTGGCTTTGCTGCAAAATAGGCGTTAGAAGTACTATAGCCACTCCAGTTATTTTGATTACTAATTCTAGAAAGCCACTCAGTTTGTGTAGCGGCACTTAGCAATCCTGTGTACTTATTATATTTTGAAGCACTAGATAAGGCCATCGTAAAACAATCAGTGCTAGGATACAACCCCGATTCTCCAGTAGAGTTTTGTAGCCTATTCCATCCTCCACTAGTAGAAAAGCCAAAAAGTATTCTACCATTTACACCAGGATAATCAGCATTTGGTGTAGTTACGTCGGCAGTTGCAGTACTAGAAACGGTGCAGGAAGAGTTTGGAATGTTTGTCCATGTGCCATTTTGCGCAAAGTAAAGCTGATCTCCCTTCGAGTTTAAGTTAAGGAACGCGGAAGTAACAACACCCGGTACTAAGTCTGTTGTCGTCCAGTCGGCATCTGGATAAGTAAACTGAATGGCGTTGCCAGTAGTATAAGCATCTCTCATTGTAATTACAGTGCCTGCTGGGATTGTTGAGCCTGTTCTGGTAAGTTTTGCCCCGCCTTCTGCACTACTCCATGTGCCGGGAGTGCAGGCTTCATAGCCATTGTCGGTAAGCTGTATTTCTGTTCCCTTTGTTATATTTTGAAAGCAAACAAAGCTTATCTCATCTTGCGAAGAGGGCGAAATGGTAGAGTTTATACCTACAATAGCCAAATCGCCTCTACTTAGTATAGTTTGGGCAACTAGTGCAGTGCCTAAAAAGAATATGCTTAAGCAAACCAATATTTTATTCATAACACTAATTATTTGAAAAGTTGGCAAAATACAATTTATTTAATTTTATGCCTTCCAGTTTTAGCTCAACCTTGTTACTTGCCTGACAACCCTCCTGCCATTTATAGGATTCCTTTTCGGTGATAGGCAGTTTGCTATTCTCGTTCTTCGTTAATACTCCCTTGTTTCCCCTTGCCCACAGCTTCAGGCTGCTTACGCCATAGGGATAATGGCTTTTTGCATCCATGGCGATGGAAAGGTGCATTTTGAAGCCGATGCCCGATCCGTCCAAATAACCCAGACCTCTGTCTGGCTTCAAACGGTTTCTGTGCATGATGAAATTGGTCTCGGTACTGTCATGTATGCAAAGAACTGTCTTGCCTAAAACCTGAATTCCACATCTTGTCTGCTGCTCTTCAATCAATATAGCCTCCGTGAAAGTTGTATTATGCAGCAAACGGTAATTGCCAATCTGGTCTGCACGGCTCGAAGAAATGGACTGAATACTTGTCGAACAATTTGCCAACATGCTACGAGACAATGATTTGCTCCGAACCTCCAAACGTTTGTCAATCTTGCCATCGAAATTTATTGCGTACATTTTTTAAAGGTAATCATAAAGATGTGTGTACATGGTAGCCTCAAGATGGGAATTTGCTCCCGAACTAGTTTTAAGTAGAGAAATTGAGGAATGGGAAAAAGAAATTGTGGACAATGAAAGAGATTTTGGGAGGGGGAGGGAGAAAATGGGAGTGGAGTATTATTTGAAAATTGAATAAGGGGGCTTACCCAAGAAGTATTTTATATAACATTTAATCCTTTAAATATCTGCAATATGAAAATGCAAAAAAATTAGGTTGCACATTAATAATACTATACATGCCTCTAGTTTTAAGCATGATTTGATAAATATTAAGTGTTAATAAGAATTATAGATTTTGAATTTATAATGACTATCCGCTATTTGGTAATAAACATATTTCGAACCAGTGAACGTCATTTCGAATGGTTCATCTGGCGCACCAGAAAAAAATGGGAATGATTGCTATGACATAAACAAATTTTTTTCAGCAATAAAAATTAACAAATCAGGCTGCCACTTTGGTGTTATCCACATAAGGCTGCTGCTTTTTTATTACTGCC
>CANCVE010000157.1 GCA_947381435.1 Chitinophagaceae bacterium
AAAACCCCCGCTTGTACAGCGAGGGTTTGTAATATCCTTTAAACTTTTTCTATTTAAATACGCTACTTCCCTCACTACACTTCTGATACTTCACAGTACAAAAGGCTGAACAATTAATAATATGTAATTCTATACGTAGCATGTAATTCTATTTCTGTTGTGCTGCAAATATGGGAAAATATTTTTAAACTACAAAGGTTTTGTTAAAATATTTTTTTTTACTAGGATTAACCACAAGGGACACAAAGGCTATCACGAAGAGACACAAAGATTAAATAGATTGTTACAGTAGGAATCCTCGGTGTGCTTTGTGTTTCTTTTCTTAGTGCACTTTGTGGTAAAAAAACATAATTCTCCAATCCATTTAAATAAGGGGAAGCCAAGGAAGTATAAATGTTTATTTTTACACGCTAATGGCTACAGAACATAATACACTATTTCAACTGGCGGCAGATTATGTACAGTTTACCAACGAGAATATATTTCTTACAGGTAAGGCAGGTACGGGGAAAACCACTTTTCTTCGCTATATAAAAGAACATTCGGGTAAGCAATGTGCCATCGTTGCACCCACAGGTGTTGCGGCTATCAATGCTGGCGGCACTACCATTCATTCCTTTTTCCAGCTTCCTTTTACGCCTTTTGTGCCTGGTCCAATCAGGTCAGGATTCGATTTGAGTAATGTGCATCAGCAAAACGAAAGCATGATGGATAAACACCATCTACTTGGCAGACTTAAACTTAACAGGGAGAAAAGAGAGACCATTAAAGGTGTTGAGCTTTTAATAATTGATGAAATAAGTATGGTGCGTTGCGATACTTTGGATGCGATAGATACGGTGATGCGTCATTTTAGGGGCAGATACCATGATCCATTTGGAGGCGCACAAGTTTTGCTCATTGGCGATATGCACCAGTTGCCACCCGTAATTCCCAACGAAGAATGGGACATATTGAAACAGTTTTATGATAGTCCCTACTTCTTCAGCAGTAAGGTGGCCGAAATGCAACCACCTGTTTACATAGAACTAGAAAAGATTTATCGCCAAAGTGACCCTCGTTTTATTGATGTATTAAATAAGGTACGTAATCATCAGATGGATGAAGATGCGATGGAAATATTGCGCAGCAGGTATAACCCTAGTTTCTCTACTCGGGATAATGAAGGATACATAACCCTTACCACGCACAACAACAAGGCATTTACGTTGAACCAATCTGGTTTGCAGAACATTATTGCCGCTGCAACAAACTACAAGGCCATCATTACAGGCGAGTTCAGCGACAAAGCCTATCCTGCCGAAGCGGAATTGCAACTGAAAGTGGGTGCTCAGGTAATGTTTATAAAGAATGACAAGGAAAAGGTAAGACGATTTTTTAATGGGAAGATTGGTGTTATCACTAAGATGGATGCCGATACTATTTTGGTGCAATGCAAGGATGAACCCGAAGCCATTGCCGTGATGCGGGAGAAATGGGAAAACATTCGTTACACACTCAATCAAACAACGCAAAAGATAGAAGAAGAAGTGGTGGGTTCCTTTACCCAGTTTCCTTTGCGCTTGGCATGGGCTATCACCATCCATAAGAGTCAGGGATTAACTTTTGAGAAAGCGGTAATTGATGCAGGAAGTGCCTTTGCACCGGGACAGGTTTATGTGGCATTGAGTAGGTGTACGTCGCTAGATGGTTTGGTGCTGCAAAGCCATATTACGGGTAATAGTCTTTTTACCGATGAACGTATTTTGGCTTTTGATAGAAGCAAGAGCAATGCAGATGCTCTGAAAAACAATCTATTTTTCAGCAAGCAATTATATGTAGAGAAGACAATTATTGAGCTATTCAACTTCACCAAATCGGTTGCCACAATAGAAAGTCTTTTAAAGTTAATGCATGAACATGGCACTTCGTTTAATGAAGAAACTGTTCCTTGGTTGACCAATATTGCAGACAGATTGAAGGCTTTGGAACAAGTGGGTAATAAGTTCGAGAATCAATTAAAGCAATTATTTCAAACCGTTGATGAAGCCGCAGTGAAGGATAGGGTGATAAAAGCTGCCGGTTATTTTCTAGGACATCTACAACATTTGGTGGAACTGATACCAACTTCGCCGGCTGTAACAGATAGTAGGAATTATGCCAAGGAATACTTTGCCGATTTACAAACATTGTACACGGAACTATACACCAAGCAACAATTGATTGCAACTACTACCAATGGTTTCGATATGACCATCTATCAGTTGCAAAAGGCAGAACTGAAAGTACCAGTATTGGGCGTAAATGCGCATGTAAGTGCAAAATCATCTTCATCAGCCTATAAAAATTCTAATAGCCCACATCCACAATTGTACAAAGACCTTCGGGAGTTGCGAGATAAGTTTGTGGAAGAGGAAGGGGTGCCTGTTTATTATGTATTAGGAAGCACGACTTTGGATGACATGGTGAAATACCTGCCACAAACATTGGATGAATTAAAGAAGATAAATGGTTTTGGTGAAGTAAAAATCAGGAAGTATGGACAGCAGTTTTTAGAATTGATTCAAGAATACTCAAAAGAGAAAGGGCTTACATCGCACATTCAAGAGAAAGCCCCTAAGCGCGAACGCAGTACTGGCGAAGAGAGTGATAGTACACAAGCAAAGACCGCCAAGTTTTTTAATGAAGGCATGAGTGTGGCAGAAATAGCCAAGGAAAGAAACTTTGCCATCAGCACCGTAGAAGGACATTTGGCACAGATGGTAAAACTGAATAAAGTGGATGTGTTTAAACTACTGCCAGAGGAAAAAGTAGTTGACATTCTAAAGGCGATAGAAACCATTGGCACCGATGGAGCTACTCCTCTACTCGAACACTTGGGCAGTGGCTACACTTACACAGAGCTGAGGTATGGGATCAATTATTCGAAGTTTTTGAAAGAAAAGGCTAATGTTTAGTGATTAATGTTTAGAGTTTAATTCTTTACATTAATCACTAAACGTTAATCATTCATCATTAGACCCAAACTTATCCCCAAACATAATTTTACCATGTTCATTTCGTTATATATAATAACCGTATCTATTTTTTAAATGCAACAGCCGATGTTACATAAAGGCTTTATACAATCTAGCATGCTCCTGCGTGCAGTTTTGTGTTGCACTTTATTGTTTACTTTCTGCTTCACTTTTGCACAAGATCAGACTTCTATCACTTATAAAGTGAAAAGCTATCGGGAAAATGGCATTTATGGTTCATCTGATAGTAAGGTGGCATACATTCTTAAACTAAAGAATAACATTCAGGATAATCAGAAAGGCAATATTTATGTAAAAGTAAATAACGACCTCGGCCAAGAAGTTTATAACGATAATGTTCCGCTGTTTATCAAGCCCACAAGCACTTATAACAAGGATATTGAGATAGATATTGCAAAGCTGCCTACCGGCTTCTACACTATTGGGTTCAGCATTATCACCAATCATTATAACCAATATGTGTATTATGTGTTTGCAGTAGAACCAGAAAAGATCAAGCCAACAGGCATTCGACCATTAGATTTTACAACATTTTGGGATAATGCGCGTAATGAACTCACAAACCTCAATCCTTCTTACAAGGTTACAAGGCGAGGAGATATTTCTACTGTAAACAATGACATTTACTTAATAGAATTTCAATCTATGGGTAATGCAGCTATTAGGGGATGGCTGAGTGTTCCTAAGAGGAGAAAGGCAAGCCCAGTATTGTATAGACTCCCCGATTATGCCACCACTGCTGCACCAGAATCCAGAAACGACATGGCAGTTTTTAGCATCGATGCTCGAGGGTTTGGCAACAGTGCCGATATGGGTAGATTAGATTATAGTAGCTTCTTGGTAAAAGGATTGACTGCCAAAGAAAGTTATATTTATCGTGCAGAGTACATGGATTGCTTGAGAGGACTAGATTTTATTAGCAAGAATACCGACTTAAAATTGGATGCAAATAAAATAATATTGACAGGTATTGGGCAAGGGGCTACTTTAGCTGCCATTGTTTCGGCTTTTGACACAAGGGTAAAGGGTGTTATTTTAGATAGGCCAACACTAATGGATATGCGTACTACGTTTGCCATTGGGGAAGTAAAAAAGGATGTGCCGTGGCCCATTAATGCTTTTAAAAGTTTTCTGGGAAGCAACAGAATAGGACTAGATAACTTTTTTAAAACATGGGATTACTTCGATCCACTTAGTTTTGCCCCCATGATAAAGTGCCCTATCTTAATAGGAATTTCGCTCAAAAGCAGCGTTAGTCCTCCTCAAGCTGCCTACAACTTTTACAATCAAGTATTAAGTAGTAAGCGCGAAATTTATAGTTGCCCAGATAATGAAACAGGTATTGATGAATCGTTTTATATTTTTGAAAACAATTGGATAAAAGAAACACTAAAAATACCGTTATAGTACCCTTTTAATTTAAATACAACAAATGAAAAAAGTTATTTTATTAATTATTGTCACTATTGCAAGCGTACAACTGTCGCGTGCTAATTTCCCTATTGGATACGGAAGGTGGATGCTTATTCCAGGCTATAACTACTACAATGCAAAAGGGTATTGGGATAGTAAAGGTGCCTATTCAGCCTATCCAAATGGAAGCTTTAGTTCTCATTACTTTGGCTTATCGGGAGGTTACGGACTAACGCGTAGATGGAATTTTGTATTCCAATTACCTTTTGTAGTTCAGTTCGATAATAATACACAGGGCACTGCGACTGTTCCAAAATCTTATCTTGCTGCAGGCTTGGGAGATGCCACTGTAGGACTAAGCTATTTCTTTACCGACTTTGATGCCCTTAACCATGTGGCACTAACAGGTTCCCTGATTATACCTTTATATGCCAATCAGGGAAAGCCTTATCCCAACATTGGCTACCAATCTGTTGGTGGAGAAGCTAAACTAGCTTTTTCAGGTTCTGCCACGGGCGGTTTTCGCAATCCTTATTACGACATGGAGTTTGGCGTACGTCAATATTTCAACAATGAAGGTCCCACACAGCTTTTTGCAACTATTACGGGTGGTGTACCTTTAGATGATTATTACAAACTCAGTGGAACACTAAGTGGTGTAAATTCTTTTAGTACTGCTGTCAACACAAGTAGTACTACTCAAGTATTTTACAACTACAATAAATCGTTCGATTATGTACGTGCCGCTTTCAACATAGGCAGGGTAATCAACGAAAACACTTCTATTTGGGGTGGTTTATACGCCGATGTCTTCGGTACAAGTGTAGGTAGAGGTAGCGGTGTTTCTCTATCGGCTGTGTTTAAATTCTAATCAGTTTCTTTATCAATAGCAAAAGGTGTTTCTCTTGCGGGAAGCACCTTTTTTTATGGCACTCATTTGATTATAAGCTGTTGCATATATAGACCGTTGCAAAGCCTTCAATTGCACCATGTGGAGTGGTACGTGCAAAATTTGCACATAACAAATGTTCATTCAATTCTCCAGACTTAAAAATATTGCCAATATGCTTAGTAACAACCGCTCTATCCACCCCAAACAGCTCTGCTATTTTTTGTTGTGGCAACCATATTGTTTCATCTTGAAGGTATATTTCTACTCTAACGCCGCCATTTGGCGTATTATAAAGCAATATCTCTGTAAAGCTATTTCGCGCAGGCAAATCTTTTTTTATAAACTATTATTTGTTGTTATTCTAAAACTTATCTTACTGCTTCCCATTGCTTAGTGTTCAGATAAATTATCGTTTCACAAAATGCTTCTTTCTTAATACCTAGTCAAGCAGATGTATTAATTTATTTCTACAAACATATCCTAAGTGTTGCTGGATTACTTTAAAACAAAAAGTGCAGCTACCTTTTCAAGTGTAACTATACATACCTTTGCGTCATCAACCCTTTAAAGGTTATTGACAGTTATTATTTTAGAGAAGATGGAAACAAAATAACATTAGCAGTCAATCATTACAAATGTACATTTACCATACAATTTACTTATTACAGATACAAAAACAACAATTACAACAGTAATTGCCTGATTAAAAACATAAACCAATTTGTTTCTGCTAAATTTGTATCAATTAAAAATAAGAAGATGCCTTTACAATACATAACTGATAATACAGGCGCACACACAGCAGTGGTGATACCAATAAATGAATGGGAGAAACTGACATGCAAGCACGAGGATTTGAAAACGCTGGAAGCAGCCCCTCCAAAACCTAAAGTAAAGTTGTCTGATTATGCAGGGAAGCTATCCCAAGAAACAGCGGAAGCAATGCTTAATTATGTAGCCGAAAGCAGAAATGAATGGGACGAAAGGTTGAATAAACAATTATAAATGAGATGTATTTACTAGATACCAACATAGTTATTTATTACCTAAAAGCTGCATTACCCCCAAAAGCGATGCAGCTTTTGAATACAATTGTGGATGAGCAACCGATACTTTCGGTGATAACCAAAATTGAAGTACTTGGCTTTATTGCCCCAAACAAGGAGGAGCAAAACATTACCACCATCTTTGTGGAAGCGGCCGACATTATAAACTTGAACGAAGAAATTGTTGCCCAAACTATTGCCCTACGTAAACAACAACATATAAAATTGCCAGATGCCATAATAGCTGCCACCGCCATAGTATTCAACCTTACCTTACTAACTCGTAATACTACCGACTTTATCAAGATCCCAAACCTTAAATTGATAGACCCTTACCTTATTTAAAATAAAAATATGTCATTTAAACCAAGAGAATACCAATCTAAACAGATTGAAGAAGTGATGGAATTGTTACCAGTTAAGCAAAAGATATTGCTTCAACTTCCATTATGTGCATTCTATGTCAAAACTCTTGCTGTTCAATCATGTTAAGCAAGTGCATGTTGAACTTGCAAATAATAGGGATTTTCAATCCTGCTACTCCATAATCATTCTAGTTGGTTAATGCTACGAAGTAGCATTCTCTATGTGACATTTTTCTTAAACTATTTACAAGTAAAACCTAAATGATCTACGTCCCTATGAACCCTATGTGTTGAAGCTTTTTCCAAAAAATGTTGGTCAATGCTACGAAGTAGCATTCCCTTTGTTTCCTTTTTCTTAAACCATTTACAAGTAAAACCTATGTGATCAATGTCTTTATGAACCCTACTATATAACTTTTTCAAAAAAATGTTGGTCAATGCTATGAAATAGCATTCTCTATTTGACCTTTTTCTTAAACCAATTACAAGTAAAACCTATGTGATCTAGGTTCCTATGAACCCTATGTGTTGAAACTTTTTCCAAAAAATGTTGGTCGTTGCTACGAAGTAGCATTAACTATGTGACCTTTTCTTAAACTATTTACAAGTAAAACCTATGTGATCTATGTACCTATGAACCCTATGTGTTGAAACTTTTTCCAAAAAATATTGGTTAATGCTACGACGTAGCATTCTCTATGTGACCTTTTCTTAAACTATTTACAAGTAAAACCTATGTGATCTATGTACCTATGAGCCCTATGTGTTGAAACTCTTTACTTTTTCATAAGTTATATAACTTAGAAACATTTGCCCCCCAAATTTTTAACTATGTGTTGAAACCTTTTTCTTCATAATCTTTAGCTCTGAGCAAACCACTCAGTGCATCTCTGTGGCAATATTTTTCCTCCATCCCACCTTTTCTGTTCTTACCCAGTACTCTTTGCCTCTTCCCTCTTTCCCTCTTCCCTTCTTCGTGCATCTTTCCGTTTTAGTGCCTTAGTGGCAATTTTTTCCCTCTTTGCCTCTTCCCTCTTTCCCTCTTACCTACTTTGTGCTTCTTTCCGTCTTAGTGCCTTAGTGGCAAAAGCTACTTTTGCCTGTCTTGTCCTAAAATAGGTTTACACTTTAAAAAATTAAAAAGGTGTAAAAATGGAGAAGAAAATCATTCAAAAAGCGGGGCGTTATTTTACAGACAGGGAGCGCCATGAAATGATTAAGGAGTACCTGTCAAGTGGCTGTACAAAAG
>CANCVE010000158.1 GCA_947381435.1 Chitinophagaceae bacterium
CCCTCTCCTAATTCACGTACCAACCACCTGCGAAAACTAGGCTCATAAACCCCTAATTTGCCATCAGATTCAAAACTTTCTGACACATTAACTGTGTACACATTGCCAACTTTTGCTTCTTCCATCTGCTCCGTTTTTGCCCATTTTACTGACAAGCTATTTCAGGAGATGACATAATAATGAATAAAGTAAATACAGATTTAAGTCATGAGTCTGACGATGCTATTGGCGCTAAAGTAGAAGCCATAATTGTAGGTTGTACTGGCAATGCAAATTTTACCGTAACCACTCTATTGGCTACTGTAGTATCGGCAAAAAGTACTTATGTAACCGCTTTGGGGCTGTGTACGCATGGCACCGAAGCCGCGAGGGTAAACAAAGATGCTAAGAAAGTATTGCTGGTTATTGCGGTGAAAGCTTTGGGCGTAATGGTAAATGTGCAAGCAAATGGAGATAGAATAAAGGCGCTGAGCAGTGGTTTTGAAATGGAAAAAATAGGGTTGCCACAGGTAATGGGCGTCGTGATAAACTTTAAAGTAGCCGCCGGAGGTGTGGCCGGATACATGAATTTTAGTGCCGATAAACCAAAAACATTTTCTACTCACGGAACCATTTTTGCCTTTTGGGATCCTGCTTTGGGGCCTACGCCGGCCGATAAAAACAAGTGGTTTCAACGGCATAGCAATGGGGTAAGCCTTACCATTACTGGCTTTACACCAGGTGTGAGTTATCCTTTTGCGGCCGCCTACAAGGGGCTTGATACCGACATGTTAGTGTGGACGGCAACGATGAATAAGATGGCGGGTGATTAGTTATTAGTGGTTAGTTTTTAAAAGAAAATCCCATGGAGCAAACTGCTTCAAGGGATTTTTTTTGGAATGAACAGCTCATTGTTTGAAAGTTTGCGTTTAAATTTTAAAAAATAAAAAAGCCATCTAAAATTAATTAGATGGCTAGTAAAATATTTATACCAATAAATTATTGCTTAGGCTTTGCTGCTGGTTTAGGAGCGGCAGGTCTTGATGCTGGTGCACTTGTTGGGGCGCTATCCAATAACCCTTGAGCCCTTAACTGATCTTCCACATCTTTAGGGAATTTCAATTTTAAATCTAACGCTACCTTAATTACTAAGTTGTCGCTTGGAGGAGCAACCAAAAGTTGGTCACCTTTGAATACGTGTGTATACTTTTGTTCTTTAATAATTTTTTCTAAAGAAGCATAAATCCTTTGCTTGTAAGGATATAATAACTCTTCTTCTTTTTGTTGTACCATTTGATTTTGGTATTGTTGCCAGTTTACAATCTTGTATTTATGTTGGTTTATTTCTTTCTGAACAATGCCACGAGTTCCTGGTTGCATAGTAGCAGAATCTTTTTTAAACGTACTGTCCATTCGCATTAATTCACTCATTTCATAGTCGTACTCAGGCTTTAAAGAATCACCTACATATTTCTGCAAAAGGGTATCAACTTTCTGAATGCCCGGCATTAAACCAAGAACACTTTGTTCATCAAAAGTTCCAATCTTTGTTTGAGCTTTTGTTTCAGCGTTTATAAATAAACTTGCTGCGAGTATTACACAGCCTACTAAACATTTTTTCATTTCCTTGTTTTTTTTATTTTTTCTATATTAATGATGAGTTCCTTAATTATTGACTTTAATGCCTAGTTCTCTAAGCACATCGTCGCTTTTATCCAATTTAGGGTCGGCAAATATAACAGTAATGCCTTCACTTTTATCCAATACCAAATCGTAACTACGTGCTACAGACAATTTTTGAATAGCATTATATACCTTATCCTGAATTGGTTTCACCAAGTTTTGTCTTTCTTTAAAAAGATCTCCCTGATATCCAAACCTTTTCTTTTGTAATTCCTGAATCTCTTTTTCCTTACTATGAATATCTGCTTGCCTTTTCTTTTTTAGTTCTTCGGTAAGCATGTATTGCTCGGCATCATAATCCTTATACATTATATCTAAGGTAGCTTGTTTGGCATCAATTTCTTTTTGCCATTCAGCACTGGTAACTTGAATACGTTTATCTAGTATTTTGTAATCGGGTATATTGCTAAGTATGTATTTAGTATCTATAACCGCAATTCGCTGTGCTGAGGCAGTGACAGAAACCAAAACGGATATCAATCCAATAAAAAAATACTTGTTCATAACCAAAATATTATTGAGTAACTAACCTTACGCATATTTATCAACACACTATCAAAGTTTTTCTATCTAACACATAAGCACAATAGGCACATAGAAAAAAGAAGGAAAGAAACGTTGCACTTCAAGGTCAAATAGACTCGATTATAAAAAAGTGAAACTTTTTTTCTATGTCTTCTTTTCTTTTATTCTTTTTTTCTATAACAAACCAAACTATGTTCCTTATGTTTCTATGTGTTTAACCCTTTACTTCTCCATAAAATTATATTAGCGGGTAATATTAATCTTTGGGGATAAAACTGCGTAACTCAGAGAGTAAACAGATCTACCCCAAAAAACAAACCTACTAATCTGGCTCGTATCCTAACATAAACGTAAACCTAGATGCAGCTTTAAGTCCTCCACCTGGTTCTACTCTATCCAAACCTACACCATAATCAAAGCCAAATAAACCAAACATTGGTAAGAAGAACCTCATACCAACACCCACAGATCTACGCAACTGGAATGGGTTATAGTCTTTTGCAGTATACCACCCATTAGCAGCCTCCAAAAAGGTAAGCGCATAAATGGTACTACTAGGGTTTAGACTCAATGGATATCTTACTTCCAATGTGTACTTATTAAAGATGGTAAAATATTCGGAAGCACCACTTTGTTCAGGATTAACCGTTGGATTTGATGACTGATAAACAGGATAACCTCTTTGTGCAATGATATCATAACCTAATAATGCAAACTGATTAGCCAAACCCGCATCCCCAACCTGGAAACGTTCGAAAGGAGATATGTTCAGTTTAGAATTATATCTTCCCAAGAAACCATATTTAGCCGCCGCCTTCAATACAAACATCTGGTTTCTATCGGCACCCGTTGGTTTACTCAAAGGCACATACCATTCACCCGTGAAACGAGTTTTGTAATATTCTATCCATTTGTAAGGATTAGATTGAGTAGTTACGTCTGGCCAAATTTTAGAATAAGGAGGCGTTAAGGCCAAAGTAAGCAATATGTTAGAACCACTACTTGGGAAAGTAGGTTGGTTTACAGAGTTACGTTGTAATGCAAACTTAACATTCAGGTTATGAGAAAGACCATTGTTATATCCTGGTAAATTAACCCTGTCTATATAATAGTTCATCAACTTATATCTGGCAAAGTTTATACCTGCTGAAAACGAGAAAAAGTCATCTGGCCAAGTTAATTGCTTACCATAGTTTACACCCACACCCGTTGTTCTGATATAAGATGAGTTAGCCGCACTACTAGAATAAGCACCAGTAACAGGATTGTAGGCGTTTGCATATTTGGTATCGAAAAAGGAAACGGTAAGAGAGTTTCTTTTTTTACCGCCTAGCCAAGGCTCAGTAAATGAGAAGTTGTAAGAACGGAACGCCTTACCATTACTCTGTACACGCAAGCTAAGCTTTTGACCATCTCCAATTGGCAATGGATCCCAAGCTTTTCTATGCATGATATTGTTGATAGAAAAGTTATTGAACGTTACGCCCAATGTACCTGTTAAACCAATATTACCACCCCACCCTGCACTAAGTTCTAATTGATCGCTCGATTTTTCTTCTACAGTATAGTTTATATCAACAGTACCATCATCTGGATTAGGTATTGGGTTAATACCAATTTTTTCTGGGTTAAAGAAGTTCAATTGGGCAATTTCCCTTTGAGAACGTATCAAATTCGACTTGCTAAACTTGTCTCCCGGAATTGTTCTTATTTCTCTACGAATAACATATTCTTTAGTTTTTTCATTACCCGAAATACGAATATTCTTAATGGTTGCTTGTGGACCTTCTACAATTCTAATTTCGTAATCAATTGTATCATTGTAAACAGCAACTTCCACAGGTTCTGTTCTAAAGAAAAGGTAACCATCATCTTGATACAATGTACCAATATCAGCACCTTCGGGCGCACCTTTACCAAGACGCTTGTTTAGCACTTCCAAGTTGTAAGTATCGCCCTTACTAATGCCCAAGATAGCGGTAAGAACAGAATCGGAATATTTAGTATTGCCTCTCCAAGTGATATTTCCAAAGTAATACTTGTGACCTTCGTTCAACTGAATATCAATATTTAAAGAGCCTTTTGAGTTTTTAAATACTTTATCCTTCACGATAGACATATCGCGGTAACCCAAAGTGTTGTAGTAATCAATTAGTTTTTCCTTGTCATCAGCATACTTTTTCTCGTTGAATTTAGCCGAGGTAAAGAATTTAAAACGCACATAAGGATCTAATAGTTTCTTAGTATAGGTAAAAGTCATGTACCCATGATCGGCCAAATAATCTTGAAAACTGTAAACTTTAGGCGTTATAAAGCCACCACTATTATCTGGAGGATAAAGCGTAAACCTTGATTGTTCTTTTGTATCTTTTAGTTTCTTCTTTAAAATAGACTCTTCGAGGGTATTACCTGCAAAATTGATATTGCTTATGCGGGTCTTTGTTCCTTTATCGATGATAAAACTAATTTGAAGCGAGTTTTGCAAGGTTTTATCTTTTTGTTCTTCTATTTTAACGCTTGCGTCTTGGTAACCCTTTTCGGCATAAAACTTCTGAATGGCAGATGCAGCAGATTTTTTCATGTTTTCTGTTACCACCCTTCCTACTACAAGTCCTGATTTTGGTTTCAAATCATCAGCGTCTCCTTTTGAAACACCAATAAATGAAAACTTAGCCAATCGTGGTCTTTCTGTTACCGATATTTCTACCGTTATATTTTTACCCTCTAGCTTAGTAATGTTGATGGCAATATTACTAAAATAGTTCTGCGACCATAGTTTGTTAATAGCCTTAGCAAAATTGTCTCCTCCGGGAATAGTTACTTCATCACCCACATTAAGCGTGGAAACAGAAACAAGCAGATTTTCATCAAAAAAGTGATTTCCTACAATCTTAATAGCCGCAATTTTATATTTCTTGGGAACCTTCTGGGTAAATAAATTAATTAAGTCCGCATTAATTGATGTAATAGTAGTATCAGTAGCGTCTTGGGCAATAGATGTATGGATAGACAGGATAGAAACTATGAAAGCTAAAAAAAAGAATCTATAAACTTTTTGCATCCGCTTGGGAATTTGTATTTTGCCTAAAGGCTGAAAAAAAAAGACAGCTTTCAAAAAATTAATAATTTGTATTAAAAGTGGCAAATTAAAGGCATATTTTAAAAGTCTTTGTTAAATAAGACGTTAAACAAATGCCATATAAATGATTATCTAAATAACAGGCTCCTCTTGTTGAACTTGTTTGCTTGTTTTTCCGAAGCGCCTTTCGCGGTTTTGAAAGTCTACGATGGCTTCGTATAAGTTTTCTTTTCTAAAATCTGGCCAACGGGTTTCTGTAAAATATAGCTCTGCATAAGCCAATTGATACAACAAAAAGTTGCTTATTCTAAACTCGCCACTCGTACGTATCATCAATTCAGGATCTGGAAATTGACTGGTAGATAAGTATTGTTGCAACGTATTTTGGTTAATGTCATCTGCATTTAGAGTACCGGCCTGAACTTCTTTAGCTATTTTTTTAATGGCATTTGCCATTTCCCAACGGCTACTATAGCTCAATGCCATAATTAGGTTTAGCCCGGTGTTTTGGCTAGTTAAAAACATAGATTCCTCCAAAGCCTTCACAGCAAAAGGGGGCATCATTTCTATATCGCCTATAATGTGTAGTTTAATATTGTTTTTATTAAGCAATGGCACTTCTTTTCTTACAGTATCGGCCAATAATGCCATCAATCCGCTCACTTCTTGTTGTGGTCTATCCCAGTTTTCGGTGCTAAAGGCATAAAGAGTAAGGTATTCGATACCCAATTCTGAGCTTCCTTCCACAATGTTCCGTACACTTTCTACACCATGATAATGGCCATACAATCGTTCCTGACCTTTCTCAGCGGCCCATCTTCCATTACCATCCATGATGATAGCTATGTGCTTGGGCAACTTATTATTATCTATTAGGCTAATTGATGATGCCATGTTTTTTGTTTACCTGTGTTTAATTATTTCGCAAAAGTAATAAAACCGCTTTAGGAAATAGTTAAATAAAGAAAATCGAAGAGAATGTTGTTTAGATTTTTGATTAGCACAATAAAAAAGGCCTCTGGAAGAATCCAAAGGCCGTTGATTGCTCGAATTTCAAACCCCATTATGCTTTTAATTCAATATAAAAAGTTGTTCCTTTATTTTTATTGCTCTTGATAGTCATTGTTCCGCCCAAAGAATGGATAAAGTCTTTGGTAAACATTAATCCCAATCCACTTCCTATTTCTTTCTTGGTGCCCAAAGTGGTTTGTTTGCTTTCTCCTGCCAATATTTTTCTCCTAATATTATCGTCCATACCAATACCCGTATCACTTACAGAAATCAATACTTTGTCTTCTTCTCTGTGGGCATAAACAGTAATGGAACCATTTTCTGTAAACTTTATGGCATTACTCAATAAATTTCTGATGATAAATTGAATGGCATTGGGGTCGGTATTCATTACCAAATCCTTATCTACCAAGTTTATTAGCTCATTATTTTTCATGGAGGCAGAGGCAGAAGCTTGACAAAAACGTTCCTGCGTAATTTTAAATACGTCTACAGCCTTAGTCTCAATGCCAGTTTTTGTTATTTGCATTCTTCCCCATTCTAATAAATCTGATAACAAATCGAGCGTGCCATCCAAATGTGTTTCGGCCATGTTCATCAAATCTGCAGACTCTTCTTCAGATAGCAAATCACTCTTTGTAAAATCTATAATTTGTTTTAATGAGGCTAACGGACTGCGTACATCGTGTGCAATGATGGAGATAATTCTGTTTTGCATTTCAGATTGTTCCTTCAGTTTTAGTTCTTTAAGCCTCAACTCTTTATTTATCAAACGTAAATCTAATAATTTGATAACTTGTTTTGCCAATACTTTCAATCCAAATGATTGCTCATCGGTAAGGTGTTGTGGTTCGGAATTTAGCACACAAAGGGTTCCCAACTTCAAGCCATTTTTGCTCACCAATGGCACTCCCGCATAAAAACGAATGTTTGGCTCATCAAGTACCAACGGACTATTGGCAAATCTTACATCTTTACTAGCATCATCAATTTCAAAAATTTCTTCTTCTTGCATTAAAGTGCATGCACAAAAAGAAGATTTCCTTACAGACTCATTTACATTATGGTACGATTCTGCATTGTGCCATTGCCTGCCAGTTTCTAGTAAAGAGATAAGCGAAATGGGCACATTGCATATTTGTGAAGCTAGTTTTACTATATCATCAAATTCTTCTTCTTTCGAAGTGTCTAAAATTTCGTAATTATATTTTTCCCAAATACGTTGTGCATCTGTAGTTAGTGTAGTAGCATTTTTCATAATTCACTTGTTAAAAGGGTTAAAAATCATTTGCTGACCTAAAACTACGTAACCAAAATGTCATTACTACACTTAATTCCAACTATTTTACACCAATTAAACCGATAATCATCATTTCATCAATCTTCTATCCCATCACCTATCAATGGTACTACTACCGGCATCATCCAAACTACTACAAGAAGGACTTTATCAGTAGAAAAAGAAGAAAATTCTGTGAATCATTTGTTGAAAAAAGTGTTTTTATTTTTCAACTAAGAGAGTATAAAGTAGTTTGTGTAAACTGGCTTTTTAAATATTACATCTTGCTTCAAAAATAATTAGAAATTGGTTTAATATTAATTGCCAGTTTGCAATAGGGCGTGTCCATGCTTTTTCAATGTTTTTAATAGCCATGAACAAT
>CANCVE010000159.1 GCA_947381435.1 Chitinophagaceae bacterium
GCTACTGCTACTACTAATCAAACTGAATTTGGGTTTACCGCTAACTGGGTTGCTGTTAATGGCGCCACTGATTATGCGTTGTATTTGTATACACCTAATGCATTAACGGATATCGTGGGTTGGAATTTTAATACAAACCTTGTGGCGACTACGACATCTTCCAATAATACCAATAATACCATTGCGCAATCAAAAGGATATTCAAATTTTGGAGTAGTACCTATAGGTTCTACAAACACTTGTATAACTGCAACAACCTCAGCTTGGACTCCTATTACAGGTCCTATTACGGGTGCTGTTACTGCTTCAGGTACTAACTGGGAAATACAAGTAAATACCCTTGGATACAGTAATACAACCGTATCTTCTAAACAATATGCTTCCCAAGCTATGACTGCTGCTCGGGATTTTAAAGTACAATATAAAATTGGAGTTGACGGAACCTATACTGATGTTCCATTGGCTACTATTACTGTTGCAAAAGACTGGACAACGGGTGTGTTAAACAATGTAACGCTACCAGCTGTGTGTGATAACCAACCTTTAGTTTACCTTCGTTGGATTAATTACACCACCATGAATACAGGTGGTACTGGTGTAATTACAGCAGGAGGGATTTCTTTAGATGATGTTTATGTAAGAGGATCTACTTTAAGTCTTGCAGCTAACTATCCAGTTACTGTTGCATCAACATCTAAAGCAGTTACCGGATTAACTCCAGGTAGTATATACTATTACAAAGTAAAGGCAAATGGAGATAATACTACAAATGCTACATCTCAGCTATCCAATACAATTACGGGTTTTGTTTATAATAACGATCCTACAAATGCCGATTACAGAACTTCGGGTTCTGGAAGTTTAACAACTACCAGTATATGGGAATATTTTAATGGAGGTGGATGGATTTCAACTACCAGAGTTCCTTTAGGAACTACTAATAACATCACTGTCTCTGCAGGTCATACGCTAACTTTGGCAGCTAACTTTACGATAGGTACCGGAAAAACATTGACTGTAAATGGAACGCTTGATTTAGCAGGTTTTGCAGTTACGGGTAATGGTACTTTTGCTTTAGCAACCATTGCGCCAATCTCTACATCATCGGCTGCAGATTATGCTACTTTGCAATTAGGAAACAATGTTTCTATAGCAACGGGTATTGCAACTCAATTTAAAACTCTTGCTTCACAGACCAACTATTTTTACAACGGGGTAGGTGTTTTTCAAAACTTCACGGCTTTGCCAGCAACAATCACTGGAAATATTACTATAAGTAATACTACAGGTGTTTCATTGGTAAATCATATGGCTATTAATGCTCCAGGTCAAGTTAGTGTGGCTGCGGGTTCTAAATTATGGTTTGGTGACGGAAATGTAAGTGTGGCTGGAACTACTGCAGGAACTTATAACCTTACTGGATCAGGTAAGTTTACGGCTGGAAATGGCGCTACCTTAGTGGTTACTGGAAGTAAAGGATTGTCTTATGCTTCTGGAAACATGAGTCTGTTAGGAACTAGAACTTGGGGATCAAATATTAATTATTGGTTTTATAAGAATATTGGTTTGGCAATGCAAATGGGAGATCTTTTTGCTACTAACCCCATGAATCCACAAAGCCCATCAGCTCCAGAAATCACGAGTATTAATCATCTTGTGGTGAATAATCCTTATGGTGTTTATTTAGGATGTGATATATTACCAACTAATATAAAGAATACATACTATACAATGGCTACGGATTTTGCTATTGGGGAACTTTCAATTACTTCGGCACCAACTGCTCAATCAGCTATTTTTTGTAGTTCAAATAATGCCACAGTGGCGAGTTTAGTGGCTACGGGAACAGACTTGAAGTGGTATACTACAGAAACAGGAGGAACGGCTTTAGGGTCAGATGTTGCTTTGGCTTCAGGAACGTATTATGTATCGCAAACCCTGAATAATCTAGAGAGCACTAGAACGGCAGTAGCTGTTTTTGTAAATGATGCCCAAATCACAGCAAGTGCTACAACTGTTTATAGTGGAACTTCAGTAAAATTAGCAATAAACTCGACCGAAGGAACAGCTTATGTTGAAATTCCAGAAGGGTTATCAGGTGTTTTACAAGCCCCAGACGGTAGTGTATTCAAAAGTGTTAATTTTGCAAGTTACGGAGTCCCTTCAGGTGAAGCAGGAAATTACCAATACCAATGGTGTAATGCTCCTAACAGTATTGAAATTGTTTCCAATTTATGTATAGGAAATAATAGCTGTATTTTAAATTCTAATAATGCAGTTTTTGGAGATCCTTGTTTTGGAAATCCTAAACGATTGTTTGTTTTAGCAAGCTATTCTAACAATAATAATTCATACTCCTGGTCTACCGGTGAAACCACCGCAAGTATCAACCCAAGTCCAACAGCAACCACCACTTATTGGTGTGATGTAACATCTAATGGAGTAACCTGCAGAAAAGTAATGACTATTACGGTAACGCCAAATCCAACTCCAGCTCCAACGGCAGAAGCCCAAATTTTTTGTAGCTCAGCCACGGTATCGACTTTAGTTGCTAAAGGGACAGACCTAAAATGGTACGCTACAGAAACAGGCGGAATAGCCTTAACCTCAGATGTTGCTTTGGCTTCAGGAACGTATTATGTTTCGCAAACGCTAAATACTATCGAGAGTGCAAAAACAGCGGTTGCAATAACTGTAAACGCTCCTGTTAGCGCAGGAACATTAAGTGGTAAACAGGAAATATGTTCTACTAGTACAACCACCACCTTTGTAAGCAACGTTTCAGGAGGAACATGGTCAACATTAGATATGGATATTGCTACTATAGACTCATCAACAGGAGTTATCACGCCGCAATCAGCAGGAGAAGCAACTATGACTTATACTGTAACGGGTTCGGGTGGTTGTGCTGATGCAACAGCAACCCGAGCGGTAACTATAACGGCTCCTGTTAGCGCAGGAACATTAAGTGGTAAACAGGAAATATGTTCAAACGGAACAACAACATTTGAAAGCACTGAAGTGGGAGGGTTATGGTCTTCATCTAATACCGCTAAAGCAACCATTGACGCATCGTCAGGAGTTATCACTGCGCAATCATCAGGAACATCAACAATGACGTATACTGTAACAGGTTTGGGCGGCTGTTCTACTGCCACAACCACACTAATAGTTACTGTGACCGCACCTTTGAGTGCAGGAGTATTAAGTGGTACGCAAGCTTTGTGTTCTAACGGAACTGCTTCATTTGAAAGCACCATTTCAGGAGGTGTATGGACAAGTGGAAGTGAATCAATAGCCGCTATCGACGAATCTTCAGGAGAAATTACCCCATTGTCTGCGGGAGCTTCCACTATAATTTATACTGTATTGGGTGATGAGGCTTGTCCAAGTGCAATAGCTACACGCTCAGTGGTGATTCTTGAATTATACTCTTTCTATACTGATGCCGATGCCGATGGCTATGGAGCAGGAAGTCTGGTTAGTGTTTGTGCAGTAAATGCTGAAACACCTCCTCCAGGCTATTCCGTAAACAACACCGATTGTAATGATGATGACCCTGAAATTCATCCTGGCGCTACAGAGATTATCAATGGCATTGATGACAACTGTGATGGTTTAACTGATGAAGGTATTTCTGAAATTCCCCCAAGTCCAATAAATTTATGTAAAGTAGCCGCGACTACAATTGCTGACCTTGTTGGTTCAACAAGCTTGAAATTCTATGCAGCCGCTACGGGGGGTGCTGAATTAGCGGGTACCCTTGCTTTAACAACAAAAACATACTATGTAACTGAAATAGTAAATGAGGCCGAAAGTGAAAGAATCCCTATAGAAGTCAACGTAATTGATGTGCCAAAAACACCAGCTGCCTTAACGCTTACTAGCACAGATGAAACCCCACGCATTGGGGGAGTTGATGGTTTAGTAGGACTTAACACACTGGCTAAAATCACCAAAATAGGTCCTTATATAGGAACCGATATTGGGTTTACCTTGACCGCTACTGCTTCGACCTTAGCCAATCACTACCGATGGGAATTGCCTGAAGGGGTTTACTCTCCAGATTTAGATGGGGATAATAATTCAAAAAGCCCTGTAATCACAGTTACTTTTACAGAGGTTACTCCAGGAGAGATTACACCTTTAACCATAAATGTATATGCTGTAAACGATTGTGGAGAATCTCCCCTTAAGGCTTTAACTTTGGCAAGAACTTTGCCTAAAGCGCCTAGCACTCTAGTCCTTACTAGCGCAGATGACAGCCCACGGATTCCTGTAGTTGATGGATTACTAGCGCTGAACACCCTTACTAAAATAACCAAAGTGGGGCCTTACGTAGGAACCGATATCGAATTTACCTTGACTGCCGCTTATACAGCTGCTCCTGCCCAAGGAGTAGAAGCCACTAAATACCACTGGGAATTACCTGAAGGAGTTAGTTCTGCAGATTTAGATGAAGATAATAATTCTGAAGGAACTGTAATACAAGTTAATTTTGCCGATGTTACCCTAGGAGAAATTACACCCTTAACCGTAAAGGTTTCCGCTGTAAATGGTAATGGAACTTCCGCTGTTAAGACATTAGTTTTACAAAGAGCCTTGCCAAAAGCGCCTTCTAAATTAGTACTTACTAATACGACAGAAGATAATCTTAGTTCACTTTTAAAAATCACGAAAGTGGGTTCTTATATAGGAACAGCTATTGAATTTACCTTGACTGCCGCGTATACCCTTCCCGCTGCGCAAGGAGTAGAAGCCACGAAATACCACTGGGAATTACCTGAAGGAGTTAGTTCTGCAGATTTGGATGAAGATAATAATTCTGAAGGACCTGTAATCATGGTTAATTTTGCCGATGTTACCCCAGGAGAAATTACCCCCTTAACCATAAATGTTTTCGCTGTAAATGGTAATGGAACTTCCGTTGTTAAGACTTTAGTTTTACAAAGAGCCTTACCAAAAGCACCTTCTAAATTAGTACTTACCGATGGGGAGTCAACAGCTGCAATAACAACGGTGAGTAATTATATAGGCACCGATACTGAATTGACTTTGACCGCCACGGCTGTTACCGCTCAAGGAGCAGAAGCCGCTAAATACCACTGGGTCTTAGCTGATGGAGTTAGTTCTGCAGATTTAGATGAAGAAGGAAATTCTGAAGAATCTGTAATCACGGTTAATTTTGCAGGGGTTGCTTCAGGAGTTACGACACTTCCTATAAGTGTTTTTGCTGTAAACGGAAATGGAACTTCCACCGCAAAAATTCTCGCTTTGAGAAGTGCTAAACCAAGCACTCCAGGAACAATTACAGGCGCTTTAAATTTCAACCCTAGTTGTAGTGATTCCATCATAGTTGAAGTGCCTAATGTTGATGGGGTTTCTTATACCTGGTCGGTTAATGGAACTGAGGCCGCTGTTACAAGTGATGATAATTCAAATTCGGCTATAATTGATGTTTCCAACGTAACAACAGCAATGCTTACCATTAGTGTAATTGCAACAAACGGAACGGGTTCTAGCACTGCTAAAACACTTACCCTCCCAAAAGGTACAGCTTGTGGGAAAATAACATCTCATAACACAGCAGTTATCCCTGAAACATTCAAAGCGGTGGCTTATCCTAACCCTGCAACATCGGTATTTACCCTTGATGTAAACTTGGCTAAAGGAACATCGGCAGGAGTTCAGGTATATGATACGGCAGGACGATTAATTGAAAAACTTCAAGTTAAATCAGGACCAACGCAACTGGGAGCGAATTATCCAAGTGGTACTTATATCCTAAAAGTGAGTCAGGGCAAAAACCTACAATCACTACAAGTGATTAAGAGATAAAAACCAATTTTTATGAAAGCATCAAGCCATTACGAAAGTAGTGGCTTTTTTTTAGTAGTTAAATGGTTTTAATAATTCCTAACAACTTTTAGATTGTTCACTTAACATAAGTTGAAAAATAGCTAGTTAGAATCAAGTTCATTGATAGTAAAAGTAGTAGGTATTTATTCTGGTCCTAATTATTGTTTTAGCTACGCTTTTTAGCTTACTAATTTGTATTAATTTCCTAGGAAATTACATATTTAATTAGGTTTATTGTGTATTTAGTCGTTGATAATTAGGTATTTAGCGATAAATCGTTTATATTTACGTAACAATTAAAAAATTACAATTATCAACCTAAAGCAGTTTGCCCCACAATCTACTTTACACTCAGTACCATTATTATGAAATTTAAATTACTCCAAGCTATAGTGCTTTTTGCTATAACTTATACCCTGAATTCTTGTTCTCAGGATAATCAAAATTACGTACCGCCATCAAATTTAAATGCTATCGACAAGAATGCGGCTTACACCTATTCTTCTTCAGAAATAGAAACGATGGCTTTAATTAATGATTATCGAGTTAGTGTAGGTCTAAATCCTTTAAAGCAAAATGATTATATTTCCTTAAAAGCAGAAGAACACAATGTACAAATGATAACTACTAATGTAGTGAGTCATGATGGTTTTGTTGCTCGCTCCGAAAACATTATGAGCGTTTTGGACGCAAAAAAAGTAGCTGAAAATATAGCGTATAATTACAGTACTTCTCAGGCAGCATTAAACGCTTGGTTGAATAGTCCCACACACAAAGAAAATTTAGTGGGTGATTTTACACATTTTGGTATTTCCATCCGATTAAATGCAGAGGGTAAAAAATATTATACAAATATATTTGCTAAAATTTAAAACAGACTACGCCCCAATTAAAAGACCTAAGATTTAGCGGGCTTTTAATTGGGGCTATTTTTTTGTATTGTATTCCTATTATGCAGTGGTAGCAAATGGACTTTTACTTCACGTTAAAAAACAACAAATACAAAATATTTTTTGTACCTAAAATAGTATAAAAAATAATAGACTAAATTTGCCCTTGATTTTTCCTAACAAGTTGCATGAATTAATTGAATCTAATTTAACGCAATAACAACAATTATCGATATGAAAAATCTAATCTTGGTACGCCACGGAAAATCAAGTTGGGAAGAGCTTCTACAAGATGTAGATAGGCCATTAAATCAAAAAGGTATCAATGAGGTTCATTTGGTAGCTTCAAACTCCATCCAGTATTTACCTGCCAATTTTGTTATGTGGAGTAGTTTAGCCAAAAGGGCCTCAGAAACGGCTTTTATTTTTGCGCAAAACATTTTATATCCTACTGAAAGTATCGTTTTTAAACAAGAACTTTATACTTTTGACGAAAATAAATTGGAGGAGGTTATCAAAACATGTGATAATTTTTATAAAAGCATTATTCTTTTTGGACATAATGCGGCAATTACCAATTTTGTTAATAAATTTGGAGATATTTATATTGATCATGTTCCCACGGCTGGATTTGTCGCTTTGCAATTTGGTACCGATGATTGGAAAAATATAAATAAAGGCAAAATCCAAAAAACAATATTCCCTAAAGATTTAAAATAAATTATAGTGTTTAAATACAAATATATTGATAGAGAGAAAAGTTGGTTGAGCTTTAACGCAAGAGTGTTGCAAGAAGCAGCTGATGAGTCAGTTCCTCTTTTAGAAAGATTGCGTTTCTTAGGGATTTTCTCTAATAATTTAGACGAATTTTTCAGAGTTCGTTTTGCTGCTATTCGTAGATTGAGCTTAACAGGTATTTCAGGTGAGAAAATTTTAGGAGGTATTTCTGCACAACAATTAGTAAAGGATATCACCGAAATTGTAATCCTGCAACAATCGGAAAGTTTACGAATATTAAACAATATTGAAGCAAAACTTGAGACCGAAAATATATTTATTATCAATGAAAAAGCCATTTCAAAAGAACAGGAAGTTTTCTTG
>CANCVE010000160.1 GCA_947381435.1 Chitinophagaceae bacterium
ATAGCTGATAGAAGGGGTAGTGTAAACCTCATATTCAAATTTATTACTTACCTTTTCTATGGTTTGTTTTCCTTTCTTTTTATTGAATCCTCGCAATTGTAGGTTCTCTAAATTTGGGTAATCAATATTTGTAAAATCATTTGCAGAGGCTAGTGATGCTTGTTCAAAACTTAAGTTTGCTGATTTGTTTGTTGAATTTTGTTCCTCTATAAATACCTCTTTTGTATTAGCATTTATTGAAGCTAAATCATTAGAATTTCTTGTAGACAAAATGTTGCTATTCCCTTTATTCGTAAATAAAGCAACTGAAAAATTTCTTTGTGGTGTTTGTGGTGATTGTGAAATTACATTACTTGGTAAAAGTATTGTATTACTATTTGTTTGATTGGACTTGGTATTAACCGTATTTTTATAATAAATTTTATTTTTAATACTTGAATGAAGCTGTTCTAATAGATTTTCTGGCGGGTAATTAAACAAGGTTGCTACTCCTAATGTTACTACTATGGCAGATGAGATAAGTGTAAGTGCAGGCCATGACTTTTTAGGCTGTATTTGTTTAGAGATATTACTCCAAACATAATCTGAAGGAAACATTTTTTGTGTTTCTGTTTCAGATTGTAAAAACTTTTCAAAGTCGTCAAAATTATTCTCGTCCTTCATTTGTTTTTTTTGCAATCAATATTATACCACTGGCGCAAACCAAGCAACTTCTGCTTTTGGGCTTTCTATAACCTCTTTCTTTATCAGCAATTTCTCCAACATAGACCTTGCTCTCGTGTATTGGCTGCGACTAGTACTTTCCCCAATTTCTAACAGCTCCCCAATTTCTTTATGACTGTAACCTTCAATTGCGTATAAGTTCAAAACTGTTCTGTAGCCCATTGGCAATTGTCTGATACAATCCATTATTTGTCTTCCTTGCATGATTGATGCCAAAGATTCTTCTCTAGCCGATACATCTCCTGCATAATCTATATCTACATACTCATTAAATTTTTTATGTTTTTTCAAAAAATTAATACTTGTATGAACAATTATTCTTCTGACCCAACCTTCAAAAACCCCCTTTCCTTCATAAGTATGAAGTTGAGAAAACATTCTGATAAAGCCCTCTTGCAACATGTCTTCAGCGTCTTCTCTGCTTGAAGAAAAACGGTAACAAACACTCAGCATTTTGGGGCTAAAATGATTGTACAACTCCCGCTGACTGAGAGGATCTTTCTGCAAGCAGCCCTTTATAATTGCTTGTTCATTCATTAGAGATAATTTTAATCCCCCTAAAATAGACAAAAAAAACATTCCAATGCTGCATTTGGGGAAAAATGTGGCATTATTTTACGAAAAGTTAATAAATTGATTGATTTTTTTGTTATTTCCCTTCCAATATCTTCCTTTTTATGGATTTTATATTTAAAAATAAAATAAGCAGTTTTTATTTTAACTAAGGTTTCCCAGCATTTCTACTACCCCTTCTCGTTTTAAAATCAGGTACCCCAATCTGTCATTACTAACCCCATTTTGTAGTTGATAACTAAATACTAGTTGGTCGTTTTGAACACTCGTTTCAAAGAAGCGAAAATCAATATTTGGATACTTTTTTAATGGTTCTGCAATCTCATAAAGGTGTGTGGAAAGTATAAATAAGGCGTTATTCATTTTGTGCAGTCCTTCTATTACTGCAATGCTACATTTCATGGCATCCTGCACATTGGTACCTTTAAAAAGTTCATCTATCAGTATCAGCCATCTTTTCCCATCGCTAATCTTTTCAACCGTTCTTTTTATTCTTTTTACTTCATTATAAAAGTAACTTTCTCCTTTTATCAGGTTATCTTCTACCTGAATATTGGTTAATAATCCATCAAAAAGGCTCAATTCCATTTTGCTGGCTGGAACTCCCATTCCTACATGCGCCAAATAAATACTGGTGCCAACCGACTTTATAAAAGTGCTTTTTCCTGCCATGTTTGCCCCTGTCAAAAACATAAAGTTGGTCGATTTATCTAGTAGCAAATCATAGCTTATTGGCACTTGCAACAATAAATGATATAGTCCTTGCGCCTTTATTAATGGGTCGGTAGAGTTAGTAAATATTGGAAAAGTAAGTTTATGTTCTTCAGAAGCTTTTGCCATACTGATGTAGGCATCCAGTTTATTATATAAATTAATGAGTTCAATAGTTTGTTTTTTATAGTGTAGTTTAAGGTAGGCACCAAGCCAAAGTATCTCTTTGTGCGATGCTTTTTTATCGGTCGGCCAAGCAAGAATAGTTTGTAATATTGGCTGGTTTACCATTTTTTTTATCACTTCGCACCATTGGCTTACAAGGTTGCTAGCATTATTTTTAGCTAATATTTCTGCTATTTTCACCAGGTCTTTTATAAATCCTAAAAAGTGCGTAACAGAGTATTTTGTTATTGAAAAATCTGGGGCACTCAATACCTTATACACCAGACTATTCCATGCATTTGGGTGAGTAGGATAGGCATCTGTGGCGGTTTCGAAAAAGCTTTCTATAACCATGATGGTACCATTTGTAATTGTTTCTGGCAATTGATGGTGCACTTTCATCAGCTGTTTAATTGTTTGCTGCGCGTCCTTTATGGCGGCGATATTATCCAACGGATTTGACAATATATGTCGCAGATATTCTCTTCCCCCATTGGTATTTGTTTTATTTAACCAATAAAAAACCGATTGGGTTTCATCCGAATGGAAAATGGAAATGTCCTGTAAGGTTGTCTTATCTACTTGCATCTGCTAGGTGTTCTTTAAAAGATAAAGATGCGGTAAAATTCCATAAAATCTTAATCGATTTTATCTATTGTTACTATTCAAGGTTTGTTTTACCACAAAGAACACAAAGTTTTTCACCAAGAACACTAGGATTATTGATTAATAATTGAGGTTACGTAGCCTGGAGAAGCTGCTAATGACATCTTTATAAAAGTTTAAAATCAATCGTGATAATTTAACCCATTTGCCCTTCGACAAGCTCAGGGTGACAATCATCGTGATATTCTAAATGACAATTCGCTTAGTTTTACTCCATAATCGTCGCGTCATTGCGAGGAACGAAGCAACCTTTTTTCGGATTAGTACGCTTAATCTTATTAAAAGGTTGCTTCGTTCCTCGCAATGACGGGGAGACCTGAGCGATTTTAAAAGATGTAATTAGCAGCCTGTCGAAGGGCAAATGGGCTAAATTATTACTATTGAATTTCAATTATTTACAAACTTGCATTATCAGTTTGTGGAAGCGCAAACTAGCTAAAAGTAACTATTGATTTTCAAACAATTTAGTACCTACTATATAACTTTAAAAAAAAATGTTGGTCAATGCTACGAAGTGGCATTCCTTATGTGTCCTTTTTCTCAAACTACTTACACACTAAACCTATGTTGACTATGTGCCTATGAAACCTATGTGTTTAAACTCTTTACTTCTCCATAAGTTATAAAACTTGGAAACAATAGCCCCTAATCTTTAACTATGTATTTAAACTTTTTACTTCTCCATAAATTATATAACTTGGAAACAATAGCCCTCACTATTTTTAACAATGTGTTGACGCCTTTACTTCTCCATAAGCCATAAAAATTTTAGACATTCTACCTCCCCAAATTTATATTTTGTGCTAAAATTTTACCTGAGTAGTAAAAACAGTTTTTCATAAGACCCTTCAAATTTGTTTTTCTGTTGTTTTAATCTGTTTGGATAGTTTTGTAACCTCAACTTTTTCCATGCTTTATAAACTTTATGCGGTTGTTGCTTTTTGTTTTTTGGTTAATTCTTCCAAAGCGAATGATTCTGTCTTTGTAAAATGTGCGGCTATTTTAAAGGATAGTATCATTTCAAAAGGCAAATGGGCGCTTCATCAGCAACCTGTTACTACAACTGCTTCTTATTGTGATAGGTCGGCAGGAGGGAAGCACGACTTTTATTCGGAGGGAGATTATTGGTGGCCTGATACCAATAATCTTAATGGACCATATATTCAAAAGGATGGATTAACTAACCCTAATAATTTTGTTGACCACCGAAAAGCACTTATACGTTTTAGCCAGATAATGGGTTCTTTGGGTGCTGCTTATAGCATTACGCACAAGGATGTATATGTTAAAAAGGCCATCATTCACTTAAAAGCATGGTTTGTAGATACGGCTACTTTAATGAATCCATCTTTATTGTATGCACAAGCCATTAAGGGAAAGGTTACTGGTAGAGGTATTGGTATAATTGATATGATACAGATGATGGAAGTGGCAAAGGGGGTAGAAGTAATGGAAAAATCCAAGGCAATGGATACCGTTGTTTTAAATACGGTAAAGCAGTGGTTTGCCAATTATCTCATCTGGGTTACTACCCACAGTTATGGAATGGATGAGCGAGAGGCCAAAAACAATCATGGCACTTGTTGGGTAATGCAAGTAGCCGTTTTTGCTAAGTTTACCAACAACCAAACATTAATTAATTACTGCAAAAACAGATTTAAGACCGTTTTATTGCCCAACCAATTAGCAAAAGATGGTAGTTTTCCATTGGAAATGAGTCGTACCAAACCTTATGGATATTCCTTATTCAATTTAGATGCATTGGCAACTATTTGCCAAGAACTCTCCACAAAAGAGGACAATTTATGGAATTTTTCTTTGCCTGATGGGAGGAATATGAGGCAAGCAATTGAATTTATGCATCCTTTTGTGGCTGATAAATCATTGTGGAAGCAAAAGCCCGATGTTATGTATTGGGATGATTGGCCAGTGGCACAGCCCTTTCTTCTTTTTGGTTATCAAGCTTATGGTAATGATACTTTACTGCAAACTTGGAAGAACTTAAACCACTATCCCAAAGTGGAAGAAGTGATAAGGAATTTGCCCGTGAGAAACCCTTTAATTTGGTTGAACTAGTTTAGCAGAGTTAACTTATTCTATATCATTCAGATATACTTTTTTTTCTTTTGATGTAGATATGTTGAAGAACACCAACATCGGCAAATTCTTTTCATTATTTCTTTTAGCAGCTTTTTTCTACACTTTCCCCACTCAATTATCCTTGCTTCTTCCCAAAAACTTCCCTTTTTCTGCTTATTTCTCATTGGGGAAGTGCAGAATCTTCCTTACGGTTGTTGAAATCTCTTTCATGGTAAAAGTTTAGCTTTTAGCAAGCTTTTGTTTCTTTTTGATTGTCCCGATTTTCTATTTCATCAGGTTTGGTTTCTCTTTGTTTCCCCACTTTAACTACTCCATTTTGCTCAGAAACTCAATATTTCTCTTTACTAATTCTATTATTAAAACCTCATTACTAAAAATCCTTGATTGGTTAAATTGATTCATTTATGCGCACTAAATAATAACGTACTCCCAATTTTTCGAAGTGTTATGATTGTTTCTCGCAATGCAAATTCATGTTTCTTTACACTGAGTTTATGTTTCTTTTATCCGAGTTTATGTTTCTTTTGTCCGAGTTTATGTTTACTGCATCCAATTTTATGTTTACTGCACCCAAGTTTATGTTTACTGCAACCGAATTCATGTTTCTTTTCACCAAGTTTAGTCTTCTGTAATGCGTTTTTTCCGAAAAATCGGTGTGCATAGAACAAAATTTTGGGTAACAAGAACAGGATTTTTAAAATGATAGATACGGATATTGAAGTAATGAATACCAACGAAGAAATGATAGACCCAAAAAGTAAGAAAGATGCTAAAAACAGGCCTGCCAATACATGAAATAGGAAGGCAATAGTCTACAATCTGCCGATGTAAAACATTTTCCAGCAAAAAGGAGAGAAAAATAGGACGGTAAGGCAGTTGGCAGGAGAGAAGCAGGATAGCATTTAGAACTTTTCATTAAGACTACAGTTTGTATTATGCCACCAAGAGTCTGCAAAAGACTACCCCGGCCTGTGGCCACGCCTCGACTAGGTGAATTTGCAACAAAATTGGGATAGAGAGAGACATTGTGGACTGGAAAAGGGAAGAAATGGACGATGAAAGAGATTTTGGGGGTGGGAGGGAAGAAAATAGGGGGAGGAGTGGAGGTTGAGTATTACACTAGTTGTAAATATTTTGTAACTAATGATTAAAATGTGTAAAATATTCTACATCTTTACGGCATTATGAAAGAAGAGTTTCGTTGAGATTTTGCTATTAAGCTCTCAATTTTTTTTAAAACCTTATCTGTATGTGTGACGATTTAAAAAATAAGCTCGGTTCAACTTATTAGTTAAAAATTATGACAAAAGAGAAAAGCATATTTAAGTTATTAGGAGTTCGCCCTTTAAAAGGTTGTGCTCCTCATATTAGAAAGATTTTAAAAGAAAATACAACTTATCTTCTATACGATGATTTCGAGGTTGATTCTAAGAATATTGAAAGTGTTATTTACAAAGGGGAAAACCAAATTTCACCCTACTTTTTTTCAGACACTTCAGTGTCAGATTCTCCATTAATAAGTATGTCTGCGATTGTAGGAAAAAATGGAGATGGTAAAAGCGCAATTATTGAGTTGATTATCAGAATCCTTAACAACTTTGCATACGCTACAGGTTATCAATCTTATCAAGAAGAACTAATTCCAGTTAAAGGTTTAAAAGCAATCCTATACTACTCTATTGATAATGTAGTATATTTTATTAAGATAAAAAAAAATATTATTACTTCAAATTTATTTAAAGAACCATTAAGCATAAAAAATCCGCTAAAAGACAACCAAGTATTAAAAAAAATTGCGGAATCATTATTTTATACTCAAATTACAAATTTTTCTTTATACGCATACAATGCTAAAGATTTTAACCATGAAAATGCAAAACAAGGCGATTGTTGGATAAATGGAATATTTCATAAGAATGATGCTTATCAAACGCCAATAGTATTAAATCCTTGGAGAAACAATGGCAATATAGACATTAATAGAGAAAATAACTTAATGAATCAACGGTTAATTTCATTATTTGTAGATAGTGATAACAACTCTGATTCATTCAGAAATATTGATGAAAAAAAAATGGCTAAATATCTGTTACTAAACCTAAGTAAGGATAATAAGCTTGCTATTAGAACGTATAGAGAGTATTTTATTGAAAGCCAGAAATCTAATGAAAACTATTTCTCAATTGAGACAGAAGATGTTAAAAAAGTTAAAGAATTCCACGATAATGATTACTTCAAACATGCTCACATAGATAAATTAAAGGGCATACATCAAACTATTGAAGAAAATAAAGATGATTTTCTTTTCGCATTGAATATTTTCAAATTACTTAATCCAAAATTTAGCAAATTGGAAAGTGATTTTGGAAATTACCTAATTGAACTCAAAGAAACTATTGTTGTTATCAATAGTAGCGATAAAAATGAACAGCTTAGATTGGTTGAATATTTTTATAATAACCATTATAATAAGTTGAATCTTTTGCAGTTGCAGCGTATAATCCTTGTTGTAGCGATTAGAAATCTTTGGCATGAGAAATACCCAAACAATTTCAGTTCAAATAGTACTTATTCAGATAGCTTATTTTCAAAAATTCAACAATATATTATATATAAAACTATTGCTATTATAAATAAATACCCTCAATTTAGAAGAGTAAATACAATAGGTACCCTAGATTCATTTAACTCATTATATGAATATGAATCTAAATTTAAAAGAATAGTAGATGAGGCAT
>CANCVE010000161.1 GCA_947381435.1 Chitinophagaceae bacterium
ATATCAGCTTTGCTTGAGCTGAAATTAAACTAATAAGGCTATCATAATCTGACTGTAATATCGTAATTGTTGCTGCTATAAACTATAAACGATAAATTAGAACTAATATTGGATAGTTGGTAAAGTATTTATACTTGAGTAGTTACAAAAATAGAAGTAAATAAAAAAGAGCCTCGCAAAGCAACTTCGAGGCTCTAATGTTCTTAATAATTTAGATTTGCAGATTAAAAAAATTAACTCAGAACACAATATACAAAACTCCTTACACCACCGTCGGAAACCTGTTTACATTCTTGTAATAAATATACACCGCCGGTTCTTTTCCCATTGCTGTAAACCATTGCTGACAGTAAGGTGCCATCCAGATACTATCACCTTTTTTTATAGGATACCACTGATGGTCGAGCAAATAAACACCCTGACCTTGTAAATAAATCAAGCCATGCTCCATTATATGTGTTTCTACCATTGGCAGATGTCCGCCGCTGTCGTAGGTGAAGATGTTTACGGCCATATCAAAAGACAATTCATCAGGCAACAAAACTTGCAAACGCAAGGCATCATCACCCAAATAAGAAGGTCCGGGTACTGTTGCTGCATCGCCAAATAAAACTCCCGGAACGTTGTAACCAGCCAAGTGCTCATACACTTTATGGAAGGTGAGTATTTGTGTGCCTTCGCTAAAATCGCTAAAAGCATATTCCTTACCAATCGGCACATAAACAAACTGACCGGTAGCCAATATATTTGTTTCTCCATCAACCGTTGCCTTAGCTCCTCCACTGATTATATAGAAAAATATTTGAGACTCTTTTGTTGTTCCTAGAACCTTACAATCTGCCTTTGCTGTAATTAAAGTCTGGCAAAGTTTTGCCCCCATTGCTTCGTTAATAATCACATTCACAGTGCAGTTTGTCCAGCCCGGCACGTTACTATTAATGTATCCGTCTGGCGCAATTACTGCGTGATTACTCTTTACTACACTTCTTGTTAATGCTGATATTTCCATCTTATATTAATTTTTTACCCCTGAGTACATAAAGAAAAGACACAAATAGTACAAAGATTGCTTTTCAATGTGTACATTACTTAAAGTAAATTAAACTTAAAACCTATGTTCCCTATATGCCTATGTCCCTATTTGTTTAACTTTTTATCTTCTCCATCCAAAACTTACAATCTATTACTTATAACCTCTTCAAGGAACTTATCTGAAACCTCAATTGCAGCAGCAATATCTTTCGTCTCTGCATTTTCAAGTGGGTTGTGACTAATGCCTTTAAAGCATCTGACAAACAACATCGATATAGGAGAAACGGCCGAAATAGGCACTCCATCATGGCCTGCTCCACTCACCAATTCTATAACAGGATGTCCACTTTGGCTAATAGCCTCTTTTAAAGCATTTGTCAAAGTTTCATCGCATTTAGTAGGATTTGTTCCTTGAACTAAATTCCATTTTACGTCCACATTGCGTTTCTCTGCCACTGAATAACAGGTTTCTTTTATGCTGTTATATGCTGCATTCAAAACATCTATTTCTGCACATCTAACGTCGAGTGTGCAAACAACTTTACCCGGAATAACATTACTTGCCGATTGAATAACTTCCAATTTACCAATCGTTGCTACTATCTTATCCTTTTGTTCTAACGCTAGTTTCTCTGTTTCCAAAACAAATTCGGCTGCTGTTGCCAACGCATCTTGGCGCATATCCATTGGTACAGTTCCAGCATGACCTGCTACTCCTGTAAAGGTTATTTCAGCTCTTTGCTGACCGGCAATTCCGGTAACTACTGCAACAGGAATATTTTTTTCGTACAAAACAGGCCCTTGTTCAATGTGAATTTCAAAGTAGCCCAACCATTCAGCGATTTTATCTTCTGGTAACAGGTGATAATTTCCTCCCATTTCATTAATAACCTCTTTTAATGAAATGCCATGACAGTCCTTTTCATCTAATTTATTGGACTCAAATAATCCTGCAACAACTTTACTTCCTAAATAAGTTGTATGAAACCTGACGCCTTCCTCATCGCTGAAAGCAATTAATTCTATATGAAAAGGAAGTTTTGCTTTTGATTGAATAAGGTTCTCCAGTAAATCCAAGCCCATCAATACACCCAAAGGCCCATCAAATTTACCTGCATTTACAACGGTATCTATATGCGATCCTATTACAAATGTCTTTGCCTGCGGATTATCACTCAATAGTTTGCCGCGTACATTACCTATATTATCAATGGTTGTTAGCAAGCCCGCTTCAAGCATCCAATCGAATACTTTTTTGCTTCCTTCCAAAAAAGGTTTCGTACCAAATGTGCGGGTAATGCAGCCTTCCTCCTCTGTTATTAAAGCCAGTTCTTCTATTCTTTTTACAACCTTTTCTGCCCTAACCTGATAAATATCCATCACCTAAATAAATTTATATATCCTTCCTTAAACTTACAATTCAAACCTATGTTCCCTATCTCCCAATGTTACTATGTATTGAATCTTTTTTCCCCATTCCTCCTATTTAAAACGCTGCGACCTCAGCGGTTATTTTAATAGTATAATCTTCCCCTTGTTTAACTGCGTAAATGTACCATTATAATACACTTTTTCTCCAGACAAATAGGTTTGCTCCACAATACCATACAATGTTTCATTAAGATAAGGTGTTGTCTTGTGTTTGTGGTGAAGCCTATTTTCCTTTACCACAAAAGAACTATCAATATCAACCACAATCAAATCTGCGTCATAACCAATGGCTATCTTTCCTTTAGTGGTTGATTTGCCAATCAGTTTTGCTGGGTTCTCGCATAGCCATTTAGCTATAAAATCTATTGTAAATCCTTTTTCCCTAGCCTTCGTCCAAAGTACAGGCAATGCCAATTGCAATGAGGCAATGCCTCCCCAAGCCTTCATGAAGTTGCCGCTTTCCAATTCTTTTAAGGTAGGTGTAGAAGGGGAGTGGTCTGTAGCTACCAAATCAATTACGCCATCTTTCAAGGCTTGCCAAAGCTGTTCATTATTTACTTTCTCCCTGATAGGCGGCGCACATTTAAACTGTGTCTGCCCGTCTTTTATAGTTTCTGCATTAAAATATAAATAGTGTTGAGCCGATTCTACCATTATTGGTAAGCCCTTTTCTTTTGCTTTTATTATTTGCTGAATAGAATTAGCCGATGATAAATGGACAATATGCACCCTGCAATTAAACTCTTCGCACAAACGAATCATCATCGCAATAGCCACATCTTCCCACTCTTTTGGACGAGAAGATAGATAGTTTTGATAAGAACGATTTTCGCCAGTAGCACGCAATAGTTCATCAGTCAACTCACAATGAACTAGTAAAGGGAGATTGTGTTTGGCTATAATGGGCATTGCCTTGCGCAAATCTTTTTCAGTAGCATTGGGAAAATCATCAATACCCGAATGGGTTAAAAAAGCTTTAAATCCTAGTACACCTTTGGCAATCAATCCATCAATCTCATCCGTGTTTTCCGGAATTATTCCGCCCCAAAAGCCCACATTTGTATGTAGTTTACCATTTGTGGCAGCGAGCTTTTCTTCAAACGCAGCAACAGTTGTTGTAACGGGTGCAGAATTAAGCGGCATGTCAACCATTGTGGTCAATCCCCCTGCAATAGCAGCCTTAGTTGCCGTATCAAATCCTTCCCAATCGGTTCTGCCGGGTTCGTTTATGTGAATGTGCGGGTCAATCACACCGGGCATCAAAACCTTATTACCCACTTCTATTAATTCGTATCCATGATGGAGAGGTATATTCGTCACTATATCCTGTATTAATCCATCTTCTACCAAGACAAATGCTTCCTTTATACCCTCCGGTAAGATTACTCGTTTACTGTGTATTGCTATCAAAAGAGAATATTTTATTTATTATTGCTACAAATATTGTAAAATAAATAGATTTAGTGGGTATAATTTTTAATTTATTCAATACTTTAATGAGGTTAGTGAACGTGAAATAGATTTTTTCCCTACATTCACTTTCAATAAACGGATATTAATTTAACCACAAAGAACAAAAAGGTTTTTACACAAAGGACACTTGGAATATGGGGTATTAATAGAAGAAGAAATTTAACCACAAAGAACACAATAGTTTTCACTAAGAAACACAAGGATTAATTGGAGAATATGGCACGTGCGAATCGTTATACAAAAACTTTGTGAGCCTTGTGTCTTTTTCTTAGTGCTCCCTGTGGTAAAACTTCCTTTGTGGTAGATCTTAAAACTAATTTTTAATAAAGACAACTATGCATTTAACACCGAGAGAAACAGAGAAATTACTGATATTCCTTGCAGGAGAATTGGCAGAAAAGCGAAAAGCGAGGGGATTGAAACTCAATTATCCCGAAGCTATTGCCTTGATAAGCAGTAGTTTACAAGAAGCAGCACGCGATGGCAAGTCCGTTGCGCAATTGATGCAATATGGAACAACCATCCTTACCAGAAATGATGTGATGGAAGGCATTGCCGAAATGATTCATGAAATTCAGATAGAAGCCACCTTTCCTGACGGCACTAAGTTGGTAACCGTACACGATCCCATAAGGTAGAATTATTTTGAATTTTGAGTTTTATGTTTTAAATTTTAAATTAAGGAAGATAACGTTTGATGTAATTTAAAATTTAGAATACAAAATTTAAAAACAATAACTTTTTGGACGTATTAATTTAAAATTCAAAATAATAAAATTTAAAATAACAAAAATGATTCCTGGAGAATATATTTTGGCTAAAGGCGATATAGAATGCAATGTTGGTAGAAAAACTATTGCGATGACTGTGGTTAATACCGGTGACCGCCCCGTGCAGATTGGGTCTCACTTTCATTTCTTTGAAGTAAACAGACAGGTAAAGTTTGAACGGGAAAAGGCTTATGGATTGCGGTTGAACATTGCTGCCGGAACTGCAGTTCGCTTTGAACCCGGCGAAGAAAAAGAAGTAGAATTGGTGGAATTTGGTGGTAATAAAAAGATTGTCGGTTTCAACAATTTAGTAGATGGAAGCATTGAAGATGAAGCAACTAAAGCAAAAGCATTGGAATCTGTTTTGAATTTTAAATGATAAATTGGTGTCTCACAGCTTTAATAAAATAAAAAATTACCACATAGCCACAGTAGGCACATAGTGGTGATTGTGAGGATAGATAAGAAAACATAGTAAAAAAGTTTCACTTTTTTATACTCGAGTCTATGTGGACTTAAAGTGCAACGTTTCTTTACCTTTTTTTTCTATGTGTCTATTGTGTCTATGTGGTAAATTATTAGATTTTTTCCGTGATATTAATTCATGTTTATTTAAAATACTTCCATAATTTAAAATTCATAATTCAAAACTTAAAATAACAAAAGAATGAACATCAATAGAATAAAATACGCGAATATGTACGGCCCAACTACGGGCGATAAGGTTCGTTTGGGCGATACAGAATTATTTATAGAAATAGAAAAAGACTATACAGTTTACGGTGACGAAGCCAAGTTTGGCGGTGGTAAAACTATTCGTGATGGTATGGCGCAGTCCGCAACTGCTACCCGTAAGGAAGGCGTGTTGGATTTTGTGATTACCAGCGTGATGATTATCGATCATTGGGGAATTGTTAAGGCCGATATTGGCATTAAGGATGGAAAGATTGTAGGCATTGGTAAGGCCGGCAATCCAGATACGATGGAGGGTATTACCCCAAATATGGTCATCGGTGCATCAACAGAAGTACATGGTGGCGCGGGTTTGATAGCCACGGCTGGCGGCATCGATACGCACATACATTTTATATGTCCCCAACAAATTGAACATGCTTTGTTTAGTGGCATCACTACCATGATTGGTGGCGGAACTGGTCCTGCCGATGGAACAAACGCTACCACTGTTACGCCCGGTGCATGGAATATCCAGAAGATGTTGGAAGCGGCAGAGGCTTTCCCGATGAACCTTGGTTTCTTTGGCAAAGGCAATTGTGCTAGCTTGGATCCGTTGGAAGAACAGATAGAAGCAGGGGCTTTAGGATTGAAAATACATGAGGATTGGGGAAGTACTACCGCTGTAATTGATGCATCGCTGAAGATGGCAGATAAGCACGATATACAGATTGCCATACACACAGATACTTTAAATGAGGGCGGCTTTTTAGAGGATACCATCAACGCCATCAATGGGCGCGTAATCCATACTTTCCATACGGAAGGTGCGGGTGGCGGACATGCGCCAGATATTATCAAGGCGGCTATGTATCCAAATGTGTTGCCTTCATCCACCAATCCTACGCGGCCTTACACGGTAAATACCATTGATGAACACCTCGATATGTTGATGGTTTGTCACCATTTAGATAAGACTGTTCCAGAAGATGTCTCTTTTGCCGACTCCCGCATTCGTCCAGAAACCATTGCCGCAGAAGATATCTTGCACGATATGGGCGTATTCAGCATGATGAGTAGCGACTCACAAGCAATGGGACGGGTTAGTGAGGTTATTACACGCACTTGGCAAACGGCGCATAAAATGAAAGTGCAACGGGGAGGATTGGAACAGGATACACAGAATGAGAACGATAACTTTAGGGTGAAAAGGTATGTTTCCAAATACACCATCAATCCAGCCATTACACACGGCATTTCGGAATATGTAGGCTCGTTGGAGAGTGGCAAGATGGCCGATCTTGTATTGTGGAAACCCTCCATGTTTGGGGTGAAACCAGAGATTATCATTAAAGGCGGGATGATTATAGCCGCACGTATGGGCGACCCAAATGCGTCTATCCCTACGCCGCAGCCTGTTATTTATCGCAATATGTTTGGGGCTTTTGGTAAGGCATTGCATAAAACCTGTGCCACATTCGTATCAAAACTTTCTCTAGAAAAGAATATTGTACAGCAATATGGTTTGCAGAAAATGGTATTGCCCGTAAAGAACTGTCGCAATATTTCTAAAAAAGACCTGATACACAATGATGCCACGCCTCAGATAGATGTTAACCCAGAAAACTACGAAGTAAAGGTGGATGGGGTGCATATTACATGCGAACCATTGGCGGTATTGCCATTGGCACAACGGTATTTCTTGTTTTAGTATTCACAAAAAAGCCCTTGAAGTATTTGCTTCAAGGGCTTTTTATATATAAATCATAATCCATTACTAAATCAAACTATCTTTTTCACCATCACAACATTCACAGTTTTGGCTATACCGTCTTCCTTAACAAAATCAATATTCAGATCTTCATAGCCAGCTAGTTTGGCTACTATTTCAAGGTCGTCATACAGTATTGTGTTGATGGTATAATTGCCGTCAATATCACTTTCCACCCTATGTCCTACACCCATAATGTGTATCTGCACATTAAATAGAAACGCATGGGTTATGCTGTCTGTACAAACGCCTGTAACTATAGATGCCACACCTTTGCTTTGATATAATGCACCCCATTGCCTACAAAGTACCCGTCTTGGCGCGGGTGCTACCAAGCTGTAAGTGGATGTTGCATCGTCCCACACATGCTTTAGAACATCATCTATCAACACATTCTGCCTGTTTAGGGCACTCTTTGCATTGGTTATTGTCGTTAGGGCATTACTAATGGCACTTATTGCCGTATGGGCATCATTATAAACAACGGTGTAATCGGCAATGGAG
>CANCVE010000162.1 GCA_947381435.1 Chitinophagaceae bacterium
AGGGTGGTGGCAGTAATAAAAAAGCAGCAGCCTTATGTGGATAACACCAAAGTGGCAGCCTGATTTGTTAATTTTTATTGCTGAAAAAAATTTGTTTATGTCATAGCAATCATTCCCATTTTTTTCTGGTGCGCCAGATGAGACATTCGAAATGACGTCCCCCTAGTTCGAAATACGTTTATTACCAAATAGCGGATAGCCATTTAAGTTATTAGTATTAGAACTGTCTGATAGCAATTGTTTAGTTATGAGTGATGAAAAGTATTAAGTAGTAAGTTGTAAGTAATAAGTCGAAAGTATTTAAGCGAAGATGATAATTTATCTGGCATTTTTGGACATTTTAGTCTTGTGATATTCCTCCCAATTTCTATGGCTATTGCCATTGTGTCAATAACCATTACAAAAAAACCTATAACACACATTATTATGATAGATATTAAAAAAAATCTTATCCCTATGATGTACTTTATTTTTGATTTTACAAATGAGATTGGAATTAGTAATATCGTCAACAAAATACCAATCGGAATCAATAAACTTAACGAACTATTTATATTGAAAACAACATCACATAGTAAACCCACTAGTTGAAAAATCACTGCTATCCCCAAGAGTGACTTAAAAAATATCTCAAAACGTCTTTCCTTCAATTTAATCATTTGGATTAATTCTCTCTATTGATACTTTTATTCAATAATGGTCACCCCGCAAGTAAAGATAAATATCCATCCACAACAAAAACCGTCTTTCTTTTCGAGCACCAACTCTATAAGGGTTAAAAACCCCTTATAGGGTTTTGAATCAGCTATTAAGCTATAAGGAGATGTTGTGCTTAAGGCACTTTTTCCATTAGCTTATCAGGTTCTGACAATATTCTGTTTGTAATGGTACTTTTTATTGCAGTTTCTCTTTGTTTATCATCAAAAATGCTCTTAATTCCTGCACCAAATAACTTTTTTTACAACAAAAATGCCACTTTTCCATCTGGAATTACCCTCGTTTATACATAAAGGAATCTTATTCTTACATAAAGCAGTTTTAATCATACATAAACTAATCCTATTCTTACACAGAATTGATTGATTCTTACACAATAAAGACCTGAAACACGAGGAAAAGGGCTTTTTTGTGTAAGAATAGAACTGGTTTAAGTAAGAATTAGACAATTGTATGTAAGAAATTAAATGGGATTGAATAAAAAACGGCCACTATCGGTAGAAGAAGGGTTATTTACTGAGAAAATACTATACCCTTTAGTAAGAATAAACTCATTTCCTGCCTTTAAAAGCGTAGGAATGCCAGCAATGAGCTTTCCCTTGTACACATTTAAGTCTTTTGTGCCTAAATTACTCATAGTGCTTCCCACTTTTGTCCTGAATGCCAATCTGTTTTGTCCAATACCCAGATCTATAATGCGCTCTTTTACCACTTTTACAGTGTCTACCACATCAAAACCATATTCGCCAAGGGCTTTTGTATTATCCTTAAACAATATCATTAAATAAGCACCAATCTGATTGATGTCTGCCAATGGTGTTACAAAATCATTATCCCTTTTTTCTCTGTATTCCTCTGCTTTTTTCTTGGCATTGGTAAAGGCAGTTTCTTTTTGCAATGCTTTTGCTGAATTAATAGCATCATCAGAAAGATCTATTGAGTTTTGTGTAAGATAAGGTTCCAAAGGGCTAGGAGATTCTGTATACGAATCATTTTGTTCCTTCATCTTCAAAAATATATCTACCCTTTTTACAATGCCCGAAGCGTAAGTTATCCTCCCCGAATTAGTAATGGTGCCACCCCAATTGCCTAAAATTTTAAAATTGGGGGTATATAATATTTTCAAGAACTGAAATGCCCCTCTTAGGTGTTTCATAATGGGTTTCATCAAGTTATTACGCTGCTGCCTAAGATTTTCGCTGTTCTTTTTAGCTACTAAAAAGAGGTTATTGTTGCCAATTGCTTTTCCACAGTTAATAGCATCCTCTGTTAAATCAATTTTCTTGAGGGAAAGCATCTCAACCAGTGGACTATCATCGCCATCTTCATCTACTTTCTCCTTTATGGCAAGTAAAAGAACGGTCTGACCATTAAAATCGGTGGGATAACTGATGTGAGGCATATTGTTTTATTAATTTGAGTTTGTAAAAGCATATTTTTTTCATTTAAACCTCACCCCCAACCCTTCTCCAAGGGATAAGGGCAAGCAAAAACACCAATTTACCTTCAGTCGGACTGTAAAGTCCTCTCTTTTGGAGAGGATTTAGGTGAGGTCTACACTAGTAAAGGCTCACAAGCTACGAGTAATGTGGCAGGAATAATGAAAAGAGGAAAATATTTGGAAATATAAACCTGACAGGTCTCGAGGACCTGTCAGGTTTGCAAGTTTTTTTGAAGAAAATGTTCTAAAAAGTTCGTGAAACCGAAAGGTTGCGTATATATTTGCAACCGAATAGTTTCATAAAATAAAATTATAGAGATGAGGCGAGATATTTTTCAGGCAATTGCCGACCCAACCCGACGCGCAATCATTGCCTTGATTGCAATACAGGCTATGACGCCCAACGCCATTGCCGAAAACTTTAATAGTACTAGGCAAGCAGTATCAAAACACCTGCGCATACTAACAGAATGTGATTTGGTAAAACAAGAACAGCAAGGAAGAGAGATTTATTACTCGCTTGAAATAGAAAAAATGAAAGAAATAGACCAATGGCTTGAACAATACAGGCAGATTTGGGAAACAAGATTTATACAACTAGACGATCTTTTATCAACAATTAAAAATAACAACAATGAGTAACAAATTGCGCTTTGATTTTACCGTAGATAAGCCTTCAAAAACGGTAACAATAGTAAAAGAGTTTGCCGCAGGGCTGCCTTTGGTTTGGGATGCGTACACCAAACAAGAAATTCTTGACCAATGGTGGGCACCAAAGCCATGGTTATCCCGAACCAAAGTAATGAACTTTGAAGTGGGCGGAAGAAGGTTTTATGCCATGGTGAGTCCGGAGGGGGATGAGCATTGGTCTTTGCAGCAATACACCTCTATTAGTCCGAAAACAAACTTTAAAATGCTGAATGCCTTTGCAGATAAGGACGAAAACCCAGAATTGCCCGCATCGGAGTGGAATTTAAACTTTAGTGAGGCAGAAGGAAAGACAACGGTGCATATTTCTATTTATAATGAATCGCTTACCAGAATGGAAAAGATGATAGAAATGGGCTTCCAAGGAGGTTTTACCATGACTTTGAACTATTTGGAAACATTATTGGCAACATTATCTGCGTAATGATCTTCGTTTTCAAGACAACAGTCAAGAATAAATGGCAAGTGAGGAAACTAAAACCGCATATTGATAATATGTTGCCAAATGCAAGTTGGAACTTTGATTTAAAGGATTGCGATAACATTCTGCGCATAGAAAGCGAAGAAAATGTTGTTGATTTAATGATAAACTTGCTAAATATGCACCAGTTTGATTGCGTAGAATTGGTGTAATACAGAAATATATTAGTGTAAGTATAGCATATTGGCAATAATGGGGTGGCTATTGCCAATATGCATTTTGCATAGGTGTAGTTGCATTGTTTGAAAAGGCAATTACTCCTATTAAAAAACAAAAACTTTATAGCATCCCAAAAAGTTAATTGTACAAAAAGCTGAACTGTTTTATTGGGTAATAACTATTTGCACCAAAAGAGCAGTAATGCCGAACAAAGCATTTTTAAGCCCAACAAAGGCTTTAACATCCTAGAAGCAAACTTTTCTGTCCATTATCCAAACTAATTTAATAGCATTGCGCTTTGACAGTTATCAGTGAACAGTAAGCAGTAATCAACTAATAACTATTTACTGACAACTGATAACTGTTCAGTGTTCACTGTTTTCTGATAACTAAAAAAGACAATTATGGAATTATTAGGCGTTGGTTCTCGTGTTGTGCATCCCTCTTTTGGTACGGGGGTAGTAATTAGATTGCACAAAAGGGTATATGAGATTTGTTTCATCGAAAAAGGTATTAAAACGGTGAACAAAGACTTTACAATGGAAGTTATTGAACACATTGAATCGGAATATAAAGAAAGTTTTAGTGAAGCAGAAGATGCTTTGATGAAGATATTGCGTGTATGGAGCGATGTAAATGAGATAGTGCCTATTGGTGATAAATGGTCTGGCGGAACGTTGATAATGAAACCAGGGTCGGATACCCTAAAGGAAAAGGAAGTGTCTATTGATGTGTTTTTTCATAAGATAGTGATGCTGCGCGATAGATTGCGTGTGCTAGAGCAACGCATCAATAGCCATGATAAACTTACCGATGAGGATAAGGTGAATATGCAGCAATATATTACCCGAATTTATGGGTCGCTCACTACGTTTAATGTATTATTTAAACATAAGATGGATTATTTTGAAGGGGAGAAGAGCTGATTCGTTAACCGTTGACCGATATACCGTTAACCGTGATTATGTTTTATTTAAAATTTGATGGAATCCGCTTCAATCACGGTAAACGGAAAGCGGTACATCGGTTAACGTCAAACAGTTAGTTTTGCAACCACTAAAATGTGAAGGATGAAATTGAATAATGGGTTTTTATTGATGGTATTATTGTCTGCGGTTTTGCTTTTTGCAGCTTGTTCGCCTAATAATGTTACAAAAGAAGATAGCCTAAAAGACTTTTTTGATAGTAGTAAGGTAGATGGATGCTTTGCCATGTTTGATAACGGAACAGGACAGTTTACTGTGTATAACTTGAGCAGATATAAGGATAGTGCCTACTTACCAGCCTCTACTTTTAAGATTGTTAACTCGTTGGTTGGCATCGAAACTGGCAGAATTGTAAACGAAAAGATGGTTATTAAATGGGATGGTGTGGTACGCAAACACGACAATGGCGATACCATTAAAGAATGGAACAAAGACCTTACCATGGCTGAAGCATTTAAGGTTTCGTGCGTGCCTTATTACCAAGAAGTGGCTAGAAGAATTGGAAAAGACACCATGCAGCAATGGTTGGATAGCCTAAAATATGGTAATAGAAAAATAGGAGGTAGTGTTGATAGCTTTTGGTTGAATAATAGCCTAAAGATTACTTCCGATGAGCAACTTGGCTTGGTGAAGAAGCTCTATTTTAGTCAGCTAGGCTTTCAAAAGCGCACTCAGGATATCGTAAAGAAAGTGATGTTGCAAGAAGACAATGCCAATTATAAGCTATATTATAAAACAGGGTTGGGGTACAGAGAAAATGGAAGAAGCATTGGTTGGATAGTGGGTTGGATTGAAGAAAATCATCATCCATATTTCTTTGTTTTAAATGTAGAAGGAGATCCTAATGCCGAATTGTGGACTATCAGAAAGAAAATTCTTACAGGGATATTGAAAAAGGAAGGCTTCTTTGAAGGAAAGAAATAAATGATAAATGTTTAGTGATTAATGATTAATCATTAGTTTCTCTATTATTAAACATTCATCACTAAACATTAATCACTAATGGTAGGTTTTCAGAATATAGAATTTTTATACGGCCTTGGGATATTGCTTCCATTGGTTGCATTATTATACTTAACTATCAGGTGGAAACGGAAGACAAGACAAGCATTAGGCAATGAAAGATTAATTAATCAACTCACCAAAGGCTATTCTGAAAGGAAATACATTCTCAAAGTTGTAGCCATTATTGTTTCTATTGCTTTATTACTAATTTCTGCTGCGAATCTTCGCAAGCCAATAAAGGAAAAAGGAACTGCCGGAACGGGGATTGATGTAATGATTGCCCTAGATGTAAGCAAGAGCATGCTGGCAGAAGATGAAAAGCCAACCCGTTTAGATAAAGCTAAAGATTTAATTTATAAGCTTACGGCTCAGTTGCAGGATAACCGAATAGGGTTGGTTGTTTTTGCTGGAAAGGCTTATTTGCAGATGCCTCTTACAAGTGATATTGGCGCTACTAAAATGTTTGTGAGTAATGCGAATCCTAATTTGGTTGGATGGCAGGGAACAGTTATTGGCGATGCCTTAATGCTTTGCAATAATAGCTTAAATACGAAAGAAAAAAAATATAAAGCCGCCATTTTAATTACCGATGGAGAAGACCAAGACACTAAAGCATTAGATGCTGCAAAGGAGTTAGCTGAAAAAGGAGTAATTGTGCATACGGTAGGAGTGGGGTCGGTTACTGGAGCGCCAATTGTAGAGGGTACTAACGACTATAAACGAGATGCGGATGGAAAAACAGTGATTACAAAACTTAATTCGGAATTGTTGCAACAGATTGCAGCTACTACTAGTGGCACTTATCATTATCTAGATAATTCGGAGGCGGTTAGTAATGATCTTTCTCAAATATTAAATTCGATGGACAAAAAATCTATCGGAAATCCGGGTAGTTATGTTGATTATCAATCGTATTATTTTATTTTCCTTGCAATTGCCATTCTATTGTTGGTAGTAGAGTTATTTATATCGGAGAAAACAAAGGCGAGCTTTCTGAGTAAGACCGCCCTATCTGTAATTGTTCTATTGTTTTGTTCTTCCTCAGTAAAGTGTCAGAGTAATAACGCAACAATTGTAAAGGGGAATGAATTGTATAGAAAGGGTGATTTCAAGTTAGCACAAGGGGAATACGAAAAAGTATTAGGAAAAGATTCTAAAGATTTTACGGCGGCTTTTAATAATGCCAACAGCTTATTTCGTCAGCAACAATATGCAGCTGCAGCAAAACTGATGGAAGAATTGGCGGCCAAAACAACTGACCCTACTTTGCAGGCTAAAGCATTATATAATAAAGGGTTGGCCGAAATAAAACAAAAAATGATGGATGCTGCTGCGGCGTCATTTAAGAAATCATTATTATTCAACAACAATGATGAAGCCACTAGAGAGAATCTTCAAATGGTATTAAATGAAATAAAGAAACAACAAGATCAACAAAATAAGAATAAAAAGCCCGAGCCGAAGAAAGAACCGTCTAAAAAACAAGCAGAACAGCAACTGAACATGCTTAGAGACGAGGAGAAAAGGCTACAATCGGAAGTACAGCAGAAAAAGACAAGGCAAGAAGTAGGCAATGAGAAAGATTGGTAATTGTTGATTCAATTTCATTAATATGTAAGGAAACCGATTTGTTTAAAATTAAAACCTGAAATCCTTTTAAATCAAGGGAATCAATCATTTTTTACCTTCAAATCAATTATCCAGTGGTATATTAATCGTTGCACCTAATTTCACAGCCGCCTTTAGTAATGTTTCCTGTTTTTTCTTCTGTAAAGCCGTTCGTAACTTCCATCCAAAATACATTTACCGTATAATAATGATGAAGTACTAATTGATCATTTTTGCAACAAGCATAATCTTTTTTAGCGTTATAGTTCTTGCCAAACATTTTTGTAAAAGGTGCAGTAATAGTTGAAGTAACTATCATTCCTGTGATTGCGATAACTGCCAAATTCATTTTAAAGTTTACTAACATAAAATCTATTTTTTTAATTAAATCTGTAAGAATGTTTTTCTTATTTGATGATGTAAAAGTGACATTATTCCCATTTATATAAAATCCCTTAAATGGGGGGATTCATTGAGAATTAGGTATAGTAT
>CANCVE010000163.1 GCA_947381435.1 Chitinophagaceae bacterium
CTATTTAATGATAGCGTAATTAGTGTAGGCACAGATTGGTTGATGATAAATTCCTTAGTTCCACTTGCGGTTTTACAGGTAGCCTTAAAGCCTTTTGCATTGTGCGATGGTGTGCAACTGATTAATAATTCATTGCCAACCTGTACAAATCCATGAATAATACTATAGCCAGATTGGTGTCCTTCATTGGGTGTTATGGTTTTTACTTCACTCCATTCACTAGCGTTTGAGTTGAAGGCACTTTCTCTCTTTAATTGGTAATAATAGGTAGTGCCATTGGTAAGATTAGGCACTTGTATCATGCCAAAAGTTCCAGAAGTAAGGGTGTTCCATTTGTCTTTTTCATTCAAATTAGTACCATAACGAATAACGTATTGATTGTCGGAATAATGAAAGCTATAACCTGTAAAGAAACCATTGTTGGATGCCTCGTTCAACCAAATAACAGGAGGCAATGCATTGTAACCTGCCTTGGTGGTAAAAGAATAAGTGACTGTAGGGGCACTCTCGCCAAATGAATTGGTAGCAACCGCCCAAACTTTACACTCTTTGCCCAAAGGAAGTCCAGTAACATCTGCATAATGATCAATAGTGGGTTTTAGCGATTTTTCCACGCCATCAATACTGTATTTTACAATGTACTCTGTGGCCAAAGAACTCTTTTCAAAAACCAATCTTGCTTCTTTATCTGCTGCTATAAAAGCGTTAATTGTTGGTATGGGAGGGGGTGCTACAAACACCGTAGTATCGAGTACCACATAACCTGTTGATGATAATAGCGATGCCCTTAGGAATATAGATTTATCTGTTTTTGTCCATTCCAAAGGATACTTTAAAGTGTTTGCACCAGGCACAATATCTGGCAAGTTTATAAATCCAGATTGCTCATTTTTGTTGTCTGCATTTCGTACTTCCCACACTAGTTTATATCCAGAAAGTGTAAAGGCTGGAATGTCTTTTTTGCTTCTTGGAATTAATGATAATTCTGTTTTTAGTAAGCCATTGATGGGCTTTTCGATGTTTATGTTTACTGCTTTTACAGGTGCATAATATTGTTGCATTTGCCGGAAAGCCCTCTTCTTATTGCGATATACATCCACAATTCCCCATTGTCTATTTTGATGAATAGGGGTAGTTGTTTCAGGATTAGGAGACTGATAGCAACTTCTGTAATCGTTGTATGTCCAAAGTGAATAACCAAATAAGTTTTCCTTCAGCCCAAAGCTGTCCACCATAAAACGTTTAAAAACTGTTTTATCTGGCGTGTCATAAATAAGATTACCTGCGGTGAGATAACCACCATATTCCGACATGAAAACTGCTTTATTAGGATAGCGCTGTTTCAGTGCATCTATTCCCTTACTGTAAGATCCATATTTATTTATCATGATTACATCGCAATATTGCGCAGCATCATTATCCTGAAAATCGGCAGTATTGGAGACATACGTAACTAAATGGCTGCTATCTAGCTTTGTTTTTATAAACTTGATAATACTTTCTACATACTCATTCACTTTCGGATTCTCTTTTAAACTTCCATTTTCATTGCCTACACTCCAACCAATCACACAAGGATGATTCATCTTTTGTTGCACTAGTTTAGTGGCAAATTGTTTCGGTTCTTCACTTTGTGCATTCATAAAATCTGCCCAGTTATTAAACTCAGCCAATACCAAAACACCTTTTTCATCAAGATAATCCATCACATCTTCGGGAAGTGGACGGTGAGAAAGTCTAGCCATATTCAGTCCTGTTTGTTTCATGTAGTCAATATCTTCCTTATACCTAAAATCGGGCAACGTGTTTCCTGTTGTTCTATCATCCGCCACCCAATTATAACCCGTTAGCCTTACCGATTCTCCATTCAATTTAAACTGATAACCATCACATTCTATTTTGCGGATGCCAAACCTGTCATTTAATTGATAAGAAGTTTTTTTATCTTGAATAATAGAAACCGCACTAGTATACATATTGGGATGATCTATATGCCAAAGCTTCACTTGTTCTTTGCTTAATGATTGCTGAAAAGTATAGGATGTAGTTCCGTTTCCAGCAATAGAAACGGTAATAGGTTTTGTAGTTTTTACGGCTGACTGATTAAATAAGAGTTGTTGTGCTATTTGGATATTCTCTGCTTTGGCAGTTGTGTTTTCAATATATAATGTAGTGTTTACAATTGCAGTACCCTTTTCCAAATTGGGTATTGCCACAATCTGTTGCCTCACGATGTTTATAGGCTCCTTAATCAATAATGTTACAGGTCTTCTTATGCCACCCCAACTCCAGTATGCCCCCCACTTCAAAGTATTGTCTACCATTACAGCAAGCGTATTAGTTGTATTGGGTTTCAATAGGGTAGTAATGTCAAAGTCTTCTCTGTAGTTACCACATAAAACACTTGCAATCTGTTTGCCATTGAGAAAAACTTTATAACTCATGGCAACCTCACCAAAAGACAGTACAACTTTCTTATTGCTGAAGGACGGCGTCTCAAAACTTGTTTTATACCATGTTTTTCCCTTGTAGTTGGCATACTCATTATCTAAATCCCAGTTATGGGGTATAGTTACGTTTTTCCAACCTGCATCACTGTAACTAACACTATACCACTGCTTGGTTTCACCTTCATTGTTTGGATCAATAGTAAACTTCCAATTCTGATTTATTGGTATTTGTGTTTCCCCAATAACCACTTTGTTCGCTAATATGTGGTTGATGAAAAGAAGAAAAAGAACCAAGCAGAAGGATACGCGTGTAATAAACTTAGCAATCATAATATAAACTGATTAATAGCAGCAAATCTATTTATAAGTAGTACTGTCTAATAAGTAAGTCAATACTATGTATATGAAAAACTTGGAATCTCGTTGAAATCGTTCCCAAGTCTCAACAGAATATGGTCTTAAAAGTCGCAAAGTTGGGAACGATTTCAATATTTATTGCGTTCATTTCTTCGTTAACACAGCAATTTATACTGATATTACTAGTCGCTACTATACTTTTACAACATAGCCACTTGTGTCGCTAAAATTGCTTACTTATGTATAATCGTTTCTTTTTTCTACTTATTCTTTTCATAATCGGCCAGTCAGTTTTGGTAAAAGCGCAAAACAAAATAGATAGTTCTTTTAAGCCTGAAAAGAATGGATATCAAATGGTTTTCAGTGACGAATTTAACAAAGGGCTAGTGCCCAATAATAATGATTGGTTGCATAGGATAAATCAAAAAATGGGTGGTAATAGTACTCAAGAGAATGTAAAAGTTACAACATTACCAGACGGAATTGGGTGTCTACAAATAAATTTTACAAATGATAGCACGTTGTCTTTGGAGAAACAATATAAAGGCGGCGGGGTAGTATCTACACACAACTTTGGTTATGGATATTACGAAATAAGGGTAAAACTCTATGGCGGCAACAAAGAACTTAGTGGCCTACATCAGTCTTTCTGGTCCATGGGATTAACTGGTACAAATGAAGGAGAAGGTAAAGGAGTGAGAGATGCATTGGTAAACAAAGATTTAATTCCACAAGAAAACAGGGTTTTGGAGATTGATGGATTCGAGCATAATTCTAAGGATAACACCTTGGCTCAAAATTATCATATCTACACACCAACACATTTAAGTGAGGCGCCAAAAAACAAACCTATAAAACAAGATCTTTCAAAATGGATTGTAATGGGCTATGAATGGTTGCCCGATAGAATTAATTTCTATTGCAATAGACAGCTTTTTTCAACCAAATATCTTGCTGACAAATGGAAAGTGTATGCGCCTCAAAACTTCTGGCTTACTGCATTGCCAGTTAATTTAAATGCATGGGGCGGATTAAATATCCCTCCAAAAGATGCAGCTATGAACGTAGATTATTTTAGGTTTTATGCTAAGAAAAACGCTGCTACAAATCTTGTTGGTAATGCAAGTTTCGAATATGGTGCAAAAGGTAATACCTATCCTATTGCTTGGATTGTTACAAGAACTGATGGCAATAATCCAGATGCAGTCAAGGTTATTAATGATAGTATCGGAGCGCAAGAAGGAAAGCATTACCTAGAGATAAAGCAGGATAAAAACTATAAGGCTACCATGAAACAAATCTTAGAATTTATTCCCGATGGCAAGTATTCTTTTAGTGCAAGGGTTAAGGGCAATGTGGGAGATAAGTCTGGCGTTCTTACTATTTATTCAGGTAAGAAATCTAAAACAATACCTATTAAGGCAACCGATAAATGGCAGCAGATTAAGCTAAATGACATTCAGGTTGCAAATAACAATGCCACTATTCAAATAAGTGTTTTTGGAGATGCCGGTAAACTATTAGATATAGACGATGTGGTTTTTCAATAGCAGAACTAATCGTTGGTTGCAGAAATTACTTAGTCAATTTGGGGTTAAAGAATATAAATATGAAGAAAATTATACTGGCAATTCTTTGTTTCTGGTCATGGACTATAGTAGTGAACGCACAAAAACAACTTCCTGATAGTGTAGTTCAACGATTGCAGAAAGAGCGGGTGAAGAAACAGCATTATACTAATCCTGTAGTGCCTGGTTTCTTCCCAGATCCATCTGTAGTGCGTGTTGGTACCGATTATTATCTGGTAAATTCCACCTTTCAGTACTTTCCATCTATCATCATTTCTCATTCAAAAGATTTGGTTCATTGGCAACAAATAGGGCATGTATTTACCCAAAAGTCAGACCTTAATTTAGATGCTTTCTTTGATGGTTGTGGCATGTGGGCGCCCGATATTTCTTATTATAAAGACACCTTTTACGTTTTTTATTGTTTGGTTCAGCTTACAAAAGACAGAAAGATTAATGTAAGAGGCAATTTTATGGTTAAATCTAAAAGCATTAATGGGCCATGGACAAAGCCTGTACAACTTACGTTTGAGGGTAACGATCCATCTCATTTTGTGGATGATGATGGAACGCATTATATGTCTTATGCAGCGGGAATACCAAAGGGAAAGGGTACCAAAATAGTGAGGCTGAATGATGAATGTACCAAGGTGATGGAAGAACCAAAATGGATAGAATGGGGAAGTGAAAAAGGACATCCAGAAGGCCCACATATTTTTAAACGGAATGGGTATTATTATAATCACATCGCGGCAGGCGGTGGCTTATATCCAGAACATCATCAGCTTATTGCTCGAAGTAAAAATATCTATGGCCCTTACGAAGCTTCACCTTATAATCCATTTATTGCGCAGCTAAAGCTTGGTCAAAAACCTCGTCCGCGCACCACACAACAAGGACATGCATCGTTAGTAGAAACCCAAAAAGGAGAATGGTGGGCATTATATTTATCTATGAGAAGAGTAGATGGATACAATAATCAATTGGGCAGAGAAACTGGTTTGGATAAAGTAAACTGGTTGCCAGATGGATGGCCAATACTAAATGAAGGTGACGGACCTTCCGAATCTGATTGGGCGCCAGATTTAACTGTAAAAAAATATAGTAAATCAGAGAAGGAAGATTTTAATACACCCAAACTTAATACTAATTGGGAATGGGTTCGTACACCCGATAGTAGCAACTTTAGTATGACTGAGAAAAAAGGTTATCTCAGAATTTATACTACTCCCTTTGATTTGGATACCATCGCTGCGAGAAATATATTGTTGAGAAGAGAAGAGAATTTACATTACAATGCCACTACCAAACTTACTTTTAAACCTCTAGGAAACGAACGGGCAGGCTTAATTTGTTATTATGATACCAAGACATTTGCAGGAGTATCTCTTACCAATAACGGTGGATTGCAGTTAATAGTAGAAGAATGTAGAAAAGGAAAGCGAAAAACAATTGCTACTGTTGACAAAATAGAGCCTAAAGATTTGTATTTAAAAGTTGAGGTAAATGGCTATGAAAGAACCTTTTATTATAGTTATGACAATACCAATTGGAAAGTTGCAGGTGCCGTTTCTGATGCCAGCTTTTTAAGTGATTGGGGAACACCACAATGGGGCTTTATGGGAACAATGGTTGGCGTATATGCGCTAGATAAGGGAAGTATAAACAGAACTCCTGCCGACTTTGATTTCTTTAATTACAAAGCTGAGGACTAGTAAGATGCTTTTAATTATTTTTAACTAGTTTAATTTTAAAACTCTTAGTTGACTAAGGCAATTTTTTAGCTGTGATTTAAAATATTTGGAAGAGCAATGCCTAAAGAAAAAGTTAATATTAACTAATTACTTTTTTGCCGTTATATAAAGCTATTAAAGCGCGATCACTTTCCCTTTTTGCGGTTCACTAATTTGTTTTGTTTTGAGTTTTTCTTTCAATGCGCTCATATCTGCACCCACTTTTCTATCTACAATCTTTGCATAATGCTGGGTAGTTTTTAAGTTCTTATGGCCAAGCATCTTGCTAACACTTTCAATAGGTACACCATTGGTAAGGGTAACTGTTGTAGCAAACGTATGTCGTGCGATGTGGAAGGTTAACTCTTTATTTATGCCACATACATCGCCAATTTCTTTTAGGTAACTATTCATACGCTGATTGCTAAGTATTGGAAGTAGCTGACCTTTATTTAAACATTGGGGATTATCAGCGTATTTACTTATGATTCTTTCCGCCATTGGAAGTAACGGGATATTTGAAGGTGTATCAGTTTTTTGTCTGTGGGTGCAAATCCATCTTTCGCCATCAATGCCAATTACAATATTTGCTTTTGTAAGCTGCTTGACATCTATGTATGCTAGTCCGGTGAAGCAACTGAATATAAAAATGTCACGAACTAGATTCAACCTTTCAATCTTGAAATCTTTATTTGCAACAGCTTCAATTTCTTCTTCATCAAGAAAAGCACGCTCAACTTCTTTGACTTTACATTTAAAGTTGACAAATGGGTTTTTAGTCATCCAGCCATTGGCAATGCAGATATGAACAATCTTACCAAAATTCCTTAGATACTTTATAGTCGAATTATTATTGCACTTGCGGGTTGTTCTCAAAAAGAAATCGAAATCGACTATAAAAGCATGGTCTATCTTTTTGATGTCAATATCAGAAACCTTGTACTTTAGTTTCAAGAACTCAATGGTATGTCTCAAAGATGTTCTATATCTTTCTAAGGTGCCTGGTGCATATTCATCACCCAAGAGGGCTTCCATCTTTTGGTTATGTTCCTCGAAGATTGGAACTAGCATGTAGATTTTTTCCTCAACACCTAAAATTTTTCTTTTTAGGCTTTCAGTAGTAACAGCTTCTTTATCTTTAATTAAAAAGTGCTCTGCCTCGTAAACTTGGTTTTCAAAAGTTTTCAGATATGTATTTAAGGTTCTGGCTTCTTCTGAGTTACCACTAACATTTTGATTGCTACTATTCCATTTCTCAGGCACGATATAACGCTTTACAGCTATCTCGGTTTGTTTGCCATCTATTGTAATTCTTAAATAAATTGGAGCGGTACCATTGGCAATAGCTTTACTTCTTTTAACAAAAAAGAGTAAATTGAATGATCT
>CANCVE010000164.1 GCA_947381435.1 Chitinophagaceae bacterium
CATCTTGTGGAAGTTATTTATGGAATGGTTTAAGCTATTCTACAAGTGGCACTTATACCAAGACCTTTAACGGAGGAAGTAGTACAGGAAGTGATAGTATAGCAACATTACATTTAACGGTCAATTTAGCAACTAGCTCTTCAACAACAATATCATCATGTGGTAGTTTTATCTGGAATGGAGTAACCAATACGGTAAGTGGTACTTACACCAAAACCTTTACAGGTGGAAATAGTACAGGTTGTGATAGTATTGCAACATTGTTTTTAACCGTAAATTCTCCTACTAGTTCTTCAATTTCATTTACAACAAATGGTAGTTATTTTTGGAATGGTGTAAACTATACGGCAGGTGGTACATATACCAAGACTTTCACTGGAGGTAATAGTAAAGGTTGTGATAGTACAGCTACTTTGATTTTGACGATTAATGCTCCAACTAGTTCTACAACAACAATCTCATCATGTGGAAGTTATTTATGGAATGGGGTAAGCTATTCTACAAATGGCACTTATACCAAAACCTTTACAGGAGGAAGTAGTACAGGAAGTGATAGTGTAGCAACCTTGTTTTTAACAGTCAACCATACTACCTATTCCACATTAACAGTCCACGTTTGCGGATCTTTAGGCTATACATGGAATGGAATAAACTATACAACTAGTGGGATTTATAGTGATACATTAATTGCTGCAAATAGTGTAGGTTGTGATAGTATTGCAACTGTAATATTGACTTTGAGTGTTTTACCAAGTACTCCGCATTTAATTGTTGCTCCTTTTTCAATCTTTGGTGCTGAACCTTTTGGAACAAGAACAGGTATACTATATTCAGTAACTCCAATTGCAGGTGTTATCAGTTATCAGTGGGCTTATTCAGGTAAAGGAGCTACTATTCACAATAATGGGATGAGTTCAATTACTTTAGATTTTGCTGATACTGCTACCAGTGGATATCTCACAGTACAATCTTTGAGTGCAACAGGCTGTTTGAGTATTGCCCAAAGTGTACACATAACCGTTTCTTCACCACTACCAGTTTTGTTGATTGATTTTAAAAGTACTAAACAAAACAAAGAGATTGTTTTGAATTGGACGACTAGGTCAGAAATGAATATTTCAAAATTCATTGTTCAAAGAAGTGAAAATGGAACTAATTTTAGTAACATCGGAAGTTTAAGAGCCAACGGGTCTGGAGACTATCAATTTAATGACAATAGTTTTACAAATGCTTCAATTTATTATTATCAATTAGAAATTATTGGTCTTGACGGATTAAAGCAGTATAGTAAAATAATTTCTGTTGATACTCATACTAGTGTACCAGGAATTTCTATATATCCCAATCCTGCAAAAGGAGCTATAACTGTACTTTCTAAAATTAAAAAAGGCAGTTTATCTATTTGTAATATTGTTGGTAAAACCATCCTTATTCAGGAAGTTACTGATAAACAAACCAATGTTAATATCGAAAGATTAATTCCAGGTATTTATATTGTAAACATTTCATCTCGTGAGGGTATAATTACCAGTAAACTGATAGTGCAATAACAAGATTTTTCTATTGTAAATATCATTTAAATCGTAAGTCCTTCAGGTTTTTCCTGAGGGACTTACTTGTTTTAACAACTCTATTCATTCATTTTAGTACATAATTTTCTAAAAATTTAACTTGTTTCATTTAAATTATTCATTGTATTTAATTTCTTTCTCATTACGAATTCCTCGGGCAGAGGGTGCAAATACCTTAACCTAATCAATAAGAACAAAGGTTACTACTTAAATAACCCATGAAATATTCAACTCCCAAAGAACACCTCGAAAATAAGGGTGCTAGACATGAATCTGTAGACTACTTCACAGAAAACTATTTTTACTTTTTTGAACCATTAGCAAAGTCAATGTAGTTACACAACAACTTCTTAGCAACACCTGCAACTGATTCATTAGATTGTAAATTGTTATAAATATCTAGTGTAGAAAATACAATCTTTCCCTTACCGCAATCTATTACACCTACACTTGTACCAAGCTTTTGTGGAAAACAATGATATGAACCTGCCACCAACTCCTCTCCTTCCATAATGAGTCCTATACGCTCATTTCCACTTTTAACTACAGCTTCATAAGGCCAGCTAAGTCCTTGATTGGTAGGTAAATCTTTAAATAAAGGATGCTTCTTAGCAAACGCAACACCACCCAACCAATTAGTTCCCACCGTAAACTTATCTGTATACTTAATGCTGGTATTCTTAGCAATCAAATCCATCCAAGCGGCGGCGGCATCAATAATTATCAAGGTAGTTCCGTCATTCTTTACCCTATCTAGTATTGCCTGTGCATCAATTGGCTTCGCATCTGGAACACTCCAAAACAAACGGCAAGCACCAGAATGTCTCCGATGCTGTAAGGCAACTTTTATAGAAACCGGTTTACCTGCTTCCAATTCAATGCTACCTACTATTCGTTTAGCTTGTTTATCATAGCTAAAAGTCTTTCCATCTACTATAAGCACTCCCTCACCACCATAAGCAACCTCCAAATTAAAATTGTATGTACCTGTTGATGGTGGCATTATTTGTCCTTCCCAACGCACACTATAGTTGGTTGTTGTAGGCACATTGGCATGTGGAGTAGCACCGGCATTTACTACAAGGTTAACATTTTTATCTACTTGTTGTGCCACTTGTTTATCAAAATCAGCCCCAACAAAATAGGTAGCAGTAAGCCCCTTTACTTTCCCAGTCACGTCCAACAATTGCTCATTTGGAACAATATGCATATCCCCCCCCAATGGTGAACGGCTTACAACTAACCAATCTAATTTCTTGGCATCATCAGTATAATCCACCACATTGGCACTCTTCTGATCAGTTAAAAATTGTTTGGTAATACCAGCATAATCCCACACTGCACCATTGCCATTTACGGGGCTACTCTTCCAGTCTACGCCCAATATTTCATCATGCCCCGTTGCAACCTGTTCTCCAGCAGCATCTATTATTGCCGCTTTTATCTGGTACATGCCTCCTACAGGCTTTGAATCTGTTCCATTAGCTAGCGATAAATACACATTATCTGCCAGCAATTGTCCATATACATCTCCTCCTGTGAGCGTTACAGGAATCTTTTTAGAGAATATTTTCTTACCCATTGGATCTGTTGCGGTAACCACTAAAGTAAACTTTCCTGTAAGGTTCTTTTCATTAATGGCATAAAAATCTATGGCCACATCATCCGGCAATTCAACTACTTGTTTACCTGCCTTCACCGCAACATAAAGTGGCTGATTGTAGTAAGCAAGTATACCTGGATCTCCCTTCGGATTACGATAACAGTCTACAATGCCCGAATGGTTTTCTATAATTTCAGATTCCCATCCATTTATAGCATAACCATCACTTACATTTCCCAAACGGATGTTTTCTATCTTTCTTCCCTGATGTTCGTACGATATTTTACCCAATGCAAGTGTAAGTGCATCTACCGTAGGAAAAACATTTGTAAGATTTTTACTTTTAATGAATGTATCAAAATCATCGTATTCCTTTAAATACATAGCTCCATCCCATCCAACATTTGGATTCTTTTCAATATCTTTCTTTATCAATTCAAGCCTTGATGGAGTAGACAAAGCCCCTTCTTCTCCCCAATAAACTATTTCTTTTTTATTGTTTGTATACCCATAAAAGTTAGTAGGATCTTTATAAAAAGACTGCATCCAAACGGGTGGTCCCGGTGCGCGATGATAATCGTACCAACCTTTCTTATATAGCAATGTATCAAAAGGGCGAGCGTGTAGTTTTGCCTGATCTTCTACATCATCTCCACTTGCCCATCCAGAAGTTCGGGTAATGGTTCTCGAAGGATCTATTATATGAGCTGCACGCATATCACCCTGATGAGAAATGAATAGTAGTGAATCTACATCACGCATTTCATTTTGCATATTATAAATAACCATCGATGGATGGCTACGGTCTCTCCTTACCATCCTACAAAGTTTTTCCTTTAGGCATGCTCGTGCAAACGTGTCCAGATTGCCCGACATATAATTCCCTGGTTCTTCATAATATAATAAACCTAGTTCGTCCGCCAATTCCAATATCGATGGCTGACCAATACATCTATGAAAGTTGAGCATATTAAGTCCCATTGCCTTAGCTAAACGTATTTGTTTTTCTGCCAATTGAGCAGTAGGAAAAATGCCATTCACTGGCCAAAAACCCCAACTGATAGAAGTACGCAAAACAATACGCTTACCATTTAGTCGGTACATAGCATCTGAACCAATACCAGACAATTCAAACCATCTAAAACCAAATATTTTACCATAACTATCAGCTATATTCTTGTCTTTATTATCAATGATAGCATTCAAAACATAGAGGTTTGGGTGCTCCACATCCCATAGTTTAGCATTCGGTGCATCTACTTTTACAAGTATTGAATCCAATCCTGGCTTTAGCACAACATCTTTTAAGGTAGAATCAAATCGTACTATTTCTGGATGCTCTTTCTCCGAAACAGAAACTATAAGGTTAGTCTTAATGCTTTCAGTAGTCGTATTATTTACATAAACGTATGCATTAACCTTATGATATTCTGGTGTATTCTGAATGTAAAGTTCATCTACATATACAGGACTGCAAGCTATCAGTTGCACCCTTCCGGTAATGCCTCCAAAACCATGACTTCCTGGTACATTTACTTTGCCCCACTTAATGTTGGCACCATCTGTCCAGTCAAAGTTTCCACCTGCATCCGTAATCCGCACGGCTAGTTGCACATTCATTCCGGGCTTTACCGCATTAGTAATATCAACTTCAAAAGGCGTATTTCCTATCAAATCATACCCCACTAATTGCTGATTAATAAACACCTCCGAACGATAGCGTGCCGCTTCAAACCTTATCAATATCTTTCTAGCTGTTGTTGCATCCGGAATATGAATTGTTCTATACCACCAGCTCACGCCATTAATATCCCCTTCCGGCCCAGACACTTTCTGCAAGTATTCTTCTGCAGTACCCGGTACATTTACATTAATAGCACCATTATATAACGAATCCCAACCTCCCGTTGGCGGGTGTATGGGCAGTGTAGCCACATCTACAGGAGGCAAAAAAACGGCATCTTGCTTCCAAGTAGTATCACTATCTTTCCATAGTTTCCATCCACCGCCCGACAAATCTGTAGTAATTCTATTCTGAGAATAAGTAATAGCGCATATCAATATTGCGCTAAGGGAGAGCATTATCTTTTTCATGATGGGGAATATTAATCGTTAGATGAATGAAATAGGGTAAAAGTAGAAAGTCGTAAGCAATAAAAAAGGCTCCCCTCAATACTACTTACGACTTCTCATTGTTGTAATTTATTAATTAATTATTTAAATTCAATGCTATAAAAAAAGGAGATTCTCATAATACGCTCTACCTACTATATAACCTTTACCAAAAAAGCGTTGGTTAATGCTACGAAGTAGCATTAACTATGTGACCTTTTCTTAAACTATTTACAAGTAAAACCTATGTGATCTATGTCCCTATGAACCATATGTGTTGAAACTCTTTACTTCTCCATAGCTTATATAACTAGGAAACATTAGCCTACTATATAACCTTTACCAAAAAAACGTTGGTCGATGCTACGAAGTAGCATTATCTATATGGCCTTTTCTTTTTCTTCTACAATAAGCCAAACTATGTGTACTATGTTCCTATGAAAACTATGTGTTGAAACTCTTTACTTCTCCATAAGTTATATAACTAGAAAACATTAGCCTACTATATAGCCTTTACCAAAAAAAAGTTGGTCAATGCTACAAGGTAGCATTTTCTATGTGACCTTTTCTTAAACTATTTACAAGTAAAACCTATGTGATCTATGTCCCTATGAACCCTATGTGTTGAAACTCTTTACTTCTCCATAAGTAAAACATTAGCCACTAATTATAAACTTTGTGGTAAAGCTCCTTAGTAGTAACACTTATTTTACTTACTAATCGAAAACAACCATTTAGTAAAATCATCGGCAGCCTTATCGTTGTCCCAACCTTTGTCGTTACCCAAAAGTCCGTTAAGGTATTCATTATAAAACCAAGGATCACCTACTACAACTACAGTTCCTTTACCCACTTTTGCAGCGGCAGCAACTGTATATTTCTCAGTTTGATGGACAAGAATTGGTTTAGCCGTCTTCGATAAAGTAAGTGATGTTACTTCTTTCAAATAAACCTTCTTAGCTGTTTTAAAGATAGGGTCATTATCAGGTACATAAAACGCAGCCATATCATACTTACTATTATAAACATGGCTCTTTACATCTTGATTAAGCTTTATACCAAAAGCTGCTGTAAGAGGTTTTACATGATCAAATTCGCAGTTAGTACTATCATTCATCATAATAACCAGTACACCACCAGCCTTTACCCATTTTTTCAATGCGGCAATATGTTCAGGCAAAACGTAGTTAGGGTTAGGCGTTTCCTTCGCATTATCAGGATCTACCATCAAATAAACAGAAGTTCCTTTTAGGTTTTCTTGTGTAGGTGCCGTCTCTAAAGTCTTCAGTTCAAAACCATCTTTCTTAAAAATGTCGCCCCAAATGCTATAACCACTTTGTTCTTTATCATCCCACATGTAATGGAAACGAGTAGTATTAAATTTACCATCACTGCCCTTTTTGAACTCATGATTATAGTAATAATCAAGTGTTACAATTTTCGATTGCGCCATTCCTGCTACCGACAGCATACTAAACGACAAGCCTAATAACCAACTTCTCTTCATAAACAATCTATTTTTATTTTAATTAGTGTGCAATGTTAATCAACTTACTTCTATGTAAAATTGATTTCATTTAATTCGATAAAAATAATTGTTTTGGAGTAAATGATTCAAAAAAATACTTGCAGCATCTGTTATCGATTAAAATAGTTGCAGTAGAGAAAGAGATGAGGCCATCAATACAATAAATATCATAACTCTCTACTTCCTGTTTCTCAATAAGCATCCACTCATTAACTTCAAATTATCCTTTTTTGATGAATAAGCATAAACAGACGAGTGAAAGTCAATAACAGACCATTCAAAGTGATAAACAGTCGATACAAAGTCATTAACAGACGATGCAAAATCATAAACAGACGATACAAAGTCTAAAACGGTCGATGCAAAGTCAATAACAGACGATACAAAGTGATAAACAGACCATTCAAAGTGTAAAACAGACGATACAAAGTCAATAACAGACGATCTATATCGAGAAACAGACGAAGAAGCACTATTTAAACGAGAGTATAAAGTAGTTTGTGTAAACTGGTAGTAATTAATTTTAGGGTTTCATCGCTGAGTGGAGCGTAGCGGAACGAGGCGATGAAACCCTAAAACAACTTTTTATTAACCTTTTATACAAGACTCAAATGGCAAAAAAAGACAAC
>CANCVE010000165.1 GCA_947381435.1 Chitinophagaceae bacterium
AACTTTCGACTACTGACTTAACTTCTTTTCCAATTCCCGTACTCTTTTCTCTAGTTCGGGTAAGTTTCTATATATAGCTTCTATTCGTTTCATCTTCATAAAATCTTCTGCTGGATTACCTGTTATAGCAGTGTTTTGATTCTTGATGGTTTTAGAAACGCCACTCTTGCCATTAATTTTTGTGCCATCGGCAATGCTTATATGACCAGTAATACCCGCTTGACCGCCAATCATAACATTACTTCCTATTTTGCTACTACCACTTACGCCTACTTGAGCCGCAATAACGGTATCGCCTCCTACTTCGGCGTTGTGACCTATTTGAATTAGGTTATCAAGCTTAGCTCCTTTTTTAATGATGGTAGAACCCATAGTTGCCCTATCTATTGTTGTATTGGCGCCAATTTCTACATCATCTTCTACAATTACATTCCCTATCTGAGGTATTTTTTTGTAAGTACCATCAGTAAGTGGCGCAAAGCCAAAGCCATCGCTACCTACTACTGTCCCTGCATGTATGGTAACATTTTTTCCCAACACACAATCATGGTATATTTTAACGCCTGGATGCAAGACAGAATTATCTCCTACAACAACATTATTACCCAAAACAACTCCAGAATATATTTTTACATTATTGCCAATCACCACATTTTCGCTTATGTAAGCAAAGGCAGCCACAAAAACATTCTCTCCAAGCTTTGCCGATTTAGCAATAAAAGATGGATCTTGTATGCCTACTAACTGTAGACTAGCTATTTCCTCATACTTTTTTAAAAGCGTTGCAAAGGCAGAATAAGCATCTGGCACACGCAGTAAAGTAGTAGGAACCTCTTGCTTCAATTCCAAACTATTGTTTACAAGAACGATGGATGCATTGGTGGTATATATGTACTCTTCGTATTTAGGATTTGCCAAAAAGGCAAGCTGCCCATCTTTAGCTTCTTCTATTTTTCCAAAGCTATCTACCGAAGCAGAAGCATCTCCCTCAACGGTAGCATCAATCATCATGGCAATCTGAGCAGCAGTAAAACGCATATATTTTATATTGAAAATCTAGATTAATTTAAAATAAAAGAACATGTACATGATAGCAAAAATGCCTGTTGCTATCATCAGACAAGCGAGCAAATGTAGAATTTTTTTATTGGGGCAGAAATTGTTTGATGAATTAATGGGTTATCAATATTGGCAATGTCTTTTACGCTTCCATCTTTAAACACAATATTTATTTTATCATCCCCCATATTATACATTGTATTATCTGCCTCGCCAGTAAAAACAAAATAAGCAGCTTCCTCTTCTCCAACACCTAAAGTATCTTTAGCATACTCAAGCTTTTGCTGCAGGACGGAAGTGTCAAAAGGCTCAGACTGTAGTTTTATTTTCAATAACCTTCTATTGAGAAGCCTTTTGCATAATTCACTCAAAACAAAATCTGAATGACTAGCCCATCGTTTTAGGGCAAAAGAACAATCTACATCGTCCAACAAACAAAACTTTTCCAACATTTCCTTACTAGCCCCTCCTTTAAATTCGTACAAAAAGAAATCTAAAGTACCACCTGTAGCAAGGCTTTTATCGCCGGAAGTAGCCAATATCTTCGCCCTCTTTAGCAAGTTCACCAACATTATCTCGGCACTAAGCACCGTTTTGTGTAGATATACTTGCCAATACATCTGCCGCCTAGCCACCAGAAATTTCTCAATGCTGTAAATCCCTTTTTCTTCCACCATCAGCTCGCCATTATGCACGGTAAGCATTTTCAGTATTCTGTCGTAACCAATCACTCCTTCGCTAACGCCAGTAAAAAAACTATCCCTTGTCAGATAGTCCATTCTGTCCACATCAACTTGTCCGCTTACCAATTGATGCAAGAACTTTTTAGGATAATTATTCGTAAAAATAGCAATTGCCATATCCAGTTCTCCCCCAAACTCTTCGTTCATTGCTTGCATCATATATAGACTAAGCTCTTCGTGATGCGTGCCTACAACAATGTGTTTTTCTAGCGCATGAGAAAAAGGCCCGTGCCCAACATCGTGCAATAATATAGCGGCTTGAGCGGCAACTTCTTCTTTTTGAGAAATTTCTACACCCTTTGTTCGCAGTTCTTTTATAGCGTTACTCATTAAATGATAAGCGCCAAGGGCATGATGCAACCTAGTATGAACGGCGCCCGGATACACAAGGTATGCCAAAGCCATCTGATGAATGCGGCGTAAACGTTGGAAATAAGGATGGCCAATTACCTTAAAAAGCAAAGGGTCGCTGATGGTGATGAACCCATAAACTGGGTCGTTAATTATTTTCTGCATTGCCGTAAAGATATAGGTAGCTAAATAATCTGTGAACTTAATGTTTTTATAATAATGGTTGGTTTGGGAGGATGAATACTTTTTTGTGCTGTAGGAGTTAATTTCATTCCTACAGGAGTCTTTTTTACTCCTCTTAGAATCATTTTGATTCTTATAGGAGTCAATTTCACTCCTATAAGAGTGAAATTCATTCTTGCAGGAGTCTTTTTTGCTCCTCTTAGAGTGATTTTTATTCTAGGAGGAGTGAATTTCACTCCTCCTAGAATGAAATTAATTCTTAAAGAAGTGAGCTTTATTTCCTTCAGAAGTGAGTTTGTTTTTACACAGAATTATTCTAATTGTGTTAAGTATTAGGCAACTCACATGAAGGTTACTTTATGTGTATATTGATTGTTTTTTATTTTTAGACAACTTCTTGCTTCAACTTTTATAAAAATATGAAAACATTCTACTTTTTTTACAGTAAAACTAATACCTTCACACCTCAACCATTTATTCAAATGCGCATCTCAGTTCTCTTATTTATTTCCTGCCTTTTTGTAACATCTTTTGTTCAATCCCAAAAGGTATCTGTAACCTACAGTGGTTATCCAATTAATGGAAACACCAAAAAAGATTCCTCCATTGCTGCATTTCTTTCAACTTATAGAGATAGTGTTTCCAAATCGATGAATGTGGTTATTGGCTTCTCGGTTAGTGGCCTTACCAAACATCAGCCCGAAAGTGGTTTGGGCAATTTTATGTGTGATGGCCTAAAAAATATTGGCGAAAAGGTATTTGGCCAACACATCGATGCGGCTTTTGTAAACTATGGTGGCGTTCGGTCTTATTTACCCAAAGGAAATATTACAGTAGGAAACATTTTCGAGCTGATGCCTTTTGATAATATCATGGTATTGCAAAGGGTAAAAGGCGATTCGTTGCTATCATTCCTTAATCATATTGCCGACAAAAATGGTTGGCCGTTAACAGGAATTACCTTGGCGATTAAGGATAAAAAAGCTGCGAATGTGTTGATTGATGGCAAGCCCATTTCTGCCGATAGTACTTATACCATTGCAAATTCTGATTATGTGGCAAATGGTGGCGATAATACTAATATGCTAAAAGTGTTTCCTAAAATAAGCAAGGGCTATTTAATTAGAGATGCATTGTTGGCGTATGTAAAATTGTTAACTGACGCAGGGCAATCCATTGATGCAAAAATTGAAAAAAGAATAGTTTATGCCAATTAATAGAAGAAAATTTTTAGGACAGACATTGATGGCTGGAGGATCGTTATTGGCATCGTCTGTAATAGATAAGAGTTATGGCGAATATTTTGCCGCCAAAGACACGCTTACTATTTTGCATACGAATGATGTGCACAGTAGGTTGGATTCATTTCCGATGGATGGCAGTAAAAATGCTGGTCTTGGTGGAGTGGCTGCAAGGGCAACAATTATAGAACAAATAAGGAAAGAGACAGAACATGTTTTGCTTTTGGATGCTGGAGATATATTTCAGGGAACCCCATACTTTAATATATATAAGGGCGAACCTGAGATAAAGGCAATGAGCATGATGAAATACGATGCTTGCACCATGGGTAACCACGACTTTGACGCAGGGCTTGAGAATTTTGCTACGCAGCTAAAACATGCGAACTTCCCTGTATTGCTTTGTAACTACGACTTTACAAATACCCCAATGGAAAATAAGTCTGTACCATACAATATATTCCAGAAAGGCAATATAAAGGTTGGGGTTTTAGGTGTTGGTATAGAGTTGAAAGGTCTAGTTCCTGACAATTTATATGGTAATACTATTTATAAGGATCCAATAGAGTGTGCAAATAAAACAGTTGATTCTTTGAAAAAGCAGGGATGCGACATGATAATTTGCCTTTCTCACCTTGGGGATAAGTATGACAGTAATAAAGTGAGTGATGAGATATTGGCAAAGGAAACTTATCATATCGATTTAATATTGGGAGGACATACCCATCAATTCTTTTCTGAACCAAGAAAGTATATTAACAAAAATAATGGGGATACTTTGGTGAATCAGGTGGGTTGGGCAGGGCTTCAACTGGGCAGATTGGACTATAATTTCGAGAGGTCGAGAAAGAAAAATTTGCTGAAAGCCAATACAGTATTGGTTGGAGGGAAAATCGAGAAATAAAAATTTTTTTTTCAACAAAAAGTGTCCATATTCGCAGTCCCAATAAAAAAAAAGGGGTTTCAAAACTAAATTTCCTTAGAGATTCCATATTTGAGAAAATACTTTTATTAACATATAAATTTTTGACAAATTATGGCTAATACTGTTTTAAAAAACGCCAACAATGTTTGGAGTAGTTGCTTGAAGATTATAAAGGACATTGTGGAGTGGCAGCATTTTAAAACATGGTTTGAGCCCATTGTTCCAGTAGAGCTACAAGGGAATGTATTGATGATTCAAGTTCCTTCTCAATTTTTTTATGAATATCTGGAAGAGCATTATGTGAATTTGCTTGCCAAAACATTGAAAAGAGAGTTAGGAAAGGATGCGAGGTTGGAGTATCGTATAATGGTTGATAGCAGCAATGGCCGCAGTGGGAGTATGGATGTACCTGCAAGTGGATCAAAGACGTTCAATCATAATGAAATGAACTTTCCATTGGTTATTGATAACCCTGTTAAGAATCCGTTTGTGATTCCTGGCTTGAAGAAAGTACAGATTGATCCGCAGCTTAATCATAATTATACTTTTGATAACTATGTTGAAGGAGATAGTAACCGTGTAGCTAGAAGAGCAGGGAAAACTGTGGCAGACAAACCAGGAGGAAATTCTTTTAATCCATTGGTAATATATGGTGGTGTAGGATTGGGAAAAACGCACCTTGCACAGGCAATTGGTAATGATGTAAAACGTTTGCATCCTAACAAAGTAGTATTATATGTTAGCAGCGAAAAATTCATTAATCAGTTTCAAGATCATAGCCGTAATAATGCTATTAACGACTTTATTCATTTCTATCAATTGATAGATGTATTGATTATTGATGATGTGCAATTTTTTGCTAGGGCAGAAAAGAGCCAAGATGCATTCTTTGCCATCTTCAATCACTTACATCAAACAGGTAAACAACTAGTATTAACTAGTGATAAGTCTCCTAAGGATTTAGATGGACTTCAAGAGCGTTTGTTGAGCCGTTTTAGATGGGGATTGAGTGCGGATATTCAATTGCCAGACTACGAGACGAGGATTCAGATTTTGGAGCGTAAAATGAAGAATGACGGCTTAGAGATGAGTAAGGAAGTGGTGAAGTATGTTGCTTATAACATTACTACCAATGTTCGTGAACTTGAAGGTGCTTTGATTTCTCTTCTTGCACAATCATCTTTGAATAGAAAAGAAATTGATTTAGAACTTGCTAAGAAAGTTTTAAGAAATTTTGTAAAGACTAGCAGTAAAGAAATTACCATTGATGCTATACAGAAGATGGTTTGCGAATACTATGGTGTTAGTTATGACAAGTTATTGCACAAGACTCGTAAACGCGAAATAGTACAGGCTCGTCAGATTACCATGTTCTTAGCAAAATCTTTCACCAAGAACTCTTTGAAAACAATTGGAGAACATTTTGGAGGAAGGGATCACACCACTGTAATTCACTCTTGCCAGACTGTAAAGGATTTGATGGATACAGACTCTGTATTCCGTGAAAACGTGATGGAGATTACACAAAAGGTTCAACTAGCTTCTATGTAATAAATTATACATAACCGTTTGGTTAGCATTTAGAATCGGGTTTATTGAATGAGCATTACTAAGAAATTGGGGCTCATTTGATAGACCCGATTAAGTTTTTTGAAGTTTCTTTAAATTAATTGAAAAATGATTTTGCCATTTAGTTTCACATCCCTATTTTTGCAGCCCTCTCTGAAAAAGGAGTAAGGACGGTGAGATGGATGAGTGGCTGAAATCAGTAGTTTGCTAAACTGCCGTACGGGTTAAACTGTACCAAGGGTTCGAATCCCTTTCTCACCGCAAACATTTAAAACCCACCAAACGGGAAGTAGCGCAGGCCGGTAGCGCACCTGGTTTGGGACCAGGGGGTCGCAGGTTCGAATCCTGTCTTCCCGACACAATTACACAAGAACCCATTGATTTTCAATGGGTTTTTTGTTTCCTTTAGAAAATTTTTAGAAAATTTTTCCAACTCTGTTATCCTTTAGAAAAAACCTCTCCTCGTTCATTCAGAATCTTCTTGGTTTTTAGAACTGTTTTATTTGAACAGTCAACTATTTTACAAATTTCTCTAATCGTAAACCCTTTTTTCAAGTTTTTTACAATTTCTTTAGTTTGTTCCTTGTTCAGAAATTCAGTTTCTGTTTCATTCGAACCATTGGGTCTACCTAACAATCCACCTTTTTGAACATACACCTTTCTTCCAACCATAGTTCTCTCCTTTATGTTCTCTAACTCCATTTCATATAGTGAACTCATTACGGAACTTATCATTTTCCAAATTGGGTTTTTATTTCCATTAGGTCGAGATTGAAGTCCTATGTTTCTAACAACCACATTTATTTCCTTTTCTTCTAACCATTCAAGTGTTCTAATAACATCACCTGTATTTCGACCTAAACGACTAAATTCCTCTACTATTAGTTCTGTTACCTTACCATCTTCAACTAACTTGATAAGTTCTTTTACTTTGGGTCTATCCTTAAACGATACAGAACCTGAAACCTTATCCAATATTGTTAGGTCATAGTTATCCTTATCCATTGTAAAACGATCCCCTGACTGAGAAATAGTCGAAACCCGATTGTATTTTACTTTCATTTGATGTACATTTAATGACACATTAAATGTACAACATTTTATTGAATTATTCACCTAACACAAATAAAAAAAGGGAACATTTTTGTTTCCCTTTTTATTATATACTCGTCCCAATCAGGTTTGCAACAAAACTGAGGGATGTTTTATGATATGAAATTTGGTATTGATTAGTGACTCAAGCTTTTGTTTGTATTGTTCTATATTTTCAAAAAAGTTCCTTACATTTTGCTTAAATACATCTGTGTCTG
>CANCVE010000166.1 GCA_947381435.1 Chitinophagaceae bacterium
GTTTCATCTGAAAAAAATAACGCGAGTTATGTGGTGGAACGGAGTGAGGATGGGAGCGATTTTTATCAGATAGTATCCATTAAATCAGAAAAGAAATCGACTTACAGCACAATTGATCGTGCCTCTTTTCAAAACAAACTTGTTTTGTACTACCGTATTAAAGTGGTTACTACCGATGGAACTTTTTTGTATAGCAAGGTGGTTCGTGTAACAAAGAAAGGTATCAATACGAATATATTGCGCTTGTATCCCAATCCTGACAGGGGTATTTTAAACGTTTCATCGCCACTTATTGATAGTAATAAGCATTACAGCATAAAAATTAGTTCATTAAATGGTAGACTGGTGTTAGAACAAAAGCGTATTGTGCCAATGGCAAATGTTTTTTCAATTAATACATCGGAGTTAATTGCGGGCCCTTATTACCTTGAAGTGGTAAGCGACAAGGGAGAACGTTATGTAGAACGATTTGTAAAAGAATAGATGCTTATCGCTAGGCATGCAACCCTGCCACTGATTGTCGGCAGCCAAATCGCTAGGACTACAACCTTGCCGCTGATCGTCGGCAACCCAATCGCTAGGCATGCAACCCTGTCGCTGTTCGTCGGCAACCCAATCGTTAGGCATGCAACCCTGCCGCTGATCTTCGGCATTCAAAACGCTCAAAAACAACTACCATCAGAAATAATTGACCTCTTTGACAATTGCTTTGGGATAAAAAAGAGTATCTTTTATTTGATTTCTTTGTTTTTTCTGTGCCTTCTGTGGCAATCATTTTATACAATTATGTAGAATTTCTTTGCCACTGAGGCACTGAGTTTACAGAAAAAGAGGGGAAATGGATTTTCGAAGAGGTTTAATATGACCCTGATGTTGTGTCGGTTTAGCTGTCATCTTATGGGAACGATTTCATCATATTTTCATCACTTTAGCCAAAAAATGTTAATCTAAGAAGTTGTACGGTAGTCAGTTTAATAGCTTCGCTAGTAAAATAAATAGTGATAGCTCAAATTATTTTATCATTTTATAATGTATGTTGATGTTTTACAGATTGCCTGTTACTAGAAGTGTTTGCCGTTTTCTCTTTTTAGTTCTATTTATTGTTTTATGCAGTAAAGTTTCTACAGCACAGTCGCGATTTATTACTCGAAAAGTAGTGGTGGCAAATGATGGAGGCTGTACTTTTTCTACTAAAAATAGTTGGTCGCAGCGTTTCGAATTTCCTAGTAAATTAAAATATCCCTCTACAATTAAAGTTGGCGAATATGCCGATTATGCCATCAGTAATATGGCAGGAATGGAAGGGGAAGTAGAGATTATGGTGTATAAAAATTGGGCAGATGACAAATTATTAAAGACCATAGATGCGAAAGCGGTATTGATAATTTCTCATTCCAATAAGTTGGATACCGTCAAAAATGTATCCTTTTCAACGCCAAAAACAGGATGGTATAGCCTTGGGAAATTCACTTTTAATGGCGATGTAAGTGAGTTTGTGCGGGTTCAGCGTATTAATGCAGTTGAATTAGAACGCACTATTGCACCCACTTTACGCTTTGACTTCTATTTTGATACAAAACCGCGAACATTATCCGCAACAGAAAATAAGCTATCGATTCCACTTGGATTTTCCTCATCTAAACAATGGGAATCGAGTGAACAAAAGGGGTATTTAATTAATTCATTTGCAAAAAAAACGACTTCAATTGGAGCGAGTTGTGTATGGAATCCTGGCATGTATGTAAAAGGTAAGATGGGCGTTTATGTGTTTAATCCGAATGTGAAAGCGAATGATAAATACGAGATTGTGCATGATGGAAAAGTAGAAGAAGTGGCATTGAAGTACATGCAATTTGCGAATGCCAATATTTATAACCCTATTGTAGAACAAGGATGGTATAAGTTGGGTGAATTTGATTTTAAAGGCGATGGAAAAGAATATGTTCGATTGATAAAAACAAATACTGAACCCTCTATTGCAGATTGTATTTTCTTCGAATCTACCTTGTTTGATGGCACTATAGTAAACAGGATAGTGGTTTCTAATCAGTCTTTTTCAGGAACTGCAAATCCTTCAAAAGCTATTGTTTCGATAGAAGAAAAGGAAGAAAATACGACAGTTATGCCAGGATTCTCTCCCATTTACAAAGATGATGAAGTGCCGACAAGCTCAAAAAATGGTATGACTTGCTATGGGAGACCTTACTACATTAAGAACACCAAAGTGCCGTACTACTGGAATCCTTTAATTACAGATTCGGGTAAATATTCCGTGTATTACTATGCCTATTGGACAGTAAAAGGCGATGGTAGTTTTTCTATCGTACATGATGGTAAAACAGATAAAGTGAATGTAGCTAAAACAGATGTTTTTAAGGGTGGACTCACTAAACTAGGCGATTTCTATTTTGCAGGAAATCAAAAGGACGAATACCTGATTATGGAAGGAAATCTTGATAGGGCGTCTGATATGGTGTTTGAGAAAAAGGTAGCGGGAGGGGCAATCTTGCAGCAACGAATCATTACGGGGCATCCTTATTTTAAGGAATTGGTTTACGAGGATGCTAAAGATATGCAGCAACAACATGCCATTAGTTATATGGTACAAAAGGGATTTGTTGCACCAAAAGACAAACATCATTTTGCGCCTAAAGAAACAATTACAGTAGAAGAGTTCACAAATTCAGTCACTGCAATTCTTCAGAGCGATAGTTTTTTTGTTCCAAAATATAGTTTGCTATTTGGTTTGCCAGCTGAAAATACGAATCCAAATAAGCCGATTACAAATGCAATTGCCTTACAAATACTGAATAATGCAATGGAATACACGGGTAAATACTTGAATGTAATCAATATGTTTTCCCAATTGAATCCAACATTACAAGTGCCTGATTATTGTAAAGAGGCTGCCAATAGAATGATGTTATTAGGAGTTATTAAAAGCTCTGATTTGAAGGCAGAGAATATTGGGAATAGTCTCTCTCGTGCCGAAGTTTCCTCTTTATTAAAGGAGTTTTATGAACAAGTTCTGCATTCTGGTCCTCCTGCAAATGCTGATTGGGAAATGACATTCGATGATGAATTTAATGGAGTAAATATTGATTACAGTAAATGGAGAGTGAGTAATCAGGTACGTTTTAAGGGATTGAGTGCAAAGTGGGCGGAGAATAGTTTGGTGGAAGATGGCGTGTATAAGGGATATAACTATTTTGACAATCACGCGGTGCCGTATAGTAGTGGGGAGATTGTAACCAATTTTACACAACAAAATGGATTCTTCGAGGCACGTTACAAATATCCTGATAGGGCCTACGGTTCGCATACTTCATTTTGGACATCGGCTATTAATGGGGTAGGGGATTTTAATTATAACGAAGGTACTTATCCGAATGGCGTATCTAATAATAATTACTTCATGAAGAAGCCTGAGAATTTTAATAACTTCAAGATTAAGACCAATTTCGCTCATGACTTTCATACTATCTCTGCCTATCTCGACCCTAAAGATTTGTTCTATGGTATTGATGGGAAGGTATCTTATGAAGTGAAGGATTATCCACGTTTATATAATGGGCCAAAGAACACAACGCAAGTGCCTTATGGTTTTTGGCTAAGTACAATCGTTACCTATTTTGATGGACCGCTTGATCGTGATAGGATTGATGGTACTTATATGTCTGCGGATTGGGTACGGATTTATAAGAAGACGAATTGGAAATTAGAGGTTGATAAAGCTGCCTGCTTTCCTATAGATAAATCATCAAGAGTAGCGATTGATAGTAAACCAATTGTGAAATTTAATAAGCCTTTCAATATGGAAACTATCAAGAATAATTGTTTTGAAATAATTGAAGGGAAGAACAACAAGGTAGTTGATTTTTCTGTCCAAATCATTTCTTCTGAAAGGCTGCAGTTGGTTTTCAGTAAGCCCTTGAAACCATCCACTTTCTATAAGATTGTGATTAAGAAAGAGGTGAAAGATAGGGGCGGAGAAGAATTAAATAGAGAGGAAACAATAACCTTTAAAACAAAGTAGGACGAATAATAAAATTAATGATAATGAAGAAAATTGTTTGTATTGTTTTACTAGGTATTTGCACTCTTAGCACTCAAGCACAAAAAGTGGATAAGCATGGCAATTTATTGTCGATGGATAGTGTAGATATTTATTCGATGGTTCAGCCCATACCAAAGAAAAATATGTTTTCCGACAGCGTATATAATATCTGGTGCGGCTCGGTAATAAAAGGTAATAATGGGAAGTTTTATATGTTGTATAGTCGGTGGCCACGCACGGGAGGGCATTTTGCATGGATACCTAACTCTGAAATTGCATTAGCAAAAGCTGATAAGCCCGAAGGTCCTTATCATCATGTAAAGGTTGTTTTGGCAGCAAGAGGAAGTCAATATTGGGATGGTGTTTGTACGCACAATCCTGCGGCAATAGTATATAAAGGAAAGTTTTACCTCTTTTATATGGGTACTACAGGAAAATCTAAAGTGGTAATGCCGGCCTCGATGAAAGATGCTAATTGGTGGGAATATCGCAACAATCAACGAATTGGAGTGGCTGTAGCCGATGACCCCGAAGGAGAGTGGAAACGATTTGATAAACCAATTTTAGATGTAAGTAAGGATAGTACTGCCTTAGATGCATTGATGGTTTCTAACCCTGCGATAACTGTTGACCAAAATGGTCGTGCCATATTAGTCTATAAAGAAGTTTCAAAGGGAAAAACGTTTAAAGGGGGGAAGGTTCATTTTGGTGTGGCATTTTCTAAGTCATTATTAGGCCCTTTTGAAAAGTATTCCCAACCAATTTTCGAAGGAAAGGCGAAGGGCGGTGACAGTGCGTGGATGTTGGCAGAAGACCCTTATTTATGGAATTGTAAAGGAACAAATTATGCGATTGTTCGAGATGTGATAGGCTATTTTACGGAAAAGCAATCTGCTTTAGCTTTATTAAGTTCTAAGGATGGAATTCATTGGGAGTCCTCAAAATATCCTAAGGTTATTCCTGTGAGATTAAAGTTTCAGGATGGAACCCTTTCGGATGATAAGTTGGAACGTCCTTGTTTATATACCGAAAAAGGGGTACCGAAGTTGTTGTTTGGTGCATTAGGTTTTGAGAAAAGGAAGTACTCTGTAAACGTGGCAATACCGCTAAAGTTTACTACTGAGTAAAAAGGGTTTTACCACTAAGTAAACAAAGTAAAGACAAGGAACATGAGGGTTTTAGTGATTTAAATAATAAACAAAATAGATAAAAATGAGAAAAAGTGTAATGACAATGCTACTTGTATGGGTTGTGATAAACGTACAAGCTCAAAATGTAGAAGTGGGTATTAAGACAAAAAAGGATGATCCTAAAATGGAATGGTGGAAGGATGCCAAGTTTGGGATGTTTATTCATTGGGGTGTTTACTCTGTTCCGGCAGGTAAATGGGGAGAGAAAACTAATTATGGTGAGTGGATTATGAACTCTGCTAAAATCCCTGTAAATGAATATGCACAGTTGACAAAGAAGTTTAATCCCACACAATTTAATGCAGAAGAATGGGTGAAAGTTGCAAAGGCAGCAGGACAGAAATACATGGTAATTACTTCAAAACATCATGATGGATTTGCCATGTTTAAATCTACTGCGTCCGACTTTAATATAGTAGATGCAACACCCTTTAAGCGTGATGTTTTAAAAGAATTGGCCGAGGCCTGTAGAAAGTATGATATGAAACTCGGTTTCTATTATTCTCAAGCACAGGATTGGCATCATAAGGGAGGGGGTGTTTATGGAAGTAATTGGGATTCTTCTCATGTGGGAGATATGAAAAAATATGTAGATGATATTGTCGTTCCTCAAGTGAGAGAGATATTGACAAATTACGGCGATGTTGCGGTGTTGTGGTGGGATACTCCGGTTGGTATTACTAAAGAAATGGCACAGGAAATTGCCAATGAATTAAAACCATATCCCAATCTTATTACAAATAATAGGTTAGGTGGTGGTGTAGGTGGCGACTTAGAAACACCCGAACAATTTATTCCTGCAACAGGTTTTCCTGGCAAAAACTGGGAAGTTTGTATGACAATGAATGGACATTGGGGTTATAATGCTTATGATGAGAATTGGAAAAGTACCAAAGAGTTATTAATGAAACTCGTAGATATTGTAAGCAAAGGGGGTAACTTCTTATTAAATGTAGGTCCAACCTCAGAAGGAATCATTCCACAAGTTTGTCAGCAGAACTTGAAGGAAATGGGAGAGTGGTTGAAGTTGAATGGAGATGCTGTATATGGAACTAAAGGCAGTCCATTTCCTTTTTTATCATGGGGAAGAGCAACAAGAAAGGGGCAAACCCTATATCTACATGTATTTGATTGGCCAAAGGATGGTCAGTTAGATGTTCCGTTAGGAAATAAAATCACAAAGGCATATCTATTAGCCGACAGGAAGAAAAATTTATTGGTGACACAGTCAAAGGGTAAAAGTACAATCATGTTGCCTGCTTATGCACCTGATAAGGTAGCCTCAGTTGTAGCCATTGAATTTGTGGGAGAACCTATTGTTTCTCCACCTCCTGCAGCTAATAAATTGGTCACAGTATCATCTAAAGACTCAGCAAGTAATGCAACTTACCTAACAGATGGCGACCCAAAAACAAAATGGGCGGCAGCAAAAGGAGAGAAGAATGCGACACTTGAAATTGATTTAGGGGCAGCCTATAACATTAATGCCTTGGCATTGGTAGAACCTTGGCATCCTTGGTCGGGTGTCAAACAACAACATACACTACAATATTTTGACGGTAAGGATTGGAAGGAAGTGATTAGTTCTACCTCCGAAGGAACAGGTTCTACGGAAACATTTAAACAAATTAAATCACAGAAGTTCAGATTGCTGTTGAAGAATGAGAAATTCCCCCCGAGTTTAGGCGAGTGGATATTGTATCGTGCAGATTAATAACGTTACTATGAAAAGAGTTTGTATGGTTACCCTGTCAGCCTTTGTCAGTGCCTTAGGGATTGCTCAAAAGTCGATGCCAGCATCTTTACTACCTGGAGGAAATGATAAATGGAAGTTAGTGTGGCAAGACGATTTCAACTATTCAAATGGTGAATTAGATAAGGAATGGGATGCACAAAATGCGCCTAATACTCATATTCTTTGTAGCCGGTGGCGTGAGAATGCAATGGTTAATGACGGCACTTTGAAGTTGATGAATAAAAAGGAAAAGCGTGGTGGACAAGATTGGACTTCAGCAAGTATTTGGACAAAGAAAAAGTTTCAGTATGGTTATTTTGAATGTCGATATAAATATGCTGCGGCAAATGCTACCAATAATTCTTTTTGGTTAATGACTCAAGGCGGTGAACCTAC
>CANCVE010000167.1 GCA_947381435.1 Chitinophagaceae bacterium
ACCTCTTCGACAATTCATTTCATATTCTCTTTTCTGGTTTCTCAGTGCCTCTGTGGCATTTTTTATTTGATTTATGGGTATTCCATTTGCCACAGATGACACAGAAAGAACAGAGAAAAGAAATATTTATTCTATTTTATTCACGAAAACCAATTGTTGAAGAGGTCTAATATAGGTATTTATTAAAACACTAAACTTTTGTGAGGAAAGAAAGGTGAAGTCCTCCTGATTCTTCAGGGGGGCTATTTTTTTATTGTTTCTCTACCCTGATGTTGAAAAATAGGCCAATCAATAACAACAGAAATACACTTGTGCAGAACGTATATGGCACCACCTTTAATGCAATTGTATATTTGCATTTATTAATATATAAGAAGATGTTGCCGAAAAGAAGATTTTATAGTGGGGTGTTTTTAATACTTTTATTAATAACCAGTTGTGAAAACGATGGACAACCTTCTAAAAAAGACTTGGCTTACAAACAAAATAAGCTAGCCCAAACCAAACAGCAGCCCAAAGATCCTTTTGCTTGGAAGCCCATAAAGTGCGATACTAACAAACGCTACATCTACCTCACCTTTGACGATGGCCCACAAAACGGAACTACAGCCTGCCTAGAATTGGTGAAAAAACTTAATGTAAAAGCCACATTTTTCATGGTAGGAAGCCATGCAAACAGTGAAAACTTAGCAACACTTGTTCGTACCATCAAACACAATTATCCACAGGTTCTATTGGCAAATCATAGTACCTCACATGCCAATAATAAATATAAATTCTTTTACCATCATCCAGAAATGGCTGCTCAAGATTTTTATTTAGCTCAAAAAACATTACATGTGCCGTATAAGATAATCAGGTTGCCGGGCAACAGTGCTTGGGTAGTAGATTCTGTAATTAGGGCTTCAGGGTTGGTAAAACCAGTTTGCCAACAATTAGATAGTAGTGGTTACAGTGTAATTGGTTGGGATGTAGAATGGAACTTTAACCATAAAACAGCTTATCCGTTGCAACGTCCGTATAAAATAGCCGAACAGGTGGATACCGCCTTGGCCAAAAACCATGTACATACCAAAAATCATGTAGTTATATTAACCCACGATAGGATGTTTAGAAAGGAAAATTTTACGGATAGCCTAGCCAAATTCATAAATATATTAAAAAAAGATCCTAGAAATGTTTTTGAAACAATAGACCACTATCCAGGGTTGAAGTTTTAGTTGTTATTTGTTAGTGCTCAGTGGTTAGTTATAATTTATTAAATTTTTTATCCCTTTAAATATTACTAACAACTAATAACTAACCACTAATATTAGTTCTTTTGCCTTTGCCAGCTTTAAGTCTATCGCTTTTTTAATGGCTTCTACTGTTGCCCTAATGGGTACATCGGGCAGAACACCCCTTCCATCTTTTATTCTTTTGGCATCCATTACCATCCTGTAAGTGGGCATCACCACACGCAATTTACTATTAGGCAAAATGATAGTAGGCAAATAGGTAGCCGTATTTCCATAATATCCGCCACCACTCTCTTCGCCAATGATGGTAACATTTTTCTGGCCTTTTAATGCAGAAGTAAACATGGTTGCTGCCGAATAAGTGTAACCACCCTGAAGTATATAAACCCTTCCATTAAAATGATGGTTAGTTTTGGGTTGAAGATAATGCGTCTCTGCACGCCTGATATGGTAGCGACCATCAGCAAGTTTTCGGCTAGTAAGGTGCGACAAAAACCAATATTTAATTGATTCCCGAACATAATATGGATGCTTGATGGCATGGGTTATTGCCACTAATGTATCCGCATTTTTAAATGGTTTATCTATCAGGTATTTTGTAAACAGATTGCTAGCACTCATATAGCCGCCTGTATTCTCGCGCAAATCGATGATTAAGTTTGGCGTTTTACCATGTTCTAATTTTTTAAAAGACCTACGAAAGAAGGAACGAAGATGATTTTGTGTAAAATTAGTAACGCGCATATAGGCGGTATTAGTACTGCTATCCATAGAAAACAAACGGGTGGTAGCAATGCGCATTTGTCTTTTTTCCTTTCTGGTTAATTTCTTCGTCTTCACAATGGGCTGTTTAGTTTTAAGAGAATCGGCAGCAGGTTTTTTAATGTGAATGGTATCTGGGCTGTAATTTTTTATTTTTACTGATTGAATCTTACCTAAACTATCCAAATAGGTTATCTGATAGATGCTATCCAAACCCCACGCTAGCTTATACCAATTAGGAAAATTGCCCGATATAACCTGACTCTTGTAAGTGTTTGAATACCCATCCGAACCCATAATAGTAAACATACTATCCAATAATTGTTTGGCGGTTCTGCCATTTATGGATGTAATAATGGTTCCTCTTTTCAGAATAGAATCACTAGCAAAATAACTTGCCACAACAACCATTGTATCTTGCCATGTTTTAATACTTAGTGGAAATAATGGATACTTGTTTTTATCGCTAAGCTTGGTATAGTCTTTCGAAAACCGAACAGCTGTATGGCCACAATGAATTTTACTAATTACGGATGCTACTTTATTTCTAAATTCTATTTCAGTTAATGAGTCAGAAATACTACCAATGGTAGCCTTAAAGGCATTGTCAATACTATCTTTTGTAGTGTACCAATACAGGCTAGGATGGTTTGCTTCTAAGATAGTTTGCAGCAAAATCAAGTCTTCCTTAAGCTGTGGAGCAGCCGTTTTTTGGTTATAATGATAATTTGAAATACGAGAAGAAACGCAGGAGGTTAGGATAATTGTAGAAATAAAAAAGATGGCAATATTGTGTTTTAGCGGTTTACTAAATATCATCGCCATCTTTTATGAAAGAAAAAATTATTTTTTAAATGCATTCCAACCTTGTGCTGTAACATCAAAAGTGTTTCCACCCTTTGTGTAAAACTTGCAGCCTTTTTCAGGATCGTCCATAAAACCAATTACAGCTATTTCTTCGTTTAAAGTAATCTTATCGTAATCAGATTGTTTCATGGTAAATAGTAGTTCATAATCTTCGCCGCCATTCAATGCACAAACAGTTGGGTCTAAACCAAATTTATACGCAGCATTCCTTGTAGCTTCGTGTATTGGAAGTTTATCTTCGTAAATCATGCAGCCGAGGTTGCTTTGTTTGCATATATGCAAAACCTCACTACTCACCCCATCACTAACGTCCATCATAGCAGTTGGGACGATATCATTAGCCGCCAAAAATTCAATAATATCTTTTCTTGCTTCCGGCTTTAAAAGCTTACCAACTATATAATCTTCACCTTCTAAATCTGGTTGTATCTGAGGATTTTCGAGATAAATTTTTTTCTCGCGCTCCATTAAAGTAAGCCCGAGAAAAGCGCCACCCACATAGCCACTAACACAAATTAAATCTCCTTTCTCCGCCGTACTTCTTTTCACAAACATATCTGGCGTAACCTCACCAATAGCAGTAACAGAAATTACAAAACCTTTCACAGAGGAAGAAGTGTCGCCACCAATCAAATCTACTCCATACTTTTCGCAAGCAGCATAAACACCTTCATAAAATTCATCCAAGGCTTCTAAACTAACCCTATTACTCAACCCAATACTAATTGTTATTTGTGTGGGCGTTGCATTCATCGCATAAATATCACTCAGATTTACTACCACACTTTTATAGCCCAAATGTTTAAGAGGAGTGTACATCAAATCGAAGTGAATACCTTCCAACAATAAATCAGTGGTTATTACAGTTTGTTTACCAAAATGGTCAATTACGGCAGCGTCATCCCCTACACTAAGAATGGTAGAGGCATTATGTATTTCGAAGTTTTTGGTAAGGTGTTCTATCAATCCAAATTCGCCTAAGTCTGCTATTTCTGTTCTGCTATTGCTCATTAATGTAAATTATTTTTTATTTTACTTCTCCTCCATTCACTAAACTAACCAAAGAATCATGAATTTTTCCATTAGTTGCAATAATACCTGGTTGGTAATGATCATACTCGTCTCCAACAAAATTTGTCACTTTTCCTCCAGCTTCTAAAACAATTAGAAAACCAGCTGCACTATCCCATGCTTGTAATTTATGCTCATAAAACCCATCAAATCTTCCAGCAGCAACCCAACAAAGATCTATAGCGGCGCTTCCAAGTCTACGAACTGGTATACCCTTTCGTACTAATTTTTCAAATATTTGAAGTGGTCCATTTGGAGCGTCTAGGTACGTATAAGGGAATCCAGTTACCAAACAGCTTCTAGAAAGTTCCGTTGTATCACTTACATGAAGTTTTTTTTCATTCATCGTTGCACCAAAACCTCTTTGTGCAAAAAAGAACTCACCTAAAAATGGATTATAAACAGCTCCCATTTCCATAATACCATTCCTTTCAAGACCAATACTAACACAGCAAATTGGAATGCCATTTGCATAATTTATGGTACCATCAATTGGATCAATAATCCATTTATAATGGCTATCTTGTATCACTTGACCAGATTCTTCGCTTAGAATGTTGTGAGAGGGGAAGTGGCTTTTAATTATATTAAAAATTGCTTCTTCACTTTTATGATCTACCTCAGTAACTAAATCATTCAAACTAGATTTACTACTAATTGTATACTGTTTTTCAAAGTATTCCTTCATAATGGCCGCACCAGCCATTGTAGCCTCTATCAACGTATGTTTATGTATCATGGCAGCAAATATACAAAGCGTTAAGCTGTGATACTAGATGATGTTAATCAATACTCGATATAAATTAAATCAATAAAAAACAAAAAGAGTCAAAAACAAAATAGCCCCCGAGCATTCGAGGGCTATTTACAAACTAATCAATATTTTAAGCTAGTTTCTCAACTTGTACATAATTCAACTCTACTGGTGTACTTCTTCCAAATATCTTAACAGATACTTTTAGTTTTTTCTTTTCGTCGTTAACCTCTTCAATAACCCCATTAAAATCATTGAAAGGACCTTCAATAATTTTAATAGTTTCGCCAATGATAAATGGCTCGCTAATACTAGCACCTTGGTCATTCATTTCATCAACCTTACCTAGCATCTTGTTTACTTCGCTCTTTCTAAGAGAAATGATATTTCCTTTGCTTCCTTTACCATCAGTTAAAAAATGCATAACATTAGTAACACTACTAACACTTTGTACAATATCATCGTGAAGTTTACCATCAAAAACTTCTAAAAATATGTAACCAGGGTAAAGATTCTTTTCCCTCATTTGCTTCTTACCATTCTGAACTTTATAAACTTTTTCAGTAGGTAGAAAAACTTGCTTTATAATATTTGTCCAACCATTTCGGCTAATATCCTTATCAAGATATTCTTTTATGCTTCTTTCTTTACCACTCACAACTCTGAGAGCAAAGTATTTAGTATTATCCAATGGAGCTTCCACCACCTCTGCAATAACTGCTTTTTCGTCTTCCATAGTTTTTACTATTACTTAAATAGAGAATATATCAACTTCAATAATTGATTACTGCTAAAATCCATAATCCAAACAAGTGCAGTGATTAAAACGGTAGCAACTAAAACTATTAAGGTACTTTGTTGCAATTGCAACCAAGTAGGCCAAGTTACTTTTTCTACCAGCTCTTGGTAACTATCTTTAAAATATGCTGATATCTTGTTCATGTTAAAAATTTAATTACTTGTTTATACAAGTATGCGAAACTTTGTTTGCACGGGCACTAGGATTCGAACCCAGATCAAAGGTTTTGGAGACCTGCATGCTACCGTTGCACCATGCCCGTGTAAAAAAAGTAGCTAATTAACATAATGCTAATTAGCTACTCTATATAAAAGAATTATTAATTACTTAGTTAATTCTTATTTTATTACTTCAGTAACTTGACCAGCACCTACAGTACGTCCACCTTCACGAATAGCGAATTTAAGACCTTTTTCCATTGCGATAGGTTGAATCAACTTAACAGTTAATGATACATTATCACCAGGCATAACCATTTCAGTACCTTCAGGAAGCGTACATTCTCCAGTTACGTCAGTTGTACGGAAGTAAAACTGAGGACGGTATTTATTAAAGAATGGAGTATGACGACCACCTTCATCTTTAGAAAGTACGTAAACTTCACCTTTAAATTCAGTATGTGGAGTGATAGATTTAGGTTTGCAAATAACCATACCACGACGGATTTGGCTCTTTTCAATACCACGCAACAACAAACCAGCGTTGTCACCTGCTTGACCTTCATCTAATAATTTCTTAAACATTTCAACACCTGTACAAGTTGAAGTCAACGGAGTTTCCATTAGACCAACGATTTCTACAGCTTCACCAACTTTGATGATACCGCGCTCGATACGACCAGTAGCAACAGTTCCACGACCAGTGATAGAGAATACATCCTCAACACTCATCAAGAAAGGTAAATCAACAGGACGAGGAGGCAAAGGAATATAGCTATCAACAGCAGCCATCAATTCTTCAATCTTAGCAACCCATTGTGGATCTTCAGCCATTGCGCCAGTTGCAGAACCTTGTATGATTGGTGTATTGTCACCATCAAAACCATTCTTAGTCAACAATTCACGAATTTCCATTTCAACCAACTCAAGCAATTCAGGATCATCAACAAGATCGACTTTATTCATGAAAACAACCATGCTAGGTACACCTACCTGACGAGCCAAAAGGATATGCTCTCTAGTTTGAGGCATAGGACCATCTGTAGAAGCAACAACCAATATAGCACCATCCATTTGAGCAGCACCAGTAATCATGTTCTTCACATAATCCGCGTGACCAGGACAGTCAACGTGTGCATAGTGACGGTTAGCAGTTTGATACTCAACGTGAGCAGTATTGATAGTGATACCTCTTTCTCTTTCTTCTGGAGCACCATCGATTTCATCATATTTCTTTGCGATGTTACCCATTCCCTTTTTAGAAAGGATCATTGTGATAGCAGCAGTCAAAGTAGTTTTACCATGATCCACGTGTCCAATTGTACCAATGTTTACGTGGGGTTTATCCCGTTGGAAGCTTTCTTTTGCCATTTTATTTGTTTTTAAATTATTTTTTAAATTTTTTATCTATGAAAACACTTCACAAATAATATACTGATTTCTAATCAATGTATCTGAGCCGTTAGTGAGAATCGAACTCACGACCTCTTCCCTACCAAGGAAGTGCTCTACCCCTGAGCTACAACGGCTTTTCACCGTCTACAGGCGATAGTGCAAAATAAGTGAGCTAATACTAGCCCACTTATCATTGCATTGAGCGAGAGAC
>CANCVE010000168.1 GCA_947381435.1 Chitinophagaceae bacterium
GAACGGAAATGTCGGTTTACAGTTGTCCTGTCAACACCAAGCATCTCTGCAATGAATTCCTGTGACAGATTATTATACAACATTATTAGCGTTGTTAGCTTTTGATAGGTATCCCTGTCAGAAGTATTGCGCTGTAATTCCTTGAGTAAGGAAAGATCCGATTCGCTGAATTTTAATGTCATCCATATAAAAAACGAATATCTTAGCTTTTTAGTGTGCAAACCTAAATGTGAGTAGTATAGATGAATTTTTGGCGTTTTAAGATTGTACCATAATCATCGAATTTTCATTTAATAAAATTAAACAACGTTACATTATATACTATACCCTCACTTGTAGAAATAAGTTTTTGCTCGCACTGAATGGAACCTTATTTTTATAGCATTTTCAACCTTAAACTCACTATTAATTTAAAAACTATGAACTGGAAAAATACAATCTTCTTGCTAGCCATTGCCTTATGTCTTTTTGCGTGTAATCAATTGCATGAAGATTCTAATGTAAGCGAGTCTACCACTTACATTACCAATGATACAGTTTCGGAAATCCGCACTAAGGTTAATACTTTGCCTGTTGCAGAATATTTAAAACACTTAGGAGAAAATACTTCGAAGGATATAAAGTTTTCTGTTTCTATTTATGAAACCAAAGAGCGCTTCAAGTTCCTTTTGAGTATGAAATATGCTAGGCCAGGCTTTACAGAATTGAATGAAACTGATACACTAAAAATTCCCAACTTTGGCATACAACCTAAAATAGAAATACATAAGGGCAATGATGAATTTAGCTGTATTATTGGCTTTCTCGATAAAAAAGGGGAGTTTAAAGAATACAAGCAGGTGGCTATAAAAGACAATCAAATGAAACTAACCACATTGAGGAAATATTTTGTAGGTGTTTATAGAACTGTAAGCCAATAAGCAAACCTATTACTACCACCTGATAGTGCATATATATTAATACAAAGCGTTTTACTGTAGTGACTTGTATGTTTTAATTGTACAAGTAGTATTTGGTTTTAATAGGCTGCTATAAAAATGTCATTTATCCCAAAAACAAAAAGAGCCATGAAGTAATAAACCTCATGGCTCTCTTTATTATTAGAAATAAGCGATTAAAAATTCAAAGAAATCTTCGAGAATAACCTTAAACCATTAAAACCCATCTGAACAGAATCAAATGGACCGCCAGATTCGCTATCTCCCCAAGAACTCTTCTGCGCTCCCTTAGTTACTGCTAAATCTGGATGAACATTAAATAAATTATCAGCACCAATGGTTAAAGTAACTGCCCTAGAAACCTTATATGATGAATAAACATCGGTAGCTACTTTGCCATTAAATACAAAGTCTTCTGGAATTGCGCCAGTACCATCATCTTTTGCAGCATAAGGATCCCAACCTGAAAACTGATCAGATATTCCAGCACCTCCAGGACCATTATCTGGTGCACCTGCTAGGCTACTGTTACCAAACCCTTTAGTTGTTAGTTTACCGAAGTAAGTAAGGTGCGTTCCTATTGCAAATTTGTTATACGAATATTCTAATGCCAACGAAAACTTGGTTTTAGGCGCAGAGGCAATCAAGAAAGCTTGCTCTCTCGAACTAAAAAACGCTTGTTGGTCGGCATAGCTAGTTCCTAAATCGGCTGGTACATTAATGTGATTGATATCTACTTTTTGAATATTGCCTGCCAATAATGCTTTAAAGCCATTCTTTCTCCATCTCTTGGTATAATCTATCACTACATCTACTCCTGTGTTGGTAGTATTTACTGCATTAACAAAAAAGTTAGCTGCAAACAATGGAGGATTATTATTTGCCAATACATCTTTTAATGCAGGTATTGCCGCACCATAATTGCCCGTAATAACGATTCTATTCTTCATCTTAATAAGGTATCCGTCTACAGTTATTGTCAATTCTTTGGCAGGTTTCCAGCTAAAACCAAGACTATAGTTCACAGAAGTCTCTTGTTTTAGCTTAGGAATACCAACAGCCCTAGCAATTGAGCTATAATTTGGTACCAACTTCACATATACTAATGATGGAACACCATTTATTTTTTGAACGTTCGTATTCGTGTTACTAAAGTTCAATTGCTGTAAGCTTGGCGCCCTAAAACCTGTACTTACAGAACCTCTAACATTAAAATTAGAAGCAACCTTATACCTTGTAGCCAATTTAAAGGTATTTACAGAGCCAAAATCGGAGTAATTTTCAAAACGAGTTGCCGCATCTACTAACCATTCTTTAGTTACATCGAGGGTTGCATTAATATATCCGCCCAAATTTGTTCTTGTTGCAGAGGTAGCATCAAAAGGGGTAAAGCCTGGGAACCCTTGTGAGCCTGAAGCTGGTTTCCTCAAAGAATCTTCATCTCCACTACCATAAAGATTTGGAAATAGTTTGTTGGCTACATCATATCCATAAGAATCTGCTTCTCCAGCATAAAGCTTATACTTTTCATACCTAAATTCTCCACCAAATGCAACGGTTAAACCCTTAGCTACACCTTCATAATGTTTACTAAAGTCTACGTTAGTAGTATTTTGAAGAAAATTAAATCCACCATCATCAAAAGTTGTTTTAATGCCCGAAGAAGGGAGTGAATTATTTAATGTAGGATTAAAAGTATTCTTTCCATAATAGTGAAAGTCGTTATAACCAAACACATTACTCACATCCCAATCCCATCCACAGTTCAACGTTCCTTTAAAGCCTGCAGCATAAGATATATCAGTAACATGAACTTCTTCTTCTGGGTTATAAAACACATTATTAGGAGATATTGTACCATCCGAAGCACCTGCTACATGCATAATGCTAGGTACAAAAATTAAAGTACCATCAGGATTAGTAGGAAACTTCTGTGGATCAGCCGCAAAGTTTCTTGACCATGCATAAACATTAGAATTTTTGTAATTATACCCCCCAAAAGAGTAAAAAGTTGCCTTAGTTCCTGCTATTGGTAGCTCGGCATTAAACATTGCTCCACCAGATGTTACACTTCCGTCGCCATAAGCCCTTCTCCATACGTTCGGGCTCAAAGCTTTGTCGTTAGTTGTCCAGTTAGTATCGGGAACAGCCCTAAATGTTTTCCCTTGGTCTAAAAAATTAGCCCCAATATTCATATATCCACCGTTTTTCCCAATTTTAAAACCATTATTTACACTTGCATTAAATGCTTTTCCATCTATCCAAGAGCCTGTGTAGTATTGGCTTGGATCAACATTGTTTAGTGTGTTGTATTTATGATCGTAATAGCCAGACCAACCAGCATTTACCGACAAATGATCTACATCTTTTTTCAGGATAATGTTTATTACACCAGCAATGGCATCAGAACCGTATTGTGCAGATGCTCCGTCACGCAAAATTTCTATTCTATCTATGGCAGCTTCGGGTATTGCATTCAAATCCGTACCACTATTGCCACGTCCTCTTGTTCCTAACTGATTAACGAATGCAGAAAGGTGTCTACGTTTCCCATTTACCAATACAAGTGTCTGATCGAAGCCTAAACCCCTCAAACTAGCAAAGTCTATGGCATCAGAACCGTCAGCACCACTCTGTTTATTGTAATTAAAAGAAGGAACTGCCATATTCAATTGGCTCATCAGGTCTGGTTTAGCAGTTGTTTGCCCTACTTGGTTTACACTTATCACATCTACAGGCACAGGTGACTCTATTTTTACCCTTCCTCCCCTGCGGCTGCCTACCATTACCACTTCCTTTAGTTCGGCGGTACTAGCTTCTAAAGTAATAGCTAAAGTAGTAGTGGCACCAGTTACTTTTACCTTTTTTGTGGCAAAACCAATGCTGCTAATCTCCAATTCGTCTGTTCCAGCTACGGTAACAGTAAAAGAACCATCCTTTCCGGTGGCAACGCCTCCTTTAGTAGATTTTACTTTTACCAAAGCACCCTCTACAGGTACACCACTAGTAGTTACTACCCCACTAATTTTAGTTTTTTGCGCAAACAAAAACCCTGTACTGCATAACAATAAAAATGTAATAAATAATCTCATGCTTTGTCCTGTTAAATTGTTTTAAAAAAGTGATTTAGTACTGTGTTGAAATGCCAAGTTACAGGTTTTCTGTAAATTTTTGCCAAAACATATTAGCAAAACATAAAAATTAAACACATTTTAATTAAATTTATAAGATAATTAGTACATCTTTATTGAAATTTAGTTCAAATGGAAATAAATAAACTACAAAATACTTGTTGTTAAATCACTTTTTGAACCTAACTTAAACAATTGCATTAATATGATAGAATAATATCCTAATCTTTACAACAAATTGCAGCAAATTGGTTTCTATTCAAATTGTTTTACCATTAAATGGCAACATGATTATTGAAAAGGATATTAAAGGTTGGAAAATCTAATTTTACTTTATTCAATTAATGCTACAACTCGTTTATGTTACCCCGATTATAAAATAGTTATCAGAGACTAAACCCTCTATTCTTCGTAAAAATAAGCATGAAAAGACAATTAGGCATCCCTACAGCCATTGCATTGGTTATTGCAAACATGATAGGCAGTGGCATTTACACTAGTTTGGGCTTTCAGCTAAGCAATATGCAATCTTTGTTTGCCGTATTAATGCTTTGGGTAGTAGGAGGCATCATTGCTGTTTGTGGGGCATTGGTTTATGGCGAACTAGGGGCTGCTTTTCCGCACAATGGGGGCGAATACAATTTTTTAAAAAAGCTTTACAACCCCTTTGTAGGCTTTTTGGCAGGGTGGGTATCTGCTTTTGTAGGTTTTGCAGCCCCTACTGCCGCCGTTTCTATTGCTTTGGGCAATTATCTGCATAGTGTTTTCCCTGTTTTGCCCATTTTAGGTGCTGGCCTGGGCATATTAGCCCTCATTACCGCCATTCATGCGTGGCATGTGGTGGTTGGAAGCAAGTTTCAGCAGTTGGCTACCATTGCCAACCTCTGCATTATCTGTTTTCTCATTTTTGCCGGCTTTTTCACCAAAGCTACCCATCATATAGATGTATCTCCTACTACAAAAGCTTGGAAAGAAGTTTTTACCAGTCCTTTTTTTGGCGTAAATCTCTATTGGGTGTCTTATGCTTATACCGGTTGGAACGCCGCATCCTACATTGCTGGCGAAATGAAGCATCCTGAGAAAAAATTGCCTATCGCCCTCATCGCTGGAACAGGAATTGTGACCGTTTTATATGTTTTGCTCAATTGGGCATTCCTTCATGCCGCACCTATAGATGCTTTGAAGGGACAATTGGAGGTTGGCTTTGTGGCTGCACAGTTTATGTTTGGCAAAATAGGCGCATCAATAATGGCCATCATCATTTCCGTATCGCTTATCAGCACTATCAGCGCCATGACGTTTGCCGGCCCACGCGTTAGTGCTTGTTTGCAAGACGAAGTACCCAAACTTGCCTTTTTGGGGCGCACAAACAAGCACGGTTCGCCTAGTTATGCCATCATTGCACAATCTTTAGTGGCGGCTGTACTCATTTTAATCAATCAATTTCAGTTTGTAATAGACCTTATTGGCTTTACGCTCACCCTTTCTACTAGCCTTACCGTGTTTGGGATATTTAAGCTGCGCAAAAGTTTTCCTTCTACCCATATTGGCTACAGAACTTGGGGATACCCCTTTACACCCATCCTATTTTTAACTATTAATGCGTGGATTTTATACTATGGCTTCACCCTAAAACCATTAGTTAGCCTCTACGGACTCCTTTTAATACTGGTAGGCGCGATAGTTTATTTTATTTGGGGTAAAAAGAGATAGGAAAGATGTAAAGAATCCATAATGATTGCGATTTTTTTTAAATAGTGCAATGAGGCATAAAAGAAAGGTATAGTTTTCAATCAATCCATGCCGGGAGTCATGAAAAAGTACCCCGATTTTCAGGAAGTACTGCACTAATGGGGAATTCATTGGCTAGAAGGACTTTACTTTTTTGTAATTATTCTTTACTTGCATATACAATCGCTTTTAAAAGATCCAAATCCTTACGAAGCCTCGTATCCATAAGACATTCTACCTTGTCCCTTTCAAAAGGTATATCTGAAATAACTTCTGTTGATACGGCATCCATTTCATCTACTTCGTCATCGGTAGGTGCTTCACCAAAGTAAGCTCTTAAATGAAACAAATCTAGGTTGTTCCATCCTACTGTTATTAACCTTACATTAGGCGTTATAGCCCCGCACAAAGCTCTTTGGCAAGATAATCGTACATTAATACTTAATTCTCTTTCTGTCATACATTTTATCTTTCATTTTCTACCCTTGTTAGTATCCCCCCATTCGCCGATGTTGGTATTCTTCCCACATCAATCAATAAAGTGTTTTTTTACTAATTTCCTCTTACAAATATATAGTATTACCCCTTTATAGCTGTTGGTATAGGGAGCAAACGGCGAGAATTACGTCCAAAAGCTTTCAAATTCCGTCCAAATAATAGAGAAAAACGTCCAAGAGTAAGCAAAAAACGTCCTAAATAATGGAAAAAACGTCCAAGAGTAAGGGTTTCTCACGTGCAAAAGGCTTACTCTTGGACGTTTTTAGCTCACTTTTGGACGTTTTTCGCTCACTTTTGGACGTTTTTTGCCTACTCTCAGACGTTTTCTTCCCGCTTTCGGACGTTTTTTCCTTTCTTTTGGATGGATTTTACAACTATCCGACAACTATTTTCTTAGGTATCAACTGAAGCTTTGCACTAGTGTTATTTGATGGATTATAAACAGAAAATTTGCTATATCCTTTTGGCACCAACAGTTTGGCGCCTGCTGCCAAGATAATGAATTCGCCCGTGATTGTTGATCCCTTATAGATATGTAAATCTTCTGTACCCGTATTAAAAAACATACTCCCTATCTTAGTTTTTATTTTTAGTTTACTTTGCCCCAACGCAAGTTTTATGTCCTTAACCTTAACCACTTTTGCAGCGTTTACCGTTTTGAGGCCATAAACCGAAAGCCCTTTTTCGTTACCTACATACAGTTTCATTAAAAAATTGGTTATCAACGTTAAATTGGCAAAGGGCATTGCACTTTTGGTTAACATAACTTGGTGTGCAGCTTCCGAATTGGATTTTGCTGTTTTATAATCGTCATTAAATACCAAGGCGGCAGTGG
>CANCVE010000169.1 GCA_947381435.1 Chitinophagaceae bacterium
AACAGGTACTACTGTTAATCAATCAGAGAAAAATAAATCTATCAGTCATAAAGGAATGGTTTGGGTGCCTGGCGGAACATTTATGATGGGCGGGGATAATAAACAAGCTTCTCCTGATGAATATCCAAAGCATAAAGTGACCGTAAACGACTTTTGGATGGATGCTACCGAAGTGACAAATGAACAGTTTGCTGCTTTTGTAAATGCAACACATTATGTTACTGTTGCAGAGACTAAACCTGACTGGAATGAACTGAAGAAACAATTGCCTCCGGGTACACCTAAGCCTGATGATAGCGTATTTGTAGCCGCATCGTTGGTGTTTAGACAACCAAAAGAATTTGTAGAATTGAATGATTATACTCAATGGTGGGAATGGAAGCCGGGTGCAGATTGGAAACATCCGCATGGACCAGGAAGTGATATTGTGGGTAAGGAAAAGTATCCTGTAGTGCACATTGCTTGGACGGATGCAGCGGCTTATGGCAAATGGGCTGGGAAAAGACTGCCTACAGAAGCTGAATGGGAGTTTGCGGCTAGAGGAGGTCTTAAAAATAGTATATATCCTTGGGGAAATGAGCCTGTGAATGAGGGAAAACAGAAGTCTAACTATTGGCAAGGGCAGTTTCCTAATAAGAATACAGTAGAAGATGGTTTCTTTTATGCTGCGCCAGTTGGTTCGTTTGCTGCAAATGGTTATGGATTGTATGATATGGCGGGTAATGTTTGGGAATGGACGGCAGACTTTTATAACAACAGCTATTATGAATCTATAACTAAAAAGGAGGGCATTATTAATCCAAAAGGAGCAAAAAGTAGTTACGATCCAGAGGAACCGACTGTACCAAAAAGAGTTATACGTGGAGGGTCATTTCTGTGTAATGACAGTTACTGTTCTGGTTTCAGGGTGGCAAGGCGTATGAAAACATCGGAGGATAGCGGAATGGAACATTTGGGTTTTAGGTGTGTGCAATAGGTTGGCTATTTTATGTTTTAAGTTTTAGATTGTTTAAAGTTTGGAATTGGTGGCAAAGTAGATATTAGTCATGAGTTAAGTATTAATACATAATAAAGAGGCAATTAGGAAGATAATACTTCTAAACTGCCTCTTTTTATTACACTAATACCTACTATCTAATCACTGTTTACAGTTCAGTGTATACTGTTATCTGTTCAATGAAAAAGTTTTATTTCAAATCATGAATACACTTCCTTAAGCTAGATTTCCAATCTATTAGTTTAACACCAAAATCGGCAACGATACTTTCCTTATCTAACACAGAATAGGCAGGACGCTTAGCTGGGGTAGGAAAATCGGTTGTTGGTATGGGTAATACATTGCAGGTTAATCCGGCCATCTTTTTAATGGCTTCCGCAAAGTCGAACCAAGATATTACGCCACTATTACTGTAATGATAGATACCGTAATGAATATTACCGCCTTCTAGTTGCTCTACAATCTTTATAAGCGCCTCTGCTAAATCGGCCGCATAAGTAGGCGAACCAACCTGATCGGCAACAATTTTCAACTCATCTCGATCTTTCATCAACCGAAGCATCGTCTTCACAAAGTTGTTGGCATGTACACTATAAACCCACGATGTACGTACGACAATTGTTTTAGGGTTATTCTCTACGGCAAGCTTCTCCCCTTCGCACTTGGTTTGTCCATAAAAGTTAAGTGGATCTGTTGCTTGGTTGGGAAGATAAGGCGAAGTGCCATTACCATCAAAAACATAATCGGTAGAGATGGTGATGAGCGTACAATCTATTTTAGCACATTCAGCGGCAATAACACCAACACTAGTTGCATTAATAGCACGCGTAAGATCTTGCTCAGTCTCGGCCTTATCTACCAAGGTATAAGCACCACAATTTATAAAATACTGTGGCTTATTTTGCTTAAAAAAAGCTGGAATTGATGCAGGATTGGATAAATCCATCTCTTCTTTATCAATAAAAAGAAAATCAAATTGAAAGTTATTTAAAACTTTTAGCTGGGCTATTTCCCAACCTAACTGACCATTCTTTCCTGTTACAACAACTAAGGGTTTGTACATAATGTTTCTTTTTTTTATAATTTAAAAAAGTTGTCCGTTAAACGTATTACAGACTACCGCCGTGAGTTTACAATTTACACTATCGCAACTATCGGTTAACTGTATCTCGGTTAACGGTTAACGATAGACGGTTAAAGGCTCCAATATTGACGGCTTTGAATCTTGCCCCTAAAAATTCCTTTTATATCTGCTATCAAAGCATCTTTATTGGTAATGGCCGCAAAATAAGCATTATCTAAGGACAAATATTGTTTATGTGGTACAATTATGATAACTGCATCATAATTTACAGCGATAGAATCAATTAATGGAAACCCATATTCTTCTTTTAGCGCATCCGAATTGGCCAATGCATCTGTTACATCCACGTTTAGGTGGTAACCTTTTAAGGCTTTTACCACATCGGCCACCTTACTGTTCCTTATGTCCGAAACGTTTTCCTTAAATGTGGCACCCATTACCAAAACCTTGGCGGCTTTAACGTCTGAACTGTATTTGATGATGTGCTGAATAATTTTCTGCGCCACATAACTGCCCATACTATCATTAATATACCTACCCGCCGCTATAATCTTTGAAGCATAACCAAGTTTTGCCGCCTTGTAAGTAAGATAATAAGGATCTACACCAATACAATGCCCCCCCACCAATCCCGGAGAAAACTTGAGGAAGTTCCATTTAGTGCCCGCCGCCTCTAGTACTTCGTAGGTATTGATACCCATTTTATCGAAAATGATTGAGAGCTCATTCATGAGGGCGATATTCAAATCGCGCTGAGAGTTTTCTATAATCTTGGCAGCCTCTGCTACTTTAATGCTAGATGCCTTGTGAATGCCCGCTTTAACAACTATTGCATAAACATCCGCAATGGTTTCTAAAGCTTCGACATCGCAGCCTGAAACTACTTTGGTAATATTTTCAAGTGTATGAACCTTATCGCCTGGATTAATTCGCTCGGGAGAGTAACCAAGTTTAAAATCGATTCCCATCTTCAATCCACTAATCTTTTCTATAATTGGAAGACAATCTTCTTCCGTACATCCAGGATAAACCGTAGACTCAAAAACAACATAATCTCCCTTCTTGATTACTTTTCCCAATGTATCAGAAGCTTTCTTTAGCGCTCTTAAATCAGGAATATTATGGTCGTCTATTGCTGTTGGTACGGCTACAATATAAAAAGTGGCTTGTTTCAGGTCTTCTAATGAGGAAGTAAAATGAATGTCGCAATCTTTAAAATTAGATGCTTCTAGTTCATTACTAGGGTCGATAGATTGGTTCATAAGGGCAATTCTGCTTTGATTAATATCAAAACCAATCACCGATAGATGGTGCGCAAAAGAAAGGGCTATGGGGAGTCCCACATAGCCCAAACCTATTATCGCAATTTTTGTTTCTTTCTTTTTTAGTGAATGATAAAGCATTTACTATTTATTACTTACAAACTCCTTCGGCATCTTATTCCATTCAGTTGCAGGAAGCGATTTAAAATACTCATAAGTCTTCTTCAATCCTTCTGCACGATCAACAGTTGGAGACCAACCCAAGATTTCCTTTGCTTTCGTGATGTCTGGTTTACGTTGCTTAGGATCATCCTTTGGCAAGTCTTTGTAAACAATCTTTACATCAGAACCTGTAAGTTTAAGTACTTCCTCTGCGAAATCTTTCAGAGATATTTCATTTGGATTACCAATATTAACTGGATAAGCATAATCACTTAATAATAAACGATAGATACCTTCTACCAAATCATCAACATAACAGAAGCTACGTGTCTGGCTGCCATCACCAAAAACAGTAAGGTCTTCTCCACGCAATGCCTGACCGATGAAAGCTGGTAACGCACGTCCATCATTCAAACGCATCTTTGGACCATAAGTATTGAATATACGTACGATTCTAGTCTCTAACCCATGAAATGTATGATAAGCCATTGTAATTGCTTCCTGAAAACGCTTTGCTTCATCATACACACCACGAGGTCCAATTGGGTTTACATTACCCCAATATTCTTCTGTTTGTGGGTGAACCAATGGATCACCATAAACCTCACTAGTAGAGGCAATCAACATTCTAGCCCCTTTTGCCTTAGCCAAACCTAGACAATTGTGTGTACCTAGTGAACCTACTTTTAATGTTTGGATAGGAATCTTTAAATAATCAATCGGACTAGCCGGCGATGCAAAATGCAGGATATAATCTATATTACCAGGAACATGTATAAACTTTGATACATCATGGTTGTAAAATTCAAATTGAGGAAGCGGAAATAGGTGTTCAATGTTCATTAAATCACCAGTAATAAGATTATCCATCCCAATTACATGATACCCTTCCTTTATAAATCTATCACAAAGGTGTGAGCCAAGAAAGCCTGCCGCACCTGTTATTAATACTCTTTTCATTTGTTACTATTATTTGTTAAAGCTAGTTTAAGTTATGGTCTACCGATGCTTACATAGTAGTATCCTGCTTCTCTTATTTGAGCCGCATCAAACAAGTTACGTCCATCAAACATTACTCTTTCTTTAAGTAGTTGCTCCATGAAATCAAAGTCAGGATTCCTGAACTCAGACCATTCAGTTGCGATGATTAATGCATCAGCCTTGTTCAAAACACTGTATTGACTCTTACCGTAAGTAATTTTATCGCCAATAACACCACGTACATTTTCGATTGCTTCAGGGTCAAATGCGGCAACTGTTGCGCCTGCTTCTACCAAGGCATTTATAAGATACAAGGCTGGCGCTTCACGAATATCATCTGTATTAGGTTTAAAAGCAAGCCCCCACAATGCAAAGTGCTTTCCTTTTAAATCATTGTTATAGTAAGCTTTAATCTTAGGGATTAAATGAAGTTTTTGTTTTTCGTTTACATCCTCTACAGATTTAAGTATCTGGAAGTCATAACCAACTTCTTCTGAAGACTTAATCAAAGCCTGAACATCTTTAGGGAAACAGCTACCACCATACCCAATACCAGGGAAAAGGAAACGTTTACCAATTCTTTCATCGCTACCAATACCGCGTCTTACCATATCAACGTCAGCACCTAGCTTTTCGCACAACTGAGCAATTTCATTCATGAATGAAATCTTAGTTGCCAAGAAAGAATTTGCTGCATACTTAGTAAGCTCTGCACTCTTTTCGTCCATGAAAATAACTGGATTACCTTGACGAACATAAGGAGCGTAAAGTTCGCCCATTACTTTTTTAGCTCTTTCAGAACCAGCACCTATAACAACTCTATCAGGTTTCATGAAATCATCTACAGCTACACCTTCGCGCAAAAACTCAGGGTTACTTACTACATCAAATTCACCATTATAATTAGCAGCAATTGCAGCATGTACTTTAGCAGCGGTACCTACAGGAACTGTACTCTTGTCAACAATAACTTTATAGTCAGTCATTATTTTACCCAAATGTTCTGCAACCCCCAAAACATATTTAAGGTCTGCACTACCGTCTGCACCTGGAGGGGTTGGTAATGCAAGGAATATAATTGCTGCATCTTTGATACCTTCTTCTAAACTAGTAGTGAATTTTAAACGACCTTCATTGAGGTTACGTAAAAAAATCTTTTCTAAACCTGGTTCGTAAATAGTAATTTCTCCTTTTGAAAGTTTTTCAACTTTTCTTGGATCAATATCTACACAAAATACCTTGTTTCCTGTTTCAGCAAAACAGGTTCCCGATACTAAACCAACATAGCCCGTGCCTACTACTGCAATTTTCATAATTGTTATTTTTTAAATTTCACTAATTCTGTAGTTATGTATGACAATTGTTCGTTATCTAATTCTGTATGAATGGGCAATGAAATTACACGCTCAGTAAGCCAATCTGTAACTGGCAACTCAACGCTATCAATTCCTAAGTATTCAAACATCTTTTGTTTATGTCCCGGAACAGGATAATAAATCATGTTTGGAATGCCTTTACTAGTAAGATATGTACTCAATTCATCTCTGTTAACACCGTTTACAATTAAGGTATATTGATGGTAAACGTGCGTAGTGTATTCGGCTACATAAGGCGTTGTTAACCAACTAATACCTTCGAATGCCTTATTGTAAAAGGCAGCTGCCTTCTGACGTGCTCCATTATAATGATCTAATTGCTTAAGTTTTACATTCAATATTGCGGCCTGAATGGCATCTAACCTTGAGTTACAACCAACTAAATCGTGCAAGTAACGTACTTTCTGACCATGATTTGCAGTCATTCTCAATCGCTCAGCAAGTACATCATCGTTGGTAAATATGGCTCCACCATCACCGTAAGCACCTAAGTTTTTACTTGGATAAAAAGAAGTACAACCTACATGCCCAATGCTTCCTGTTTTCTTTACAGTGCCATCACTGAAAGTGTAATCGCAACCAATGGCTTGTGCATTATCTTCTATTACAAATAGATTAAATTCTTTTGCAATAGCCATAATTTCTTCCATTGGCGCAGCATGACCGTACAAATGCACAGGAACGATTGCCTTAGTTTTTGGAGTGATCGCTTTTCTGATAGCATCTGGACTAATACAAAATGTTTTTGCATCTACTTCCACAAAAACAGGCTTAAGATTCAACAATGCCACCACTTCTGTTGTAGCAATATAAGTAAAAGACGGGGTAATAACCTCGTCTCCTGGCTTTAATCCCAATGCCATCATGGCTATCTGTAATGCATCAGTACCATTAGCGCAAGTAATAGTATGTTTACAACCAATATAACTGTTTAGGGCTGTTGAAAAATTCTGAACTGCCTTTCCACCAATGTATGCTGCACTATCTAACACTTCCTGTATTGACGCATCCACCTCCTCTTTAATCTTTAGATACTGATTCTTAGTATCTACCATTTGTAATGCTCTCATAATCTATCAGTAGACCACAAATCTAGGGTAAATTGATAAACAAAAGGTCTTAAAGTCTCAAATGAACCACAGTTTTTTTGAATAAAGACTTAAATTTTATCATTTCAAGTCAATATTTTTATTAAAATATAAACAAAATAGGTGAAATTAGTTTCATTTTTATGTGA
>CANCVE010000170.1 GCA_947381435.1 Chitinophagaceae bacterium
TCTAATAAACCAAGTATTGGGTTGGATTTATTAAGCAAGAGCGGACTGATGCAACTCATTTTCCCTCAAATGATGGCGCTTCATGGTGCTGAATATGTGGATGGACTAGGACATAAAGACAACTTTTACCATACACTGCAAGTGGTGGATAATATTTCGGCCAATACGAATGACTTGTGGCTTAGGTGGGCTGCTGTATTGCATGATATTGCCAAACCGAATACTAAACGCTTTGAACCCGGACATGGATTCACCTTTCATGGGCATGAAGTAGTAGGCGCACGTATGGTGCCTAAGATATTTACCAAACTAAAACTCCCGTTAAACGAGAAGATGCGGTTTGTGCAAAAACTAGTAGAATTACATCTTCGCCCTATTAGTTTGACAAAGGAAAATATTACAGATAGTGCTATCCGACGTTTACTTTTTGATGCAGGAGAAGATATTGAGGCATTGATGACGCTTTGTAATGCCGATATTACCAGCAAAAACAAACAGAAGGTAATACGTTTTATGCAAAACTTCGAGATGGTGAAGTTGCGTTTGGCGGAAGTGGAAGAAAAAGACCATATACGCAATTGGCAACCTCCAATTACAGGAGAAATCATCATGCAAACGTTCAATCTGGCACCAAGTAAGCCCGTTGGTATCATTAAAGACGCCATCAGAAATGCTATTTTAGATGGTATCATTCCGAACACTTATCAAGATGCTTTTGATTTTATGTTGAAAGAAGCAGAACAATTGAATCTTAAACCCGTTTAATCCCTATTTTAGCGGATTGGAAAAGTCGAAAGTCGAAAGTCGAAAGTCGAAAGTCGAAAGTCGAAAGTCGAAAGTCGAAAGTCGAAAGTCGAAAGTCGAAAGTCGAAAGTCGAAAGTCGAAAGTTTAGTGTTAGTGAACAATTACATAATTTAACTATTGACTTTTGACTCTTAACTTTCGACTGATAATTCATAACTCATAATTTATAACTACATAGCATGGCTATTTTAAAGTTTAGGGTTTCTTTGGAAGAGGATGATACTGTTTACAGGGACATTGCCATCAAACATACACAGACGTTTCAGGATTTGCATTTTGCTATTCTAACTGCTTATGAGTTTGATAGAAAACATAAGGCTACCTTTTTTAGGAGTAATGATGCATGGGCAAGAGGTCGTGAGATTAGCTTGGAAGTGTACGATAAAAAGTATGCTGCTCCACCATTAATCATGGACGTTACAACCATTGCTAGTGAGATAAAAGATACCAATCAGAAGTTCATTTATTTGTATGACTTCGTAAAGAACTGGACTTTTCAGATTTCATTGATAAGCGTGGTAAAGGAAGAAAACCCTCGTTTTGCTTACCCATTAGTAACAAGAAAAGAAGGTATTGGTCCACCACAAAATGGTATTAAAAGCTTGTTGGGAGAAAAGTTTGCCGACATAGAAGAGAAATATGATTTGAAGGAAGTGGGTGATGTCTTCTCAGATGATGGCGAAGAAGCAATTGATTCAGAAGAGGCACAAGATGATGACAACAACTTTACCGACGATTTATAGTCTCAGACACTTTTCATGTCCTTACAACATAAAAATACGGTTATAATAATTGCTGGTCCCACCGCTGTGGGAAAAACTTCTACAGGCATCAAGTTGGCTAATCAACTTGGTGCCTGTATTGTTTCTGCGGATAGCCGACAATGTTTTACAGAACTAACTATTGGGGTTGCAAAACCTACCCCGGTTCAATTGGCTGCTTGCCCACACTATTTCATCAATTCCCACTCAATCCACGAGGAAGTTAATGCAGGAATATTCGAAAAATATGCATTGGATACTGTCAACAATTTATTCGAGAAGCACAATACGGTTGTCATGGTTGGTGGCACCGGACTATACATTAAAGCATTTGCCGAAGGAATTGATACCATGCCTACCATCCCAGCTGAAATTAGGGAACAGATCATCCATCAATATGAACTACAGGGATTGGAGTGGTTACAAAAGGAGATTAAGGAAAATGATCCTCACTTCTGGCAACAAGCCGAACAGCAAAATCCACAGCGCTTGATGCGTGCTTTGGAAGTATTCAGGGCTACTGGGCAATCTATCAATCAATTTAGAACCCAACAACCTGTTGAGCGTCCATTCAATATTGTAAAGATTGGACTAGAACTACCAAGAGAACAATTGGTTGATAATATAAACAAAAGGGTGGACGAAATGATGGCAGAAGGACTACTTGATGAAGTAAAAGGACTTCTCCCCTATCAACACCTGAATGCTTTGCAAACCGTGGGTTATAAGGAGTTGTTTGCTCATCTAAACAAAGAATGCACCTTGGAAGAAGCAGTAGAAAGAATAAAAATCAACACACGCCAATACGCCAAAAGACAAATGACTTGGTTTAAGAAAGACAAAGCCTTTACATGGTTTAACAACAACAATCCTTCTGTTTTAGATTTTAAGTTTTGAATTATAAACAAATAAACCATCCATAAGTCAATACTTAAAATTCAAACCAACAAACCTAATACCCAGACACACTATCATCGCCTCTACTATCTGCAACCGTTTCTCTTTTTCCTGAAGGCAGAATACGGATTACTTCTGTTCTGCCCAATTGTGCACGATTGGCAAACTTATATCCCATTGCCTCCATGGCAGTCTTTGTGGTAGAAGTGAAAGTTGGCTCTACATCTACCTGATCTGGCAACCACTGATGGTGGAACTTCGGTTTGTTAACCGCATCTTCGGCACTCATATTATACTCTAATAAGTTTACCAATGTCTGGAAAACAGAGGTTGGGATAGTTGTTCCGCCTGGTGTTCCTGCCACTATATAGGGTTTCTTATCCTTTAAAACCAAGGTAGGCGACATAGAGCTCAACATTCTTTTATTGGGCTGAATGGCATTGGCGGCACCACCTATTGCCCCAAACATATTCGGTGTTCCTGGCTTAGAGCTAAAGTCGTCCATCTCGTTATTCATAATAAAACCTGCACCACCTATCACCGTTCGGCTGCCATAACCACCGTTTAGGGTTGTAGTCACACTCACCATATTACTTTCTTTATCTAGCACGCTAAGGTGTGTAGTCTGATCGCTCTCATGAATCTTTCCTGCCTTAATATCCTTACTAGCAGTTGCTTTGGTACTATCATAATCGGCCATACGCTTTGCCAAATAAGCATCATCACCCAATGTTTTAAGTGGCACTTTCCAAAAGTCAGGATCACCCAAATGCTCTGCCCTATCCGCATAAGCCCTTCTCTCCACTTCTACCATCAATTGCACTTGCTGCGGACTCTGAAAAGGATAACGGGCAATATTTCTTTTCTCAATCATCTTCATCATTTGTTCTATAATGATGCCCCCACTACTCGGCGGCGGCATACCTATAATAGAGTAGCCTTTATATTTAAATTCTAGTGGCGTCCTAGACTTAGCCTTGTAGTTTTTAAGGTCATCCAAGCTGATGATGCCCCCTCCTTGCTTCATTTCTTCTACTATTAGCAAGGCAGTTTTTCCTTCATAAAACCCACGCTGACCATAATCGCGAATTCTTTTCAGCGTCTCTGCCAAGTCCTTATTTACCAACGTATCACCTGCTTGCCAAGGTGTTTCTTTAATGTAAGCACTAGGGCCCGTACTATTTTTAATAAAAGATTCTCTGGTATTATTAAGCCCTTTAGCTTCACTTTCGGATATTATAAAACCAAACTCGGCTAAATCTATAGCAGGTTGTATCAAAAACTTAAAAGGCTTTCTGGCATACTTAAAAGTCTCAAATAAACCAGCCACCGTACCCGGAACACCCGATGCCAAATGACCTTGCAATGATAATTTTGGAATTACATTGCCATCCTTATCCAAATACATATCCCGAGTTGCCTTGTTTGGGGCTGTTTCGCGATAGTCTATCGAAATAGTTTTTCCTAATGTAGTGCGGGCAACCATAAATCCGCCTCCGCCAATGTTTCCTGCTTCGGGATACACCACCGCAAGCACCAACTGTGTGGCAATAGCCGCATCGAAGGCATTACCACCGCGTTTCATTACTTCGGCACCCACCATGCTAGCCAAAGGATGCGCACAAGTAACGGAGGCATTCTTAAACTGTTTGGCTTTAACAATAGTGTAGTTGTATGGATTTACCGCATTGCCCACACCCACTATCGGGGAATTATCAATTTGGGCTTTGGAGGAAACGGCATAAGCAAATACCAACAGTAACAACAGACTTTTCTTCATAATAAAATTAATTGAACCATAAAACGGACAATACCATGTGTAATAATAGTATAAATATGTAATACTCGGTGTAAGATTTTTTATTCTAGAAGTGGTTAGTGAACAGTAATCAGTTATCAGTGAACAGTTTTAGGACTGAACAATAGTCGTAATAAAAAAGCACACCTACTATTTGCCTTTTACTAGCAACTATATTTGCCCAATTAAAATTACTTCATGCAGCATCTCGTTAGTTCTGAAAATGTTATCAGTTTCCTTGTTTTGGTTATTCTAGAAATTGTTTTAGGTATCGATAATGTCATCTTTGTATCTATCATTATTAATCGACTTCCTAAAAACCTTCATCCTAAAGGGCGTTTAGCATGGATGATTACGGGCATTGCCATGCGTACAGTGTTATTGATGGGGCTGAGTTGGTTATTAAAACAAAAGGGAAAGCCGGTTATTACCCTCTTCGATAAAGGATTTGATATTGCCAGTTTGGTAATGCTAGCAGGCGGTTTGTTTTTGATTTATAAAACAGTAAAAGAAATTCATGAAAAGCTAGAGGGAGAAGAAGAATTGAATAATGGTGCTGCGAAGAAACCCCTCAAGTTTGCTAATGCTGTATTTCAGATTATGTTGATTGATTTGGTTTTTAGTTTTGATAGTATCATTACGGCTGGGGGAACTGCTAAAGTATTGGCCGTAATGGTTGCCGCAGTTGTTGTGGCTATGATTGCGATGTTCTTTTTTAGTGCGTTGATTGCTAAATTTATTCAGAAGCATCCTACTATTAAGATGTTGGCCATGTCCTTCTTGGTGATGATTGGCTTTACACTAATTGTGGAAGGATGGGATCATGAGTCGGCAGAACTATTGCACCTTAAAAATTATGTTTACTTCGCAATGGCCTTTTCTTTTCTGGTAGAATTATTAAATATGAAAATGCGGAAACAAAGTAAACATCCAATACAACTTCATGAGCCACATGTAAAAGAGAAATAGCTGAATACAAATGGCTCCTAAATGGAAATAAAATAATTAGATCCCATTACACAAACTGCTTTATACTCTCTTTACATTCTTCTAATTACAAGTACAAATCCTATTTGTACTTGTACAAATAGGATTTTGTCACGTACAAATGGGATTTTGTCACGTACAAATGAGAAAAGTACGCGTACAACCATTCAGCGCATTCTATTCAAAAAGTCGGCAACTGGCTTTGTGTCTTTTACATGTACCTGCATGTTAATCAACTAGTCAATGAATTTCAAACTATTTACTTAAAATATGATAATGAGGATGCTACTTTATTAATCCTTCCTTAAGATGATTGGTTAATTAATCTAATAAAATCAAGTTTAACACAAATAAAATCCAACATAAAGCAACCTCATTTAATATAAATCCAAATCAACTTTATAAAGACTACTCTTGCATAAATAGTATTATGCATTTTATACAATTAGATATTCCAAATAACGGCGGATTAGACAGTCACTTTGCATTTCAGGCTAGAACAGCCTACCTTTTAAGTGATGTTGCCAATATTATTGGGTCGAGTACCTTTCTAATAACTTTCGATTACGTAGTAAAAAACTTTACCGTACCACAATTGTGCGAACTTGTTCTGCGCGATGTAGACAAACAAGACCCTGCACTTATTCAGATTATTGATGCTTACATGGAGATGGGTAAGGAGATGAAAGAGATGAAACACGCACCTACCAAATTGTTTATTGCGTACAAAAGCTTTGAAAACACCTTACGAAAGTCGCTTAATAGTTGGATGGGCGGTGTATCGGATCACGCAAAGAATGCTGGCTACAAGGGCTTATTTGAATTGTATAATGAAAACACTTTTTCATTTTATCATCAAACTATCGAAACAAAAATGCCAGATAATAAATACCTAAATGTTATGAAGGTGCTTGGAAATAAGGCTCCCTTAAATGCAATTGACACCTCTATTTGGTTAATGCCTCTCACGTTTTATACGACAGACAACTATGATTGTGATGCCATTACAGATATAAACCTGATTGAAGAAAATAAACCATACCTCATTAAATGCCTTACCCTCACCAATCAATTATTTGCTACCACAACCGAATTGACTGCCATAAAGCATCAACTGGAAAATGAAATCATCCCCTTTAAAACTGCCATGGAAGAATGGGCAATAGCTTGCAACAAGGAAACCAATGGGATTGATAGCTTTAAAAATAAAGTACTCCCTACCCTATCCGCAACGCAACATGCCCTAGATAGTAATACCCTAATGAAACATTTGCAAGTAATAGATGCGGGGAAAATTATGATTCACCTTTACATGGGAGAAGTAACCCCACCAACACTTTGGAAGTTTTATAAAAACACTGGCATGATAAAAGAAGAAGATCTTACTTCTCTTATGAAGGAGTATGATGCAAATGTGCCCTATACTGTACCCGTTATTGTTTTTGTTACAGATGATGCACCGCTTCAAAGATATAACCTAGCCGAAAAGATAGAGGAGATAGAGAAAAATGAAATCAGTGATGTGTTTTTTACAAAAAAGAACATTATGATAGATTAAATATAGGAGCAACTTACATAAACGAACATTTACAACTTCAATTAATTTAAAATATAGGTCGGCCTGTACTAGCCAGACTTCAAATAATACTGCTATATATCAAATTGTTTTAACTGAAATACCAACGTTTTTTGTATTAGAGTTTATGTCAGTTTAATTACAGGGTAATTAAACGGCTTTCTTTCCACCCTAAAGTTATGCAAGGCGGCACAAATGGCAAATATCTTGTACGGATATTTGTTTTTTCTTAACCTGCATTCATCCTTTACAATTCTGTACCTTT